>CAIZNN010000072.1 GCA_903934285.1 Akkermansiaceae bacterium | reverse complement strand
CAGGTGCTCGACGGCATCGTCGCTGGACAAGTTCTCCTCGGTGGACGCGGCGGCGGCGTGTGGTTGGGCGGATTGGCCTTTGCCCTTGCGCCGGCGGCGCTTGCGCTTGGCATCGGAGGCGGCATGGCCGCCGCTGATGGGCGCCTCAGGCTCCGGCCAGGCGTCGGTCACGGGTTCCTGATGGGAGGTGCCGGGTGCCGCGTCGACGGCGGCACTGGCGGGCGGCAGGTCCTCGCCGCGGGGTGCCACAGCGGGCGCAGGGGCGGCTTCGGTGGCGTCACTGGAAGCAGGTTTGGCGGGAGATTTTCTCGGGCGCGGCTGGGAGATCCGGCGCACGGCAGGGGTGGAAGGAGGGCCAGCCGGTTTGGCGGCGGCCGGAGTTTTGTCGCTCATGTTAGGGTAGGGGGCGGCCCCACGCGGATGGGGTGGGGTCGCGGTGGTGAAGGAAGGGCGGACGGGGCGGCTCAGAAGTTGCGGACGTCGTCGCGATTGGCTTTGTCCTTGGGATTTTCCGGATTGGTTTTGCCATCCTTGCCGGGGGACCACAGGTCGAAGTCGGGGCTTTGGGCACCGCTGCCCTTGCGATACCGGTATTCGTTGCCCCAAGGGTCGAGGATGCGGGCGGCCTGGCCCTTGCCTTCGGTCCATCCTTGTTTGTTATTTTCCGGATCGAGGTCGGACAGGTAGATGCGCTGGGAGGAATCGGAGAGCGGGCCGGCGCCATCGCGGTTGGAATCCCAATACAGATCCTGGAACAGTTCGTTCGACATGTTCTTGCCATCGCCGGTGGAATTGTCCGAACGCCCCGGATAGTACCCTTGATCGAGTTTGAATTCCTCACAGGCATTGGCCAACAGCTTGATTTGCATCTCCGCGGTGGCACGCTTCTGCTTGAGTTTGACGAAGTCCATGCCGGCCACCACGAGTCCGGCGAGGATCACGATGATGGTGATGGTGGCAAGCATCTCAATCAGCGTGAAACCACGGCGCAGAGGAGGTGACGGCAAATTCATGGGACTGGGACTGGGACTGGGGCGGAGTGGGCTCACTGGGGCTCGGCGGGCGGTGCAGGCCGCGCTTAAGAAGCTTGGCCCATCGTGGTGATGACTTTGATCAAGGGCAGGAACAAGGCAAAGACCACCGACCCGACGACCAAGGCCAACACCACGATCATGATCGGCTCGAGGATGGAGGTGAGGGCGGTGACGGCATTATCCACTTCGTCGTCATACACATCGGCCACCTTGAGCAACATTTCCGGCAGTTGCCCGGTTTCCTCGCCGACGTCGACCATTGAGATGACCATGTTAGGGAAGACGCCCGAGGCTTGCAGCGGGGTGACGATGGATTCGCCTTCCTTGACGGCCTCATGGACTTTTTCGATGGCGCCGGAGATGACGACATTGCCGGCGGTGTCGCGGGTGATGTTGAGGGCTTGCAGAATCGGCACGCCGGAGGTGACGAGGGTGCCGAGGGTGCGGGAGAAGCGCGACACGGCGCTCTTGCGCTGGATGTCGCCGAAAATCGGCAAGCGGAGTTTGAGCGTGTCGATGGCGAAGCGGCCGCCTTTGGTGCGCCCCCAGATATTGAAGAGGAACACGCCGACGCCGAAGAGGATCAGCACGAACACGGCGTTGGGCACGCCAAAGGGGGTGGCGATGAAGAATTTGGAGACGCCGAAGACGACTTTGGAAATGCCGGGGAGTTCGGCATTGCCCATTTCCGCGAACATGGTCTCAAACTTCGGCACGATGAAAATCATCAGGAACACCAGGATCGCCACGGCAATGAACATGACAATGACCGGATACACCATCGCCGAAACAATCTTGTTTTTGAGTTTCTGGGCCTTTTCCTGGTACTCGGCGAGACGGTTGAGGACCACTTCGAGCACCCCGCCCAGTTCGCCGGCTTTGACCATGTTGACGTAGAGCTTGTTGTAAATTTTCGGGTGCTGGGCGAGCGACTCGGAGAAGGTGGCACCACTTTGCACCGAATCGGCGAGGGCGCCGAGGGTGGAGCGCAGCACCGGGTTGGGCTCTTGTTTGCCGAGCACGGTGAGGCTGCGCAGCAGGGGCAGGCCGGAATCGATGAGGGTGGCGAGCTGGCGGGTAAAGATCATCAGGCTCTTGGGCTTGATGCGGCCCCCGGTGCTGCTCTTGGCGGTCGTGGATTTCCCCTTGGCCTTGACCTTGGCCTTGCCTTTCAAGGCGGCTTTGCCCTTGCCTTCCTCGACGATTTGAGTCGGGTAAAGCCCTTGGACACGGAGTTTCTGAATGGCTTCCGCTTCATTGGTTGCGGAAACGACGCCGGTGGTTTGCTCGCCTTTGGAGTCAAGCGCGGAATATTGAAAATTGGCCATGGCTAGGGGAGGGTTGCGGTGGGTCTAGGGTGCTACTGACGGGAGTAAAGCAGGGGTGGTTGGGGAATGCGAATGCAAAATACAATGGGTGGGGAAATCAAGTATATTTGAGGATTTCCTCAATGGTGGTGGTGCCCAGATAGATATTGCGCAGGCCGTCCTCGCGCAGCGTGTTCATGCCCAGTTCCATGGCTTTCTGCTTGATGACCACGGTGGGGGCGCGGCCGGTGATCAGATCGCGGATCGGGTCGGTGATATTGAGCAGTTCGTAGAGCCCGCGACGGCCGCGGTAGCCGGATTGGCTGCAAATGTCGCAACCCGCGCCGGTGAAGAATTGTTTGTCGCCGAGTTCGTGCGGCGAGATGCCCAACTGGCTCAGGATCGCTTCATTGGGTTCGTAGGAGGTGCGACATTCTTTGCAGATGGTGCGCACCAACCGTTGGGCCAGCACGCCTTCGAGCGAGGCGGAGACCAGGAATGGCTCACAGCCCATGTCGATGAGGCGGGTGATGGCCCCGGCCGAATCGTTGGTATGCAAAGTGGAAAGAACCAGATGGCCGGTGAGGGCGGCCTGGATGGCGATGGTGGCGGTTTCCTTGTCGCGCATTTCCCCGATCATGATGCGGTCCGGGTCTTGGCGCAGGAACGCGCGCAGGATGCGCGGGAAGTCCAGGCCGATGGCTTCATTGATGGGGATTTGAATGATGCCATCAATGTCATACTCGACCGGATCCTCGGCGGTGAGCAGCTTGGAGTCGATGGTATTGATGCGGCGCAGCGCGGCGTAGAGGGTGGTGGTTTTACCCGCGCCGGTCGGGCCGGTGACGATAAAGATGCCGTTGGGCTTTTCGATCGTTTCGGTGACGTAATTGTAGATGTCATCGGGCAGGCCGAGGTTCTCGAGGGTGAGATTGACCGAGGACCGGTCCAACACCCGGAGCACCACCGATTCCCCATGATGGGTGGGCAGGGTGGACACACGCATGTCCACCATTTTTTCGCCGACTTGTTTGACGATGCGGCCGTCTTGGGGGAGGCGGCGCTCGGCGATGTTCATGTTGGACATGACCTTGACGCGCGAGATGATCGGCAGTGCGAGGTGGACCGGCGGCGGGGCCATCTCGTAGAGGGAGCCATCGACGCGGTAGCGGATTTTGAAGTCCTTCTCAAACGGCTCGAAGTGGATGTCCGAGGCTTTCTCCTTGATCGCCTGATACAGGACGAGATCGACGTAGCGGACGATCGGCGCGGAGTTCGCCTCCGCTTCGAGGTCGACGGCATTGACCGCGTCGCCGCCGAGTTGGAGCTGGCTGAGGATGTCCTCCATCGCCTTGCCCTCGCCACCGTAGCAATCGTTGATTTTTTGTTCGACGAGGTAGTCCGGAGCGACCAGCAGGTGGATTTCGCGGCCGAGGGCGAAGCGGAGGTCTTCGACGGTTTGCGGGTTGAGCGGATCGACCAGGGCGACGTAGAGGCCGGTTTCATCGAACTTGATGGGCAGCGCGCCATGCAGGCGGGCGGTGCCGGCCGGGACCAAGGCGAGCAGGGCTTCGGGCGGCATCCAGTTGCGGATATCGACCACCTCGGTGCCGAGTTCGGAGGCGACGATGGGCCAGACATCGTCGCGCGAGTGGACGATTTGGAAGTCGGCGAGGATTTCGGCCACCTCCTTGCCGCTGTGTTCGATTTCGGCGAGGACGTCCTGCGCCAGCGAGCGATCGATGAGGCCGCGCGATTGGAAAAGTTCGATGAGCTGATTGTGGTCCATGAGACGGGAGAAAGAGAAAGCGCTATATTCTGAGCACTAAGTTCCAAGCACTAGATTCCAAGCACTAAATTCCAAGCATGAAATTCTAAACGCAGAGAAGAGAAGAGGAGAGTGCCTGGCGCATGCCTTTGATTTGTTTAGGATTTAGAATTTAGGATTTAGGATTTAGAATTTAGAATTTAGAATTTAGAATTTAGAATTTAGAATTTAGGATTTAGAATTTAATCCAAGTCGGACATGGTGGCATGGACGACCTCGCTGCCGGAGGTGAGGCCGGCGAGGACTTTGCGGATGCCATCCTCGCGCAGCGTGCGCATGCCGAGTTCGCGGGCGCGGCGGCGCAGTTGGGTGGTGGTCAAGCCGGTGTTGATCATTTGGCGCACTTCGTCATCGATGAGGAACAACTCGAAGATGCCCATGCGCCCGCGATAGCCATTGCCGCGGCATTTTTCACAACCCACCGGGCTGAAAATGGTGGCTTCGGCGAGGCGGGCGGTATCGAGCGAGAGGGCGCGCATCTCTTTTTCGGTTAGGCTGGCCGGGCCCTTGCAAATCGGGCAGAGTTTGCGCACGAGGCGTTGGGCGAGCACGGCGCGCACGGCGGAGGCGATGAGGAACGGTTTGACGCCGATATCGGCGAGACGGGCGACGGCGGACGGCGCGTCATTGGTGTGCAAGGTCGAGAACACCAAATGCCCGGTGAGCGACGCGTTGATGGCGATGTTGGCGGTTTCCGCATCGCGGATTTCCCCGATCATGATGATATTGGGGGCTTGGCGGAGCATGGCGCGCAGGGCGGCGGCAAAGGTCATGCCAATATCCGTTTTGACCATCACCTGATTGATGCCGGGCAGTTCGTACTCGACGGGGTCTTCCACGGTGATGATTTTTTTGTCCGGCCGGTTGATGACGTTGAGGCAGGCGTAGAGGGTGGTGGTTTTACCCGAGCCGGTCGGCCCGGTGACCAGCAGGATGCCATCGGGCAGGCCGAGGAGTTGCTCGAAGACAGTCTGGTCATCGGAGAAAAACCCCAACTCGGGCAGGCCGAGCAGCAGCGCGGTCTTGTCAAGGATACGCATGACGATGGACTCGCCATGATTGGAGGGGACCGAGGACACCCGCAAGTCCACTTCCTTATCGCCCATTTTGAGCTGAATGCGGCCGTCCTGCGGCAGGCGTTTTTCGGCAATCGACATGGAGCCGCTCATCACCTTCAAGCGCGCGATGATGGCCGGGAGCAACTTTTTCGGGTGGTTGTCGACCTCGACGAGTTTGCCATCGAGGCGGTAGCGGATGCGGACGGACGTTTCCAGCGGTTCGATGTGGATATCGGAGGCGCGCAGGCGGAAAGCCTCGGTGAGGGTTTGGAACACCAAGCGGATAATGGGGGCATCATCGGCTTCCGATCCCGCCTCCGCGTCGCCGGTGGAGACGGTCAGTCCCAACCCAAGATCACCGGCTTTAGCCGCTTCCACCCCGTAAATCTGGCTCAGATGCTGGGTTATATCCTTCGGCGTGGCACAGGTGAGACTCACTTCGCGCCCGATCACATGCGGCAAACTGTCGAGCATCTCGAAGTCCAGCGGGTCGGCCACCGCCACAGTGAGGTACACCCCGTCGTCCTGCACCGGAATGACCCGGTAGCGCTTGGCGACCTCGTCGGAGATGGTTTCGGTGATTCCCAGATCGTAGTTGAAATCGGCGAGTTTGACGAAGGGGATGCCGGCGTTGGCGGCCAGGGTGCGGGCGACGTCTTCTTGCGACAGGCTGGTGGTGGCCAGCAAATGTTCGACCAGGGTTTCCCGGCCGGATAAGGACGAACGCGCGTAGGCGATCTGCTCGGCACTGACCAAACCGGCCTCGGCGAGCAAATCTGCAAGGTAATCTTCGTTGGAAAACACAGCTTTGGAAATCCTGATTGGAGGTTTATGGCGACGGCGGCGAACCCTTGGCGCACCGCGCGTGTCGGAGCTTGGTCAAGCATGCCCCCGCTTGTCAACCAGCCAAGCGCTAACAAACCAACCTAATTTTTCCAAAATCGTCGCGACGCGCCACGATGTAGGTATCATGCCTATGCAACGCTGCGGGGCGGCGGCGGCGCCCCGCTCAGGTGCGCCAGATGAGGCGCAGCGCGTCGAGGCGGAGGCGCGGGGTGGCGAGGGCGGTGAGGGCGGCTTCGCGGCGGGCGCGGCAGGCGACGATTTCGGCTGGGGCAATCGTGGGGTTGCGGGTGGCGAGGTCGGCGAGACGCTCGACCTCCGCGCTGAGGGTGGCCGCGGCGAGTTGGCAGGCGGCGGCGGCCGGGGCGCTCGCGGCGGCGGTGGCCAGGGCGTGGGCCGCGGCGAGCATCGTGGGGAAGATCTCGCTGCGAAAGGTGGTCTGGCCAACCAGTCGGCGCGAGTCGCCGGGGGTGAGCAGCGCGGCGGGCGGGGCCGCATCTAACGGGTTTCCGTGGTGGTCGACCAGGATGCGGATGAGGGTGGGTGGCAGGAAGCGGTCGAGGTGGAGGTGGGTGGGGGCGAGGCAATCTAACACGAAAGCCGCTTCCAGCAGGAGCGCCTTGCCGTGGCCGGACTGCCAATGGGCGAAGCTGGCGCTGCCGGACTCGCCATCGAGGAGGTGCTCGAGCGCGCCGAGCAAGAGCGGGTGGTCGGCGCTGAGAAATCCCAGCTCCTCGCGGGCCAGCGCGGTGGCGCGGTCGAAGGTGACCGCCACGCCATCGGCAGGCAACTCGGCGAACGCCTCGCTGTGGCGATGGCCGCGGGCAAGGTGGTAGCTGCGGTGGCTCAGGTCGCTCACATCGAGCCCGAGGTGGTCGAAGAGCCGCAGCGCAAAACGCTCGAAGCGCGCGTCGCCATCAGCCGCCCGCAGCGTGTCTAACAATTCCGCGGCTTGCTGCGGGGCGGGTGCGCCGAGTTCGAGCAGGCGGTCGTGGCCGGTGGCGAGTTGGTGGGCGACGCTGTCCTTGAGGGCGCGGCTGCGGCGCAGGAATGCCTGGAATTGTGGCGAAGTTGCGGGCAGGTGGCCAAGCGCGTCGAGTTCAGGCAGCAACGCGCTGGCCAAGGTGGTGGCCCCCTTGAGCGGGCGGCTGAAGGCATCAAGGCCGTCGTGGAGCCAGCGGGCGTGGAGTTCGGAGCGACTCTGGATGCCGTAGGGCACGTGGATGTGGATGGTGCCGGTCTGGCCAATGCGGTCGAGCCGGCCGATGCGCTGTTCTAACAACTCCGGGTCGCGCGGCAGGCCGAACAGGACGAGGTTGCGGGCGAACTGGAAGTTGCGGCCCTCGCTGCCGATTTCCGAACAGATCAGGAGGCGGGCGCCCTCGGGGTCGGCGAACCAGGCGGCGTTGCGATCGCGCTGGAGCAAGCTGAGATGCTCATGGAAGAGGGCGGTGGCGAGGTGGAGGTGGGCGAGGAGTTTTTGCTGCACCGCGATGGCGGCATCGGGCGAACTGGTGATGAGGAGGACTTTTTCGGTCTCCGGGAGCGAACGCAGCAGCGCGGCGAGCCACGGGTAGGGCGAGGCACCGCGCGCCAGCGGGTGGAGGTGGGGTTGGCGCGCGGGAAAGCCGGTGAGTTGGTCGCGGGTGTTGCGGAACAACACGCGGCCGGTGCCAAAGGCGTCGATCAACTCGCCAAGCAACGGCGCGCGGGCGGCGGCGTCGCCGCCACGCAGGGCCGTTAGGTGGGCGGCCGCGCGCGGTGAGCGGGCGGTGAAGGCGGCGAGCGATGCGGGCAGGCCGCCGTGCTTGAGGGCATCCACCGCGGCGGCCAGCGCGGCGTAGGAGCTGGATTCGGCGAGGAAGGTTGCGAGATCGGCGTAGCGGTCCGGATCTAACAACCGCAGGCGGGCGAAATGGCCGGCGGGCCCGAGTTGCTGGGGCGTGGCGGTGAGCAAGAGCAAGGCGGGGATGTCGCGGGCAAGGGCCTCGACCATGGCATAGGCGGCGGATGGTTGGTCCGGTGCCCATTCAAGGTGATGGGCCTCATCGACCAGGAGCAGCTCGAAGCCGGCGGCGCGGGCCTGGCCGGCGCGCTGCGGGTTATCAGTTAGAAAGGCGGTGGCGGCGAGGATGAGCTGGGAGTCGAGGAAGGGATTGGCGGCGGCGGCGGCGTGGGCTTCGAGCGAGAGGCAGCGGGCCTCATCGTAAATGGCGAAACGCAGATTGAAGCGGCGCAGCAACTCGATGAACCACTGGTGGATGAGCGGCTCGGGCACCAGGATGAGGCAACGCGCGGCGCGCCCGGTGAGGTGCAGCCGATGCAGGATGAGGCACGCTTCGATGGTCTTGCCGAGGCCCACTTCGTCGGCGAGCAGGACGCGGGGGTGGAGGCGGGCGGCGGTTTCGGCGACGATGGCAAGCTGGTGCGGGAGCAACGCGATGCGGGCACCGGCGAAGCCACGGCAAGTGGCTTGGCGCAGCCGGGTATTCCAAGCCAGGGCTTGCAACCGGAAATCAAACTCCCGCGGCCCATCGGCGAGCCCGGCAAGCAGCCGCTTGTCCGGCCGGATGAAACTGAGCGAGTCGAGCAACCCGGTTTCGACGAGGTGGCGGCCGCCACCGTGATAGGTCAGAATGCCCGCATGCGCGGATACCGACTCGACGGTCAGCGGGTGGCCGGCCTGATCGGCGATGGCATCGCCCGGGCTGAAGCGGACCCTAACCAACGGGGCGGTGGCCAGGGCGTAGACGCGGGTTTCCCCGGCGGCCGGGTACTCGAGTTCGACGGTATCGCCATGGCAGGCGCGGACCAGGCCGAGGCCGAGGGTGGGTTCAGAGGTGGAGAGCCACCGTTGGCCGGGGGATGGGCGCTGCATGCGGGCGACGGTCTAGGGCAAAACCGCGTCGCCGCCAACCACATCCCGTTGCACAATCTCGGCCGGGCGGGTGCTGGTGTGAGGCCAGAGCTTGCGCCCCGGATAGATCACGGTGTGGATGCCGGTGTGGACACCATCGCCGATGATCGCGCCAAACTTGCTCCGGCCGGTGTCCACCAAGCGGCCTGCCACCATCGAGCGGTGGTGGTGGCCGTCATGGCGCAAATTGGCAATGGTGGTGGCGGCCCCGAAATTGACCGCCTCGCCCACCACCGAATCGCCAAGGTAGGAAAGATGGCCGATGCTGGTGCGGGACAAAATCAGGCAGTTCTTGATTTCGACGGCTTGCCCGATGTGACAGCCCGCCCCGATGCTGGTATTGCCCCGCAGATGACAATTCGGGCCAATTTTGCAGTGGGCCCCCACCACCACGTTGCCCTCAATGAACACCCCGGGCAAAATCCGCGATCCCAGCCCTAACTGAACGACCCCCTCCAGCACCGCCGACGCGTGCACCTCGCCTAACAATCGCGTTGCGGTCAGGCCGGCCACGTATTCCTCGTTGGCCCGCAACACATCCCACGGATAGCGAATCAGAAACGAGGCCGCCGCCGCCAGGGCCTGCTGCGGGTCGGGCGCGGCGCCGCGCCACGCCAGGGGTGTTAGCGAGGCGTCCACCAGGGTGGTGGCGGCAGACCCCGCCAGGGCGGTTAGATCCGCTGCCGCCAGCCAGGCGTGCGGGTGGAGCGTGAGGTGCGCGGCGGCGGCGGGTGCCAGGCCGGCCTGGGCGACGGCCGTCTGTTGGTGTTGCCACAACGGGATGTTGCCGAGCGGAAACTCCGCAATGCTGCGGGTCAGCGACAACGGCGCGCAATCAGATGACGGGGGCAATTCCATAACTCGGGCAGCTCAACGGATTTCATCGCGGATGACGGTGGCAAATTTGCTCACCCACACGTGCACCTGCTCGACCTCCTTGTGCTCGACGAGCACGCGGATTTTGTTTTCGGTGCCGGAATAGCGGATCAAGTGGCGGCCGTGCTCGCCAAACTCCTTGTGCGCCTGAACCATCAGCTTCTGCAATTTGGGCAGCGATTCAAGCGGCGGCTTGGCCACCACCGGCATGTTGGCCAACTGGCTCGGGTATTCCTGCATCACGGCGGCCAGTTGCGCCAAGGTGGCATTGCGGGCATGCATCGTGCGCAGCACCTGCAAGGCGCTGAGAATGCCGTCGCCGGTGGTGCCATGATCGGCGAAAATGAGATGGCCGGAATTTTCGCCGCCAAACGCATAGCCGTGCTTGCGGATGGCATCGATGACATGGCGCTCGCCCACCGCGGTGAGCTCCAACTTGATTCCATGTTGGGCCATGGCCGGCTTGAGCCCGAGGTTGCTCATCACCGTGGCCACCAACGTGTCATGGCGCAATTTCCCCTGCGCCTTGAGGCTGATGGCACACAGCGCCAGAATCCGGTCGCCGCTAACCACCTGGCCGCTGGCATCGGTGAAAATGACCCGGTCCGCATCGCCATCGAAGGAGATGCCGAGGTCGGCATTATAGCGCCGCACCAATTCGCCCGCGGCCTCCGGGTACAGCGCGCCGCAGCCGTCATTGATGTTGAGCCCGTCGGGCTGGCACCCGGTCATGATCACCTCCGCACCGAGCTCCTTGAAGATGAGCGGCGCTATGAAATAGGCCGCCCCATGCCCGCAATCAACCACCACCTTGAGCCCGTGCAGCGGCACGTTGTCAGCGGTCTGCTTGGCAAATTCAATGTAGCGGCCACGCGCATCCTCGATGCGGTGCGCCTTGCCTATCTGCCGCGGCGGCAAGGGGTCGGCCTCCGGCTCCAGCCCCCGCACATGCCGCTCAATGGCCTCGGCCAGCTCATCCGACAATTTGTAGCCGTCCGGCCCGAAAATCTTCATGCCGTTGTCCTCGTAGGGATTGTGCGAGGCGGTGATCATGAGGCCGGCGGCCGCTCCCATCGATTTGGTCAGATGCGCCACCGCCGGGGTCGGCAGCGGCCCCACCATGAACACATCCATGCCCATCGACACCAGCCCGCTGGTGAGCGCCATCTCTAACATGTAGCCGGAGATCCGGGTGTCCTTGCCCAGCAACACCCGGTTGCGGTTGACCCCGGAAGAGCGCAACACCCGCGCCATCGCCTTGCCCAGCAACAGCGCCACCTCCGCGGTGATCGGGTATTCATTGGCCCGGCCGCGAAGACCGTCGGCTCCAAACAGCTTTGGTTTCATGAGGAACGTATTGTTCAGAAATATTTGAACAATGAAAGCAAAAAATTCAGGGGCGCGGCCGCGATGGCAGGCCAGCCATGAGGCCACAAGCTCAGCAGTCTAACATCGCGCGGCGGATCCGGCCGGGGGATTTTTTGAGGAACTGCCGCGCGAGTTGCTCGAACTGCTCCGACAAGTCGGTTAGGTAGAGCTCGAGTTTGCCGGTTTGGTCGGCTGGGGCGAGCAAGTTGAGGCGGGTGAGCTCGCGTTTGAGATGTTGGGCGCAGGTGGTGGCGGAATCGACCAGGCGCACGCCGGGCGGCAACAAGTCTTTGAGCACCGGAATGAGCAAGGGGTAATGGGTGCAGGCCAACATCAGGGTGTCGATGCCCTTGTCCACCAGCGGGTCGAGATAGACCTTGAGGATTTGGCGGGTGGCCGGGTGATCGATCCAGTTTTCCTCGATCAGGGGCACCAGCAACGGGGCGGCCTGACCGTGGATGATCAAGCCGGTGCGGCGCTGGGCCAGGGCGTGTTGATAGGCGTGCGACCCGATGGTGCCGCGGGTGGCGATGATGCCGATGCGCTCGGCCTTGGGGTCGGCCAGCACGTCCTCCACGCCGGGCTCGATGACGCCGAGGATCGGCACGCGGTAGTGGTCGCGCAAGCGCGGCAGGGCGTGGGCACAGGCGGTATTGCACGCCACCACCACCGCCTTGACCCCCTGGGCCAGCAGGAAGCGCACGTCCTCATCGGCGAACTGGCGGATGGTTTCCGGGCTTTTCGAGCCATAGGGCACCCGTGCGGTATCGCCCAGGTACAAGATGTTTTCCGCCGGCAGCAGTTCCTGGACCGCCCGCACCACGGTGAGGCCGCCGACACCCGAGTCGAAAAATCCGAGAGGAGTTGAGTTCACGGCGCGGAGTGTGCCCGCTCTGCCCGGTATCGGCAAGCGGGAAGGCACGCGG
Source organism: Akkermansiaceae bacterium (assembly GCA_903934285.1). Classification (GTDB taxonomy): domain Bacteria; phylum Verrucomicrobiota; class Verrucomicrobiia; order Verrucomicrobiales; family Akkermansiaceae; genus Luteolibacter. The sequence continues at coordinate 1,023 of CAIZNN010000072.1, read as the reverse complement.
AGTTGACGGGTGGCGGGGTGATGGATCCAGTTTTCCTCGATCAAGGGCACCAACAGCGGGGTGGCCTGGCCATGGCAGTGCGCTGAAGCGGGGACGGAGGGGGGACACTCTTGTCCCCCCTTGAAAGAACAGCGCCACGCCACGCCAGCGTGAGACGCTAGGAGTTGGGCTAACAAGATTGGGGGCGCTTGATTTGATCAGTTCTTGCTCGCTTCGCACTGGGGGACAGGAGTGTCCCCGCTCCAGTTCTCCCTTGACAAACTGCTCCCGCTCTATCTGCTATGTGAGATGGGCGATTTCCTCAATGCATCGGAAAAAATCCTCAAACATGGTGCCGATTTGCCCCACTGGCAGCAGGGCGAGGCCATGCAATTCGTGACCTTTCGCCTTGGCGACGCGATGCCAGGGACGAAACTCCGGCAATGGCGGGAGGAATACGCGGTTTGGCTGAAGCACCACCCGAAGCCATTCTCCCCGGAAGAACAACAGGAATACCACCAGCGCTTTACCTGGAAGCTGGAAAGCTGGCTTGATGAGGGTTGCGGATCCTGTTTGCTGCGGGATGCCAGCGCCCGGCAGCATCTGCAAGAGACCCTGATGATAGATCATGGAAGCCGCGCTATCCATCATGCGTGGGTGATCATGCCCAATCATGTCCATCTGTTGTTCAGGCCAAAGATCAGGCTCGAAAAACTCATGCAAACATGGAAGGGTGTTAGTGCACGCCGGATCGGGAGGGGAAGCATTTGGCAGAAAAACTATCGTGACACGATGATCCGTGATGCCGGGCACTTTGCCAATGCCGTGCGCTATATCCGAAGAAATCCACTGCGCCTGGCGCAGGGCACGTTCACGTTATGGCAGGGGGAACTGGCCATGGCAGTGCGCTGAAGCGGGGACGGAGCGGGGACACTCTTGTCCCCCCTTGAAAGAACAGCACCGCCGCCAGCGTGAGCGTGAGACGCCAGGAGTCGGGCTAACAAGATTGGGGGCGCTTGATTTGATCGGTTCTTGCTCGCTTTG
>CAIZNN010000071.1 GCA_903934285.1 Akkermansiaceae bacterium | reverse complement strand
TTTCATCCGGCAACCATTGCCGAATAAACGAGATCACTTGATTTATGCCGCGCACGCAAGCATCGGACCAAGCCCCCGAGCCTGGAAAAACCGACTTTCAAGCTGCCACGCGGCATAATTTTGGACGCGGCATAACAGCGTTTATGCCGCGCTCGGCATAAACGCTGTTATTGTCCGACTCAAGATTCGTTGGGTTGCCAAAGATATCTGTTGAGTTGTATGACGCTGAGATGTGGTTCCACCCGTACTCGAGGTATGGCTCGAAATCCTTGAAGTAGGAAAACCCATAGCGATACGCAAGCCCAAAGCCCACGGAGTCGACGTCAAAGCTTCCGCCGAACGGATTGGGGCTGTCGTCTTGTTCCAGATAGAAGGCTCCTCCGAGAAGGTAATGCGTCCCGTAATCAGACTGATATGAAAGGCCAAACTGGCCTCCGTACGAGTATGCTCCAGACACATCGTAGATCGAGAAATCACCTTCGATGACACCACCAATGTCAGCGTTGGCAATGGTGAGTGTGAAGCCAAGCACTGCAATTACCGGTTGCTTTAGAGGTGTCTTTTTCATTTGTGATGTCATAATGCTCTTGTTGTAAATTTCTCTTGCCGAACGCCAAGCCTAGCCGCCGGCGGGCAGGGTGACTGTTGATTTGGGTTTGTGGAGCTGATGTCGGGCGGGCAGCGGAGATTTGTTCGGTCTTGGCTGGTGGGGTCCGGGCCCACCGCGCCTTGCTCTAACCACGCGAATCTGCCACCACCCGCCCGAGACAGCAAGCGAAAAGATCGGCAGCGAAAAATGTGGGATGACCAAAAATCTTCGCGGTCCTCCCGACGGGAACGTCTAATTGCCTGCGTGCGAATCACCTCAGGTGGGTTCCAAGAGGGTCTCGCGCAAAGGCGCAGAGACGCGAAGTACGGGTTTCCTCAATATGTTCTGCTTTACCGTTGCGCCTTGGCGGCTTTGCGCGAGACCCTCTTGTTCCTTCTTCACTCCGGGCCTGATGCCCGAGTCTGATTGGAACCGCCCGGTGCGGAGCCATACGCAGGGTGGTGCGGGACCCGGGATCTAACTACTTCCAGGGGCCCGATGCGGCGGTTGGGTGGGGTATTGACATCTCTGGCAACCGATAGGGTTTGAAGAAGACATTTTTTCCAATATAACTGCCAACGTTCACCACAGTGTATCTGTCAAAATCCTTGTGCACTGAAAAATAAAATGATCTGAATTCGGTCTTGCTTGGAGGTCTGGTGCAGGGGCCAGAGAATTGTAACTGTGCCGACACAACTGCGCGTCCATTAGAGTCTCCAACGACCAATATCACGGCGTTGGAAATAAAGCCTCCTTCAGAAACCACCCTGCATGATCAGCGAGCCAAGCAGCAAATGCGGAATGAGGGCAATATCCCGGGTGGAGGAGAATTGTTGGATTTGAGGCCTAACCGGGCGGGCGCGGGCCGCCGGCACCCGGCCGCTTCACGACGCGGGGGTTACGGGGGCGGCGCGGTGGGAGGGGCGGGAGCAGATGGCATAGACGGCCGGGACCACGAAGAGGGTGAGCAGGCCGGAGAAGAGCAGGCCGCCGACCACGGCGATGCCTAACGACTGGCGCGAGCCGCCGGACGAACCTAACGACAAGGCGATGGGCAAAATGCCGAAGATGGTGGCGAAGCTGGTCATCAGGATCGGGCGGAAGCGGGCGCAGGCGGCCTCCAGCACGGCGTCGTGGCGGGGCCGGCCGGCGGCCTTGCGCTGGTTGGCGAACTCGACGATGAGGATGCCGTTTTTGGTGACGATGCCGATGAGCATGATGATGCCGATCTGGCTGAAGACATTGAGGGTCTGGCCGGTGAGCCACAGCGAGAGCAGCGCCCCGGCGACGGACAGCGGCACGGTGAGGATGATGATGAACGGGTCGCGGAAACTCTCAAACTGGGCGGCGAGCACCAGATAGATGATGAGCAGCGCGAGCAGGAAGGCAAACAACAACGCCGAGGAACTCTCCGCGAAGTCGCGCGATTGGCCGGAGAGCGAGGTGCGGAAATCCTCCGGCAGCACCTTGGCGGCGACCCGGTCGAGTTCGGCGATGCCATCGCCGAGGGTGTGGCCCGGCGCGGGGGTCGCCTGGATGGTCGCGGACACCGCGCGGTTGAAACGGAAAATGGCCGCCGGACTGGCGGACTCGGTGAAGCTGACCAGATTATCTAACGAAACCATGGTGCCCGCCGCGGTTTTGACGAACAACTTTTTCAAGTCGCCCGGGTCGTTGCGGTCCTGGCGGCGCATTTGGGCGATGATCTGGTATTGTTTGCCGTCCTTGAGGAAGTAGCCGAAGCGCCTGCCGGAGTAGGCGAACTCGACGGTTCTGCCGATTTCGGCCACCGAGATGCCGAGTTCGGCGGCCTTTTTGCGATCGATGGCAATGATCCCCTCGGGGCGGTTGACCTTGAGGTCGACATCGACCTGGCGGAGGATCGGGCTGCGGCCGGCCTCGGCCAGAAACTCCGGCAACACCTTGACCAGAGCCTCGAAGTTAGGCGCCTGCAGCACATAGGATAACGGCTGGCCGCTGCGGCGGTCGCCGATGGTCGGCGGTTGGGTGGCGATTGCGCGCACGCCGGTGAACTCCTGCAGGTCGGTGGCGAGTTGCGCGGCGATCTGGGCCTGGCTGCGGGTGCGCGCGGCCGGCACTTGCAGATAGATATTCTGGGCTGCGGCGTTGGCCTCGGAGCGGCCGCCGCCGCCACCGAGGATGCTGAAGGAACGCGAGCGTTCGGGCACGTGCTCATCGACATGGATGGCGATTTTATCCATCCAGCTCTCGGTGTATTCGAAGCTGGCGCCTTCGGGGGCGGTGATATTGATGCGCACGTTCTCGCGGTCTTCGAGCGGGGCGAGTTCGCGCGGCAGGGTGGTGGCCAGCCAGCCGATGATGCCGCCGTTGATGAGCACGATGGGCAGCGCCAGCCAGCGCCAGTGCAGAAACGGCGCCAGCATCGCGCGGTAGCCCGCGGTGACCAGCCGGAAGAACGGCTCGGTGGAGCGGTAGAAAATGTTAGGCCGGGTGCCATGGGGTTTGAGCAGAAACCGGCACATCATCGGCGACAAGGTGAGCGCCACGAAGGCGGACACGATGACGCAGCCCGCCAGGGTGATGCCGAATTCGCGGAACAGGCGGCCGGTTAGGCCGGAGAGGAAAATGAGCGGCAGAAACACCGCCGCCAGGGCGAAGGTGGTGGAGATGACCGCGAAGTAGATTTCCCGCGAGCCATGCAGCGCGGCATCCAGTGGCGACATGCCGTCCTCGATTTTGGAGTAGATGTTTTCCAGCACCACGATCGCGTCATCACAGACCAGGCCGATGGATAACACGATGGCCACCAGCGTCAGCACGTTGATCGAGTAGCCGGCCACATACATGATGAAGAAACCGGAGATGATGCTCACCGGAATGGCGATGACCGGAATGATCGTCGAGCGCCAATCGCGCAGAAACAGGAAAATGATCAGCGCCACCAAGCCGAAGGCGATCAGCAGCGTGTCCTCGACCTCGGCCACCGAGCGCCGCACAAAGCGGGTGAAATCATAGCCGAGCTCGACGCGGACATCGGACGGGACCTCCTTTTTCACCTGTTCGAGGCGTATGTGGAACTCGTCGGCGATGGCGATGGCGTTGGTGTTAGGTTGCGGGATGACCGCCACCCCGATGCGATAGAGTTGGTCGCTCTTGAAGCCGGTGCGCAGGTTTTCGGGGCCGAGTTCGGCCGTGCCGATGTCCCCAAACAGGATCTGCCGGCCGTTTTCCCGTTTGATGATGAGGTTGTCGAATTCCGCGGGCGTGGTCAGCCGGCCCAAGGTGCGCAGTGACAACTCGTTGGTGGTGCCTTCGAGCCGGCCGCTGGGCAGATCGACGTTTTGTTTGTCCAGGGCGGTTTGCACATCCGCCGGGGTCAGGCCGTGGACGGCGAGTTTGACCGGGTCCATCCACAGCCGCATGGCGTAGCGTTTCTCGCCGAAGATTCTAACTGATGAGACGCCGGGGATCGTCTCCATTCGTTCGCGCACCACGCGGTCGGCGATGTCGCTGACTTCCAGGATGCTGCGCTGGTCGCTTTCCAGCGAAAGGAACAGGATCGGCGAGGAATCCGCGTCGGCCTTCTCGACCACCGGCGGGTTGGAATCCACGGGCAAGCTGCGGGCGGCCCGCGCCACGCGGTCGCGCACATCGTTGGCCGCGGCATCCAGATCCGAGTCGAGGGTGAACTCGACGGTGATGGTGCTGCGTTCCTGGCGCGATTCGGAGGCGAGGGTGCGGATGCCCGCGATGCCATTGATCACCTGCTCGAGCGGCTCGGTGATCTGCGAGGCGACCACGTCGGGATTGGCGCCCGGATAGCTCGTCTGCACCGTGACGATGGGCGGGTCCACCGCCGGATATTCGCGCACTCCGAGAAAGGCAAAGCCGGTGACGCCAAACAGCACGATGATGAGCGACATCACGATCGCAAGCACCGGGCGCCGGATGCTGGTTTCGGATAGGCTCATGGATTTGAAATCATAAATCCCAAGCACGAGATTCTAAACGCAGAAAAGAAATACAGAGGGGACGCCATGCTCTTGGTTTAGAATTTAGAATTTAGAATTTAGAATTTATATCCTTATCTTTGCTCAGCGGTGACTGCCAGCCCGGGGCGGATGCGCAGCAGATTGGTGATGGCCACCACGTCGCCATCGCTCACGCCGCGCAGGATTTGCACCTGCTCGTCGGTGCGGATGCCGAGTTCCACCGCCTGCAAGCGCGCCTTGCCGGCGCTGATGATGTAGAGCCCCTGGCCGCGCGGCGAGGGCACGATCGCCTGGCTCGGCACCATGAAGCCATTGGCCAGTTCGTCCAAGGTGAGGGCCACTTCGGCGAATCCGCCCGGCAGCAGGCCTTTTGGGGTGGTGCACAGGCCGCGCACCAACAGGCTGCGGGTGGTGGCGTCGATGGCCGGTTCGAGCACCGCCACCACGCCTTCAAACACCACCCCGTTGCCAGCCACCGTGAAGGAGAATTTCTGGCCGCTTTTGACTTCGCCCGAGTAGCGCTCCGGCAGCGGGAAATCCACCTTGATGCGCGACACGTCTTGCAGCGTGATGAGCGGCGTGGCCGGCGACACAAACGCGCCCTCGCTGACCAGGCGCACGCCGACGCGGCCGCCGAACGGGGCGCGGATTTCGGTTTTGGCAATTTGCACTACCTTGGTGTTGCGCTGGGCCTCGAGCAGGTTGAGCTCGGAGGTGGAGATGTCGATTTCCTGCTGGCTGATGGCACTGCGCGACGCCAGGCTATCGACGCGTTTTTTATTAGCGCGGGCGAGGCTGAGGCGGACGTCGAGTTCGCCCAGTTCGGCGAGCAGGTCGCTGTCATCCAATTTGAAGAGCAAGGCGCCGGCGGCGACGTCGCTGCCTTCCACCACGTGGATTTTCACCAGGCGGCGCGAGAGTTCCGGCACCAGGGTCACGGATTCGTTGGCGCGCAAGGTGCCGACGGTGGCGAGGGTCTGTGCGAAGGGGGCGCGCTTGACGATGTACACTTCCGCGCGCAATGGGCTTGCCGCGGCACCACTGGGCGGCCCGCTCTGGGCCACGGCAGCCGCCACCAGCCACGGCAGGACGAGCAAGCGGCGGAGGTGGGGGGAGCGGAGTGGGGAAATCATCGGCACCAGTAACCAAGCAGAGCACTTGATACGCAAGGAAAAGTTCCAATCCTGCAGCAATCCGGGTGGTTTGGTGGCAGCGGCGCGGCCCTGTGGGTGGCGGCGGTTTGTGGGAGGGGATTTTCGGGGTTGGGCCCCGGGCATCCGGGCGGGAGAACCCCAGCCAAGTGGCGGGAGAACCCCCACGCCGACTTGTCCGATGCAAGAATCCGCGCGGCTGACGATAGAAAAAGCTGATTTTTTCGGTTGCAAGGTTGGCAATGGGTTGCATCTTTGCGGCCTCGTGCGGCGACGTTCGGGGTGCTTTTGAATTTGTCTGTGACCCTTGCCGCAATCCTCATCCCATTTCCCAAAGCCCTCCCATGGCAAACATCTTTCCCCGCTGGTCGAACCTGCTGCCCCTGAAAATCGCCTTCTGCGTGCTCTCGGTGGCCGCCGGCGGCCTGCTGGCCTTCACCTATTACGCCACGCCCAAGGCCCAGGTCGTCGGCTACCAACCGTCCCAGCCGATCCCGTTTTCGCATAAGCTCCACATCGATCAGCTCGGCATGGATTGCCGCTACTGCCATTCGTTTGTGGATGTGGCGGGGCATTCCAACGTGCCGACCGGCAACACCTGCTGGAACTGCCACCAGCATGTGTTGCGCGACAGCCCGAAGCTGGCCCCGCTGCGCAAGTCGGTGGATCCGTCGTTTGCCGGTTTCGATGGCAAGCCGATCGAGTGGCTGCGCATCCACAAGGCCCCCGATTACGTCAAGTTCAACCACTCGGCCCATGTCAACCGCGGCATCTCCTGCGTGAGTTGCCACGGCGCGGTCGACAAGATGGAGGTGGTCTCGCAAGACCAAAACCAATCGATGGGCTGGTGCCTGAGTTGCCATCGCGCGCCGGAAACCCAGCTCCGCCCGCTCGAGGAGGTCTATAACATGAACTACGACGCGGCCCAATACCTCAAGGACCACCCGCAGCCCGGGGTGAGCACGCCCGCCGCATTCGGGCTCAAGCTCAAAGAGCAATTCAAGGTGGCACCCAAGACGACGTGTGCCACCTGTCACCATTGATCCTGATCCGCCCGAGTTCCGCCCCATTGTCAATCCAATTTCCCGCAGTCTAACATGAGCAAGCGCACCTGGAATCACCCCGCAGTTCCCGCCGACGAAGCCACCGTCGCCTGGCGCAGCGCGGGGCAGCTTGAAGATACCGCCGAATTCCGCCACTGGTTGGAGCGCGAGTTCCCGCAGGGGGCCGCCGAGATGGCCGATGAGGGCGACGCGGAAGTTTCCCGCCGCTCGTTCCTCAAGCTGATGGGCGCCTCCACCGCGCTGGCCGGCCTGGGCATGGCCGCGTGCCGCCGCCCGGAGAGTTTCATCGTCCCGTACACCAAGGCCCCGGAATGGGTGATCCCCGGCAAGGCGACCTACTATGCTTCTAGTATGCCGCGCGCCCACGGCGCCACGCCGCTGGTGGTCACCTCCTTCGAAGGCCGCCCGACCAAGGTGGCGCCCAACCGGCTGCACCCGGATGCGGAGGGCACCGACGCGTTTGCCCAGGCATCGGTGCTCGACCTCTATTCGCCCGCCCGCTCGCGCCATTTCCTCAAGGCCGGCACCCGCGCCACACGCGCCGACTTCGAGGCCGTGCTCACGGCGCTGGCCGCCGACAAGGCCGCGAAAGTCGGGTTTTTGTTTGGGGCGGACGACAGTCCGACGCGTGTCCGGCTGCGGCGGGACCTGGCCGCCAAGTTCAGTGGCGCCAAGTTCTATCAATACGAAGCGCTCACCGGCGAGGCGGCGGCGGCGCTGGGCGATGGTGTGAGGTGGGTGGCGGATTTTGCCAAGGCTGGGCGGATTTTGGCGTTGGACTGCGATTTTGCCGGGACCGATCCGCAGGGGCCGGTGACGGGGTTTTTCGAGCGCCGCAAGCCGGAAGGTGCAGGCTACGCGGCGGCGCCCGCGGCGGCCACGATGAACCGCCTGTACGCCGTCGAGGCCGCCTACACGCTCACCGGCGGGATGGCCGACCACCGCCTGCGGGTGGCGCCGAGCCAGGTTCTAACCGTGGCGGCGCAGATCGCCCGCGGGATTGTTAGTAACGCCGATCTGGTCAGTGAGATCGAGCCGCTGCGGGATGCCAAGCAGATCGCCTGGGTGCAAGGGGTCATCGCCGATCTCAAGCAAAACCCCGGCACCTCGCTGGTGCTGGCCGGTTCCCGCCAACCCGCCGCCGTCCATCACCTCGCCCTGGCCATCAATCTGGTGCTGGGCAATCTGGGTGCCGGCAAGCCGCTCACGGCCCTGCAAACCGAAACCGCGGGCCTCGGCAGTTTGGCCACCCTCACGGCCGACATCCATGCGGGTGCCATCGAATCGCTGGTGGTCCTCACCCCATCCAATCCGCTCTACGACGCGCTGCCCGACCTCAAATTCGGCGAGGCGTTTGGCAAGCTCAAGACCAGCATTCATCTGGGCATGCGCCCCGATGCCACGGCGCATGCCGCCACCTGGCACGTGCCCGCCGCGCATTATCTGGAGTCATGGGCGGACGCCCGCAGCAGTCGCGGCATCCACACGGTGGTCCAGCCGATGATTCTGCCGCTCTATCCGGATTGCGTGTCGGAGTTCGAGTTGTTGTTGGCGCTGTTGGCGGCGGACGGCAAGTTGCTCAATGGCGAGGGGGCGAAAGGCGAGGCGTCGCCGGCGTACGGTGCGGTGCGCGCGACATTCACCGCGCTGGCCGGGGCCGGCGAGGAGGCGTGGAAAAACTTCCTGCGCGAGGGGTTCCATCAAGGGACGTCCTATCCGGTAGTGACGCCGAAAATCGCCGCCACCGCCGCCGCCGATGTCGCTGCCGCCAAGGCGCCCGCGCCCACCCCGGAGGCGCTTGACATTGTGTTTGCCAGCGACGCGTCGGTGTATGACGGCCGCTGGATCGACAATGGCTGGCTGCAGGAAGCGCCCGATCCGATCTCCAAACTCACCTGGGACAATGCCGCGCTCATTGCCCCGCTCACCGCGAAAACCCTCGGCATCTACGATCTGATCATCCGCCCCGAACCGGTCACTTCGGTGCTCGGCGTCGAGAGTACCTACGGCAAGTCCTATCCGGATGGCGAAGGCGGCAACCGCCGGTCGCCGATGTTGCGCGTCGTGGTCAATGGCATCGCGTTGGACATCCCGGTCCTCATCTCCTTCGGCCAGGCCGAAAACACTTTGGTCATTTCGTTAGGTTACGGCCAGGGCTGCGACGACGATGATGAGCTCAAGCGCGACACCGCTCACGCCGCCCACGTCGGGCGCGTCGGGGTCAATCGCGGGTTCAACGCCTATCCGTTGCGCACTGCCAAGTCGCCGTATTTCGCCAGCGGCGCCACCGCCAGCAAAACCGGCCGGGTCTATTCCATCGCCGTGACCCAAGAGCACAGCGCGATGTATGGCCGCGCCCTGGCCCGCGAGATCTCGACCTTCACCGACCCCGACAAGGGCGCCTTTAGCGAGCAGCTGGCCATGGTCAAGAAGCAGGGCAACGACGCCCACGCGCCGCCTAACATCTCGCTCTATCAACAGAAGGGTTCCGCCACCTGGCATCCCACCAAGGACGGCAAGGCCCCCGATTTCCTCAGTGACCCGCTGCACCAGTGGGGCATGGCCATCGACCTGTCCGCCTGCATGGGCTGCAACGCCTGCCTGGTCGCCTGCCAAGCGGAAAACAACATCCCCATCGTCGGCAAGGAACAAGTCGCCAAAGGCCGCGAAATGCACTGGATCCGCATGGATCGCTATTTCGCCACCCAGAAGGACAATGACTTCGATGCCGACAACCCGGCATTGGTCCCGCAACCCGTCGCCTGCCTCCAATGCGAATTGGCGCCCTGCGAAACGGTGTGCCCCGTCAATGCCACCGTGCACACCGAGGACGGCCTCAACGCCATGGCCTACAACCGCTGTATCGGCACTCGCTATTGCGCTAACAACTGCCCCTACAAGGTGCGCCACTTCAATTTTTTTGATTACAACAAGCGCAACCCGCTCATTGCCCACAACCTCTACAAGGGGCCGTTTGGTGAAAAGCAGACCGGCGAAGCCACTCATCTCCAGCGCAACCCGAACGTGACGGTGCGCATGCGCGGGGTGATGGAGAAATGCACCTACTGCGTGCAGCGGCTCAAGGAGGCGGTGATCCGCCAGAAGCGCGGCCAAAAGCAACAGGCGCTCGTCGCCGGCCAACCGTCCACCGAGGTGCCGGTGACCACCGCAACGCTGCGCATTCCGGTCGATTCGGTCAAAACCGCCTGCCAGGACGCCTGCCCGGCCACCGCCATCACCTTTGGCAATTTGCTCGACGAGGAGAGTTCCGCGCTGGGCCGCGCCAAGCGGCTTGAGCGTGGCTATGATTTGCTCAGCTACATTGGCACCCATCCGCGCACCAGTTATCTGGCGCGCGTCAAAAATCCCAATCCGGACATGCCGGATGCCACGTTCATCGGCAAAGCCACCATCCACATGGCTTGATTCCCCATCCCATCCCCCTTCACTCCAGCAAAAATCAACCACCCATGGCTTCCCCCATCCCGCATGCCCCGGACGTTCCGCACCAGGGACCGAAACTCCCGGTGCTTGAGCGCGAAAGACTCATTCTGAGCGGGCGCTCGTACCATTGGATCACCGCGCGCATTTGTGGCGTGCTGGAAAACCAGCAGCCCTTGCTGTGGTGGTTGTTGTTCATTCCCTCGGCCTTGATCGCCGCCATCGGCATCGGCGGCGGCTTGTTCTATCTGGTCTCCACCGGCGTCGGCGTGTGGGGCAACACCAACCGCGTGATGTGGGGCTGGCCAATCGTCAACTTCGTGTTCTGGATCGGTATCGGCCATGCCGGTACCCTCATCTCGGCGATCCTCTTTCTAACAAGGCAGAACTGGCGCACCTCGATCAACCGCGCGGCCGAGGCGATGACGATTTTCGCGGTGATGTGCGCGGGGATTTTCCCCGCGTTTCATGTCGGGCGGGTGTGGATGGCGTGGTTCCTCGCGCCGGTGCCCAATGCCAATGCGATCTGGCAGAACTTCAAGTCGCCGTTGCTGTGGGACGTGTTTGCGGTGTCCACCTATTTCACCGTGTCGCTCATTTTCTGGTTTCTCGGGATGGTGCCGGACCTCGCGACCATCCGCGACCGCTGCGCCCCGGGCATCCGGCGCTTCATCTACGGCATCCTCTCGCTTGGCTGGCGTGGCGGCAACCGCCAGTGGAGCCATTACGAGATGGCCTATCTGTTGTTGGCGGCGCTCTCCACGCCGTTGGTGCTCTCGGTCCACTCGGTGGTGTCGTTCGACTTCGCCACCTCGGTGGTGCCCGGTTGGCACACCACCATTTTTCCGCCGTACTTCGTTGCCGGCGCCATCTTCGGTGGCTTCGCGATGGTGCTCACCATCATGGTGCCCGCCCGCTTTGTCTACGGCCTGCAGGATTTGATCACCATGAAGCACATCGACAACATGGCCAAGATCATCCTGCTGACCGGCACCATCGTCGGCTACGCCTATCTGATGGAGCTGTTCGTCGCCTTTTACTCGGGCGCGGTTTATGAAATGGACGCCTTCAAGTTCCGCATTGCGGGGCCCTACTGGTGGGCCTACGTTGCGATGATGACCTGCAATGTGATTGCGCCGCAAGTGTTCTGGTCGCGCGCCTGCCGCGAAAACCTGTGGGTCGTCATGATCGTCTCGATGTTTGTCAACGTCGGCATGTGGTTCGAACGCTTCGTCATCATTGTGACCACCCTCGCCCGCTCGTGGCTGCCGGGCGATTGGAAAACCTATTCGCCCACCGCTGCCGACCAGATCCTGTTCATCGGCACGATCGGCTTTTTCCTGGCGTTGTTCTTGTTGTTCCTGCGTTTCCTGCCCTGCATCAACATCGCCGAGGTGAAATGGGCCAAACGCGAGTCCGATCCACATTACGACACGCACCTCGAACATCCCGATCCGGGGGTGGTCAAGGTGCCCGCCTATCAACACGAACTCGTCCACGGCAGCAGTCTCGACGTTGAAATCCCCAGCCTGCAATCTCCAATCTCAATTCCCCAGTGAGCACCACCCGCCAACGCGTTTACGGTTATCTCGCCGAGTTCACGAGCGCCTCGGCCCTCTACAAGGCCGCGGAAAAAGTCCGCGACGCCGGCTTCAAGCAATGGGACTGCTATTCGCCCTATCCGATCCACGGGCTGGACACGGCGATGGGCATCAAGCGTTCGATCCTGCCGTGGTTTGTGTTCTGCGGCGGGATGACCGGCACGGCCACCGCCTTCACGCTGGCCTACGCCACGCAGGTGGTGATCTTTCCGACCGTGGTGCAGGGCAAGCCGGCCAACATCTTCACCATCCCGGCGTTTTTCCCGATCATGTTCGAGCTAACCGTTTTGTTCTCCGGCTTCACCGTGCTGTTCGGGCTGTTGTCGCTCATCCGCTTGCCGCGGCTCAATCATCCGCTGTTCGCCAGCAGCCAGTTCCAGCGCGCCACCGACGACGGCTTCTTCATCGCCATCGAGGCCCGCGATGGCAACTTCAGCACCACCGGCACCCGCGAGCTGCTGGCGGCAATCGGCGGATCTAACATCGAACTCGTCGCCGAAGAGGACGGGATCAAATCCTAAATCCTAAATCCTAAATCCTAAACAAAGAACCTGGCTTTTCTTCTCTTCGTTTAGAATTTCGTGCTTAAAATTTCTAATTTCACCTCCTCCATGCGCTACTTCTTCTTAGTCTATGCGATCATCGCGGTGCTTGTGGTTGGCATCTTCGGCTTCCGCGGCCAGAAGTTTGCCAAGCCGCCCATCTGGGTTTTTCCGGACATGGATAACCAGGATGTGTTGCGCGCGCAGAAGCCCGACGCGTTTTTTGCCAACGGCCAGGGCGGGCGCCTGCCGGTGGTGCAAACCCAGCCGCGCGGGTTCAACGAGGAGGGTCTGCGCGAACTCGGCGGCATCCCCGAATATGAATTCGGCGGCGGCACCGGGTATTATTACACCGGCCAGATCGGCGATTACTTTGGCAATGGGATGCCGCAGGAACTCCAGCTCACCGCGGACAACGCCACCCCGCTCATCAGGCGCGGCCAGGAGGTCTTCACGATCAATTGCGCGCCTTGCCATGGCTCCGCGGGCGATGGCCAAGGGATGACCTCCGCCTACGGCGTGCCGGTGGCAGCCAATCCCAACGCCAAGCTCAACGCGATATCGCCGGCGATCTATCCGGACGGCCGGATCTTCGACACCATCACCCACGGCAAAGGGTTGATGGGAGCCTATGGCCCCAACATTTCCATCAGGGACCGCTGGGCGGTCATTGCCTACGTTCACACCCTGCAAGCGGCCAAGGCCGGCCAGCCCAAACCCCAATAACCTTTCCCGCACCCGTTCGAGATGGCCCACCACCACCACGTCACTTCCGCCGACATCGCCATGGCTGGCGATCACCTCGATGCCTCCAAGGTGTCCAAGGTGAAGTCGATCGCCCTTGGCATCGCCGTGATTGGCACGCTGGCCAGCATCTATCTGCTGTTTTTCGCGCCGGTGAAGATCCGCGCGCCATTCGCCTATTCCTGGCTCTTCGCGTTCTATTTTTTCCTCACCTTGTCCATCGGCGGTTGTTTCTGGACGTTGCTGCACAATGTCTCCAACTCCGGTTGGGGCACCTCCGTGCGCCGCACCTTTGAAAACCTCGGCTCCACCTATCCGTGGATGTTTCTCTTCGGCTTGCCGCTGCTCTGCCCCGAGGTCCAGCAATACCTCTACGAATGGATGAACATCCATCGCGGCGCCACCGGCAATGTGAAGGATTTCCTCAACCATGAGGCCAGCCTGCTCTATCATAAGTACTGGTTCATGAACCTGCCGTTCTGGTACGCGCGGGTGATCTTCTGGGGCGTCGGCCTGAGCGTGGTGATCTACGGCCTGCGCAAGCTCTCCACCGACCAGGACACCGATCCGAACCCCGGCACCGCCCGCTTGTTCAAGGCGCGCTTCCACTCGACCTATACGCTGATCATCTTCGCCCTGACCATTACCTTCACCGGTTTTGATTTCATGATGGCGCTGGACTACAAGTGGTTTTCCACGATGTGGGGTGTCTATCTGTTTGCCGGCTCGGCGCTCAACTCGATGGCGGTGATCATTCTCGTCTGCACCTGGCTCAAGGGCCAGGGCCACCTCAAGCACGTGACCGGCGCGGAGCATTTCCATTTGATGGGCAAGCTGATGCTGGCGTTCACCATTTTCTGGGCCTACGTCACGTTCTCGCAGTTTTTCCTGATCTGGTATTCCAACCAACCCGAGGAAACCTCCTACTTCCTCATCCGCAACACCGGCAATTGGAACACCGCCATGATCACCCTGGTCTTCGGCCACTTCGTCGTCCCCTTCGTCGTCCTGCTCCAAGCCTGGCTGAAGAAAAATCCCAAGGCGCTCTCGGTGGTCGCCGTTTACACCTTGTGCATGCACGCGCTCGACCACTACCTCATCACCATCCCCGAGCGCGGCATTTCGCTCGGCGGCGAGCACATGAGCCAGGGCGCGGCCTTCGCCGGCCTCGGCCCGATCCAAGTGTCCATTCCCGGGGCGTTCTGGGGCGATATCTTCGCCTTTGTCACCATCGGGGCCGCCTTCCTCTTCTTCCTGTTGCGCGCCCTCGGCCAGCACTCGCTCTATCCCAACCGCGACCCCCGCATCCTCGAATCCGCCAATGTCTCGAATTGATAATGGATAGAAGACAGCAGATAGCAGAGCGCACTATCCCCCAGATAACAGATAACAGATAACTCTTCCCCCCCCAATGGACCCCACCCGCGACAACCCGATCCTGCGCTTCAACACCTTCTGGTGGGCGCTGTGGACGTTTTTGATCTTCGCCGTGCTGCTCGGCGCGATACTCATCGCCAACCGCAAGCCGCCCACCAACCTCGAAGACGCCGCCGCCGTGGCCCGCTACGAAACCAAGCAGCGCATCCTCAAGGCCCAGGCCGCCGCCCTGTCCAGCGCGGAAATCGAAGCCGCCATCCCCACGGTGGCCGCCACCCTCCATGCCAGCAAACCGGCCGCCGTCGAAACCCCCGCGCAGGTGGTCCCCGGCTCGCCCACCGCGCTGCAACTCGCCGCCGCGACTGCCGCCGCGCCAGCTGCCGCCGCGCCGAATGGAGCGCCGGCTTCAGCCGGCGAATCTCCGGCGGTGAGCCCGCCCGTTCCCGCCGTCACGCCTGAAACAGGCGGGCAAGATGCCCGCCCCACACCTGAAACAGGCGGGCAAGATGCCCGCCCCACGCCGCCGCCACCCACCGGCTCCCCGGCCCAGCCCTGACGCCGCCAACCCCCTGTTCTAACAACAAAATGTCTTCCGCCCCATCCGCCACCGCTCTATCGGACGCCACGCTGCGTGCCGGCATCGACCGTTCGCTGCGCCATCCGGTGATGTTTTTCCTGACCAGCGGAGCCGCCTGGCTGGCGGTGTCTATTTTGCTTGCGATCGTAGCGTCGATCAAGGTGCATTATCCGGGGTTCATGGATGAATGTCCCTATGCCAGCTACGGGCGGGTGTTTCCCGCCCATATCAACACCCTGATCTACGGCTGGGGCTTCCAGGCCGCCTTTGGCGTGGTCATCTGGCTGATGGCCCGCATGTCGCGCCAGCAATGCCGTGCGGCCGGCACCATTCTAACCGCCGGGCATGTGTGGAACTTCGGGGTTTTGTTAGGGGTGCTGGGCATTCTGGGCGGTGCGGGCACCGGGATGCCGTGGATGGAGTTCCCGCGGTTTGTGTGGCCGGCGCTGGTGTTGAGTTATTTCGCGATTGTCGTCTGGTCGTTTATCCAGTTCCGGGTGCGTGATAGCGACAAGTCATACATCGCACAATGGTACCTGTTGGCCGCCATGATCTGGTTTCCGTGGTTTTTCATCACCGCCAACGGGTTGTTGCATTGGTCGACCGGGCATCCGGTGATGGCAGCCGGCATCAATGCCTGGTTCAGGTCGGCGGTGGTGTTTTTGTTTTTCATTCCGGTGGCGCTGGGTGCCGCCTACTATCTGGCCCCCAAGCTGACGGGCCGGCCGATTCCGAGCCTCACGTTGGCGCGGCTGGGTTTCTGGTCGCTGGCGGTGGTTGCGCCATGGGCAGGGATGCAGAAGTTGGCCGGCGCGCCGCTGCCGGTGTTTCTGCCCTATCTGGGCGCGGCGGCCACCGCGTTGCTGGCCGTGCCGCTGGCCACCGCCGCCATCAACATCCTGCGCACCATTTTCTCGACCGAGGAAAAGCTCCCCAAGAGCCCGGCCCTGCACTTCACCTTGGCGGGGCTCATCGGCCTGTTGTTGCTCGCCGTGGCGGCCATTGCGCTCAATCTGCCGGGCTCGTCGCTCCAGCTCACCCAGTTTTCCATTGCCGGCTATGGGTTTGACATCCTCGCGATTTACGGCTGCTTCAGTTTCATCATGTTCGGTGCGGTGTATTTCATCGTGCCCCGCATCACTTGCCGCGAGTGGCTATCCAGCCGCCTCATCAACATGCACTTCTTCTTCTCGGCGTACGGGATTGTCGCCATCGCCTTCGGCGCGCTGTTTGGCGGCTTCATTCAGGGCAGCGCCCAGGAGGCCTGGCTCCAGCCATGGGAAACCGTCACCGAAGTGGTGCGCCCGTACGCGGCGGTTTCCACCTTCGCCTGGTGCGTCATCCTCTTTTCCAACATTTTCTTCTTTTTTCATCTGGCGCTGATGTGGTTGCGCCTCGGACGGCGTGGTGCCACCCCGACCATGTTGGATTCCGCCGCCGCCGACCTAACCGCCACCGGCCCCCAAGCCGGCCACTGAGTTGTCCCACCTCCGATTTCCCATCCTCAATCCGCGATCCTCCATGTCCCTCCGCAATTTCATTCTCGGCCTGTCCGCCAGCTTTGGTCTCGCCTGGTTGTTAGTTGTCATCGTGCCATTCATCAAGATGCGCCAGCTCGCGCCCATCCCGCTCTCCAAGGAGCTTGACGGGGTGAGCGGGGTGTTCTATCCGAAGCGCGGCGGCCGCATTATCAATGGCGCCGCGGTGTACGGTGAAAACGGCTGTTATCTGTGCCACACCCAGCTGGTGCGGCCCACCTACGCCGGCAACGACCTGTACCGGGCCGATTGGGGTGGTCTGGCGAAGGACCCGGAGCGGGGCGACACGCGGCGCGAAACCAATGCCTACGATTTCGAGGGTGAGGGGTTTGCCCAAATCGGCACCACCCGGATGGGCCCGGATTTGTCCAACCTCACCCGGCGCCTGGAGGCGGCGGTGGCGGCCAAGGGCAGTGGCAGTGCCGAGGCCATGTTATATGCTCATCTCTACAATCCGCGGCGCACTCCTGAATTGCGCAAGTCTGCCTGCCCGTCGTATCGTTATCTTTTCACCCGGCATGAGATCAAGGGGCAGCCGTCCAGCGACGCCCTGCCGTTTGGTGGCGGCGCAACCACCGAACTGGTGCCCAGCGCCGAGGCCAAGGCACTGGTGTCCTATCTTCTAGCCATGAAAAAAGACCAGCCCGCGCCCGCCGCGCTGAATTTCGCCCCGCCCGACGACAAGGCCGCCAGCCGCTGAGTGAATTTCTCCCCAGTTCCATTCCCTTTCCATCATGTCCGAGCCCTATCAACCGAACGATCCAGCCCACTCTGCTGCTGCGACCGATGCCAGCCTCGACCAGGCGGCCGCGGCGCGCGAAAAGAGCATTCCGGAAAATGGCAACCAGCCCATTTCGCTGTGGACCACCGTGATTTGCGGTGCGGTCCTGATTGTCGCCGGACTCATCCTTGGCTATGGCGGCAATCGCTTTTCCTATAACTCGTTGTTTCGTGACGGCTATGTGCGGACCGCGCCGCCGGGCAGTGTCGCCACCCCGCTGCCGCCCAAGCCGGCGCTGGATGCCTACATGGCCCGCGGCAAAAAGGTGTTCGAAGCCAAGTGCATCGTCTGTCACGGGCCCGACGCCAAGGGCAATGGCGTGACCTTCCCCTCGCTGGTCGGCTCCGCCTGGGCCAATGGCGAAACCGAGCGCTTCGCCATGATCGTCCTCAACGGGCTCCAAGGCCCGGCTAGCAATGGCAAAACCTACGGGGTCATGACCCCGCAGGGCATCGGCATGACCGCCGAGGAACTCGCCGGCATCATGACCTATGTCCGCAACCACTTCGGCAACACCAAGGGCGACGTCATCACCACCGAAATGGCCAAAGCCGCCATCAATATCTCCGCCGCCCGCAAAAACTCCGGCCAGGCCGTCACCGCCGCGGAACTCACCGCCGATCACGTCAACGCCCTGCCCGGCAAGCCGGTCGCCGCCACCACCTTGGTCGATCCGCTCACCCTCGAGCCGGTCCCAAGCGCCGCCGCCCCGCCCGTTACCGCCCCGCCCGCGGCTGGAGCGCCCGCGGCTGCAACGCCCGCGGCCAAGGTGCCGTAGTGTAGCCCGCCAAGCGGTGTGCCCAGCAAGCGATCCACCGCCCGCTCCAGAATTCTCGCGCCGTGTTTCTCGCTGAAGCCTTCCCGCAAGATCAATTCCCCGGCGCCCTCGTCCAACTCCACCGTCACACCGCGGTGCGCCAAACGCCGATTGAAATCGACTAACAGCTTTACCAGAATCTCCCGCACCGTCGCGGTGTCGGGTGGCTTGAAATGCACCACCTTCGTCAGCCGGTTCACCAACTCCGGCCGCAGGTGGCGGCGGATGGCTTCATCGACCATGGCGCGGGCATCCTGCCCAATACGGTTTACATAGCACCCTTGGTGGTTTGAGTCGAGGCTCCGGGCAAGATGCCCGGGCCACCTGTGGCGCGGGCATCCTGCCCGCCGCCTTCTTGTTCCATACCAAACCCCATCTTCCGCCGCATCTGCCCCGCGCCCAGCTTGCTTGTTAGGATAATCACCGACTGGAACCGCCGCTCCAAAGCGCCGTCCTTCTCAATGCTCTGGCGGTATTCCTTGATTGTGGTCGCCCCGATCACGCGGATCGCACCACGGGCCAGCGCGGGCTTGAGGATGTTTGCCGCGTCCATGCTGCCGCCCGCCTTGCCTGCCCCCAACAACAAGTGTATTTCATCGATGAAAAGAATCGGCTTCGGCTCACAGTCTGCGGGGCGGAAAATGGTACTTGAATCCTGCTTCTGAACGAGTATCGACGCGCTATGAACTTCATCGAGTCCAAAGCCAATGTCATGATGGGAAAGCCGGTGATTGCCGGAACCCGAATCACTGTGGAATGTATTCTCGAACGCCTTGGTGCGGGTGAAACCATCGAACAAATCGTCGCGGAGCATCCACCTTTGACGCGGGAGTCCGTGCTCGCGGCGGTCGAATTCGCCGCACGGGCGCTGCGGGCGGATGTCGTTTATCCATGCTCCGGGCACGCCGCATGAAACGTCTGGCTGACGAGAACCTCGATCTTTCCGTCGTGGCACGTTTGCGACAGGCTGGACATCAGGTTCTTGCCGTGGCAGAAATGGCACCGGGCATTCCGGATGGCGTGGTGCTGGATCGCGTTTTAGGCGGGCTGTGCCAAGCTGCCGATCACATCAAAGGAAGCTGCTTGGCAACGTTCCCCACCGGCTTTTGTCCTTCTTCAGATCCCAACCGTTGAAGGGCTCTTCTGACGAGTCGTCTATCACCACTTCGCGACAAACATCCTCGGCGCAGCTGAGAAACGATTGGGCGAAATTGCTCGCTTGGAACGCATCGCCGTCCCGGTAGTCGGGACCAACCTCGAAGATGGTCTCCGTGTCGGCATCGCCGTCAATCCAACTGCCCCGCCCGAGTGTGAAGATGTCATCCTCAATGCGGATTTCTATCCAGTCCGATTCGCCGCCTTGGTCAAGTCGGAGGCCCAGGCTCATCCGCACTCCCGGCGTCACCAGTGGCAGGCGTTCCATGGTGAAGAGAAAGACGCGGAGTTGGGCTACGGCCGCGGTTGAAAGCTCCGGGCGTTCCATGATGTCACGGATGACATCGACGAGTTGGCCGACCGGGTAGGAGTCCTCGCAGTAGAAGCCGTAGCAACCGTCGTCGGAGTCATGGTCGCATTTCTCCTCAGCGTCCTCGGTGAAGTCGGCCGGTGCCGAGTCCGCCTCGTTGTTTCCATCAGATTCAGGCAAGGATGGAATCGCATCCATAATGTTAGTGGCGGACTCCATAACGAGCATTAGGACGAGGTCCGATGCCGTCCCGCGCGCGGATGACGCGGGAAACGGGCTTGGCCGCGGTGCTGCCGGAAATCGCCAGCGTGGATTTCGATGCAAAGAAGATCGGCGGCAAACCGATGCCATGGCAGCATGACCGACAGATCGTGCTCATCGCTAACCCTCGCAGTCTGGATCGCTCCGGCATCCGTCCCGGCGCGGTGGAAAAACTGGCGGGTGCGCTCAGGCTGGGGTGAACGCGTTAGGTTACACCGGCCGCGCCGCCCCTTCGACGTCACCTGATAGCAGCGGGGTTCCCGTTTCAGGGCATCACCGCGCCGTTCTTGCGGAACTCTTGGGTTTCCTTAACGAATTGGAACGATAAAAGCCAATAGGGCTTTTGGCGGATTTGTTCCCGTTTTTGTTCCCATTATTGCCTTTTCAGGCCCTCCCGAAGGAGGTTTTCCTTGTAGGTAAAGGAAAGTGGAGCGTAGCGGATTCGAACCGCTGACCCCTTGCATGCCATGCAAGTGCTCTACCAGCTGAGCTAACGCCCCGTGTGGGGTTCGCCGCGGAAGATGAGGGGGGAGGGGCCTCG
This sequence comes from Akkermansiaceae bacterium, assembly GCA_903934285.1. Classification (GTDB taxonomy): domain Bacteria; phylum Verrucomicrobiota; class Verrucomicrobiia; order Verrucomicrobiales; family Akkermansiaceae; genus Luteolibacter. Next base: position 4,827 of record CAIZNN010000071.1, on the reverse strand, counting down.
GGTGCAAGACGTTTTTTTGAGAAAATCGCACAAAGCGGCTAAATCGGCCGTTTCCAGCCGGTTGGGCGGGCGGGCGGCAGTCTTGTTAGGATCGCCTGCGCGCAGCGGGTGGCCTCCTGCAGCGGGTGGGGAGGCGCGGCGAGGCAGCGGGTTTGGCACCAACGCTCGTAGGGAGTGACCCACCCCTCGTCGATCAGGCGGCCCAGCCCGCGCAACACGCGGGTGTCCTGCTTGGTGCGGGGCACCGGCAGCAGGCCGACGCGCGCGCCGGACGAGAGCGCCTCATAGACCATCGAGACCGAATCTTCCGTGACCCAGACCTCCGCCGCTCTGGCCAGGCCGCGCGGCAACCAGTCGCCGCTTGTTTCGGCATGCGGGAAAACCGCCACCGCGGGCACTTGCTGCCGCACCTGCGCCAGTAACCCGGGCGGCGTGCGCCGCGAATCGGTGAGCTGCCACGGTCCGCCGGACGCCTCGCCGCTGATGCGTGCCAGCGCGTCTAACAATCCGGCCTCGTCCCAGCCGTGGGTGGCCGACGGGCCGCCCACCAACATCAGTCCGCCGTGACGCGGCGCGGAGGGATCGGCGAGCACCCGGTTGAGCGCCCCCATGGTCGTTAGAACATTGGCGGCGGCGGGGGCGTTGTTGAAATCGTGGGCGGGGGCGATGCACAGATCGAACCAGCGCACGGGCAAGCTTGGGCGCATCAGCACGATGCTTGGCACGCGGTGTTTGTGCGCCAGCCACAACAGGGCCGGATGGGTGGCGTGGCCGGCGGCAATGATCAACTCGGGCTTGGGCAATCCCGCGCCGGCTCGCAGCGCCGCACCGAGGCGCGACAACAGTCCGCGTTTTCCCGCCACGCTGATGCGCTCAATCGCGCACGGACGCAGCCGGGCCAGCGCTTCGGCCAGGCCGAGCGCTTGGTTTTCGTGTCCCGGTTTGCCATCGCCGAGCAGCCAGATCGAGAGAATGTGAGCCACTGCATCGGCAGCATGGCACGGATGCCACCGGGCCGGCAAGCCCGGACGGGGGGCACTCTTGTCCCCCCGTGAAAAAACGACCGGGGGGCCGCCCCCAGCTCCAGAGCCTCGCCGCACCAGCGGGATTGCGGCGCACAGACCTCCCGGAATGAAAATTTCCTGGCTTTGCACTTTTCCAATTCGCATGCCCGGTTTACCATCTGCGGCAATGAAATTCGTCTGGATCATCATCGCCGCGCTGGCGCTCAACGGGTGCAATACCTTGGTTGGCTTGGGCAGGGATACCAAGACCGGGTTTTTCTGGACTAACGACAAGATCTACAACTGGCAGCACAGCGAGTAGGGGATTGCCAGGAATCTGCTTTTCGGGGTGACGGCCGGAGCCATTTGGTCGGCTACGATGAAACGGTCGGCCGCATCAAGGACCGGCTGCGCACGCTCTATCGGGCGGCGATGGCGGCCAGCGCCAATGGGCCGAGGTGAGCCGCTTGCCTGCTCATGGGCATGGGCGATGCGGCGATCGCCCCGCCGTGATTGTCATGCGCCCGGCCGCCTGCGCGGGCACAAAACGGTGATTGCACAGCGCGTCAGCGCCGGTTTAGCCTGCGCCCGCGCACCCTGTGGAACTTTGCGGTTTTTCGAGGTGCGCGGTTTACAGGGGAAACGGCAGATGTTTCCCCCGGACGAACCTGTCTGATGCCCCCCGCAACCCCTGAAACCCACCTGCCAGGCTGCCAGCCTGAAACATGCTTATGTCCGACGACTCACCTTCATACCTCGAGCAACTCAAAACCGCGGAGGAACGCGACCAGGAGTGGCTGACCCATGTTTACCGCGGCGACAAGGAACGGGATCTGACGCTGCGCGCGGTGGTGGCTGGAATGATCTTCGGCGGGCTCATGGCGCTCTCCAACCTCTACGTCGGCCTCAAATCCGGCTGGGGCCTCGGCGTGGATATCGCGGCCGTGATCGTGATTTTCGCGGTGTTCAAGGGGCTGCGGAGCATCGGGTTGGTGAAACGCGAATTCGGCTTGCTGGAGTGCACCACCACGATGACGGTGGCGGTGGCGGCAAGTTGGATTTCCTCGGCCGGGCTGGTCTCAGCGGTGCCGGCGCTGACGATGCTCACCGGCTACGAATTTGTCTGGTGGCAGCTCACCCTGTTCATTGCGGTGATCCTGTTTCTAGGCCTGTTCATGGCCATTCCGCTCAAACGGCAGATGATCCAGGTCGATTCGTTGCGCTTTCCGGCCAACATCCCGACCGGCGAAACCCTCAAGGCCATGTACGCACATGGCAACGAAGGTATGAAAAAAGCCAAGGCAATGGGCATCGCCGGCGTGCTCGGCATGCTAACCGCTGGGTTGCGCGACGGCTTGGCGTGGATCCCCAGTCAATTGAATCTGCCCTTTCACATCAGCCGCATCGGGCTGGACAAGCTCACCTTGAGCGTCGAGCCGAGCTTGATTTTCATCAGTATTGGCGCGCTGTTCGGCATGAAGGTGGGATTGAGCATGCTGGCGGGCTTGATCCTGAACTACGGCGTCTTGGCACCGAATTTGATCAACGACAAGGTCATCCATCATGCCGCACCGCAACTCCGCGCGCTGGCTGCCCCCAGCTTGCCGCTGACCGTGGCGGCGGACCAAAGCCTAACGGTCGTGCTGGAGGAAGCCACCCGCGCGCCGGAACTTGCCGCGGGTGCCACCACCACCACGCTGACCTACACTTGGAGCCAGCCCACGACATACGCCAGCATCGCGGACATCCAACGGGATCTATCCGCGCCGACATTGCACAACGGCACCGCCAATCCGTTTTTTCAGGCGCTCGTCGTGGGTGTCATTACTAACAAAACCACGGCGGCCGTGGCGCTTTCCCTTGAAGCGCCTGCTGCGACAAATTGGGAGGCCCGGCTGACCATTCCCGCGACCCAGCCGCCCGGGCTGATAGAAGCCCTCGGTTTCAAGCCCGGCGCCACGGTGATGCAAGCCATCGGTGGCTTCCGCAACATCAGCGCGTGGTCGCTGTGGCCCGGCGCGACGGTGCTGGTGGTCGGCGGCCTGTTGGCGCTGGCGTTTCAATGGCGCACCTTGGCCCGGACCTTTGGCAGCATCTTCACCACGCTGGGAAACCGCAAAAACGCCGCCAAAGGGGTGTTGGATCATCTGGAAATCCCGATGACGTGGTTCATCATCGGCTTTTCCATTACCGGCATCCTGGCCATGGCGCTGCTGCTCTGGCTGTTTGCCATTCACTGGTGGATGGGCTTGATTGCGGTGTTCATGACGTTTTTCCTGGCGGCGGTGGCGGCGCGGGCGGGCGCGGAAATCGGCATCAACCCGATCGGCGCCCTCGGCAAGGTGACACAACTCACCTACGGGGTGATGGCTCCCGGCAACATCTCCGCCAACCTCATGACCGCCGGCGTGACCGCCGGGGCGGCGTGCAGTTGCAGCGACACGGTGGGTAACCTGAAAGTCGGGCACATGGTCGGCGCCAATCCGCGCAAACAATTCATCGCGCAAATCTTCGGCGTGATGGCCGGCGCGCTGCTCGCCGTGCCGGCGTATTTCATTTTGGTGCCGGACGCCACCGTGCTGGGCGGGGATAAGTTTCCGGCACCCTCCGCACTGGTGTGGATGGGGGTGGCCAAGGTGCTGTCGCAGGGGCTCGGCACCTTGCCGCCCAGCGCCGTGCAGGCAATTATCGTGGCTTTCATCGTGGGTGTCCTGATTGTGCTGGTGGATCGCATTTTCCCCAAAGCCCGGCCCTACACCCCGTCGCCGGCGGCGCTCGGCATTGCCCTCACGATTCCGGCCAGCACCAGTTTTGCGATGTTTCTCGGCGCGCTCATGGTGTGGATGTTGGAACGGAACGCCCCCAAGTGGCATGCCTCCTACACCATTCCGATTGCCTCCGGCTGCATCGCGGGCGAAAGCATCATGGGCGTGATCCTTGCCGTGTTGCTCGCAATGGGGTTGGGGTGAGGCGGAATGACCCACGCCAGCGTCCCTCTCCCCACGCCCCAAGCCGCCCTGTAAATGACCCGCGCCATCCGGGCGGTGGGTTGCAATTGCGCGGTTTGCGGTTACTTTCGATGGTAACGAAAGGAATCGCATGAAACCGCTCGACCTTAATCAAGTAGAAGAGGACGTGCTGGTGCAGGTCCTGAGACGGTGCTTGGCTGACTTGGATCATGAAATCGGCCATACCCACCACGCTGAGTTCAAGCAGATGCTCCGCCAACGCCGCGGCATCCTCGAGGGCATCGCTCACAAACTGCGCGCCCGCATCGAACAGTCGGCGTGACCGGAGCGAGCTATGCCGCTTGGCTGTGCCGCGCAGGACCCGCATCAAGGTCCGAAACATCAGGACATTACCCCACCGCGCTCACTGTCAGCTGTCGGGCGGTGAACAGGCTGCCTTGGGCGTCTTCGTGCAGTGCCCGGGCGCCGCTCGTTCGCTTCGGCCCGAAATGCCCGCGATGGGTCTCAAATACCGCGTCCACATAGGATTTCGTGCCCAGCACCAACCCGTCGGAAAAATACCGCACCCGGCAACGCAATAGCGCGGCGCGGCTCAATTTCCCCTTCCGCTTTTTCTCCACCGCTGCGGTCTCGGTGGAAAACCCGCCCTTGGCTGCCTTGTCCCCGTGGGTCTTACCATCCTCAAACAACCAGCACCGGTACACTTCCGCCGCGCTCATGCCCTTGGCCGTGGCGGGGGTGTCCCAAGCCGTCTCGCCGCGCTCGCCGTGACCGGCCACCTGGCACAGCCCGAGGCGGGCCGCCTTGCCGCCGCCCATCGCTTCGCCGTAGCCGCACCACCGGTAATCCTTCGG
>CAIZNN010000070.1 GCA_903934285.1 Akkermansiaceae bacterium | reverse complement strand
GACGTCTTTGGGCGCCGTTTCCACCAGCGCCACGCTGATTCGCACCTCGCCGGCGAAGGTGAACTTGATGGCATTGTCCGCCAGATTGGTCAGGATCTGGCGCAGGCGGGCCGGGTCCCCCCGCAGCAAGGTGGGCACCGCTGGATCGGCGGTGCAGTGCAGTGCGATGCCCTTCTCGCGGGCCGGCAGGGCCAGCGTAGCGGCCACGTCGTCCATCAGGATGGCGAGATCGAAGTCGCGCGTCTCCAACTCGAGTTTGCCGGCCTCGATTTTGGAGAGGTCGAGGAAGTCGTTGATGAGGCCGAGCAGGGCTTCGCCACTGCTGCGCACGGTGCGGGCATAGCGCAGTTGCTCGGCGGTGAGCTCGGTATCCAGCAGGAGTCCGGTGAGGCCGATGACCCCGTTGAGCGGGGTGCGGATCTCGTGGCTCATGTTGGTCAGGTACTCGCTTTTCGCGGCATTGGCCATGGCGGCCTGGGTGGCGAGTTGGTTGGCGTTGGCGGTGGCTTCGGCGAGTTGGCGGTTGCGCTCGAGGAGTTGCGCCGCCGCCGCTTTGCGCTCGACGAGGAGTTGTGCCAGGAAGAGGGTGCAGGCAATGGTCACCCCCAAGTAGGCATCCAGCAGCAACAGGGCTTCCCAATCCGTCGTCCTGGCAAAGGGACTGCAGCCAAGACCGGTGCCGATGCTGGCGAAGATGACGATGGCCGCCGCCGCGCCGAGGGCGCCGCGCAAGTCGAAGCGCAAGGCCGCCCACAACAACAACGGCAGCAGCCCGTATTCAAGGGGCGTTTTCCGGAAAAACACCAATAAGCACAGTAGCAGCAGCCCCGCCGCCAGCGCCGTCGCTTCGAGGCGGCGCCAGAGTTTGCGGTGCGACGGGATTTTTTCCTGGGTTGGGGCGTGGTCCATTTGGGTGAATAGCTTACTCGGTGATGCCGTTGCCGACGGGGCCCCCGGCGTCTGGGGTGGTGCTTGCTGGTTCCTCGGGCTGCGGCAGCCACTTGCCCAGCACTACCGCCAGGGCTTGGGGGGACACCGGCTTGCTGACGTAGTCGCTCATCCCCGCTGCCAGGCACTTGTCGCGGTCGCCTTGGATGGCATTGGCGGTCATGGCAATGATCGGCAGCCAGGGGTTGCGCACGGTGGCCTCCGCGCGGCGGATTTGGCGGGTGGCTTCCAGCCCATCCATGATCGGCATCTGCACGTCCATGAGGACCAGGTCATAGGGCACGGTGGCCATGACTTTGACGGCTTCCTCGCCGTTGGCCACCGCGTCGGCGCGCAAGCCCAAGTGTTTGAGGATGCTGAGGGCCACCTGCTGATTGGTGATGTTGTCTTCGGCGAGCAGGACCCGTGCCTTGCGCTCGGCCAGGATGTTGCGCAACTCGTGAGCTGTGGCGCGGGTGGCGCTGGGCCGCGCCGTTGATTCGGTGGCTTGTTTGACCAAATGCACGGTAAACCAGAACTCCGAACCCTTGCCCACCTCGCTGGTCACGCCGATTTCCCCGCCCATCAGTTCGGCCAGTTGTTTGGAGATCGCCAGGCCCAGGCCGGTGCCGCCGTAGCGGCGGGTGGTCGAGGCGTCGACTTGGTTGAACTTGGCAAAGAGCAGGTCAATCTTATCGGGCGGAATGCCAATGCCGGTGTCGCGCACCGTGAAGCGCAGCAGCACATCCTGGGCCGTGGCGGCTACCAGGGACACCTGAATGGCAACCTCCCCGGTATGGGTGAACTTGAGGGCATTGTCGGCCAGATTGGTCAGAATCTGGCGCAACCGGCCGGGATCGCCCCGCAGCAGCGTGGGCACGCCGCGCGCCGCGGCGCAGCTCAACTTGATCTGCTTCTCATGCACCCTGACCTCCAGGGTCTCGGCGAAGTCGTCGAGCAGGGCCGCCAGATCGAAGTCCAGCGTCTCGAGTTCGAGTTTGCCGGCCTCGATTTTCGAGATGTCGAGGAAATCGTTGATCAGGCTGAGCAGTGCTTCGCCGCTGCTGCGCACGGTAAGAGCATAGCGCAGTTGCTCGGCGTTGAGTTCGGTATCCAACAGTAGCCCGGTGAGGCCGATGACCCCGTTGAGCGGGGTGCGGATCTCGTGGCTCATGTTGGCCAGAAACGCGCTCTTGGCGGCATTGGCCATCTCGGCTTGGGCGGCGAGCTGGGTGGCGCGGGCCATCGCCTCCGCGAGATGGCGGTTGATTTCCAGCAGATCCGCCTCGGCCCGCTTGCGCATCAGTGCCGAGCCAAGGTGCGAGGCGATGCCCTCCAAAATTTCCACCGTATTGAGGGTGAAGCGGCCCTTGCGCCGGTCGTTGAGCTGGATTAGCCCGACAATCTGGTCCTTGTTGCGAATCGGCACCAGCGCCATCGAGGCATCGCCGCGCCGCAGGCAGCGATTGCGCATGATCTGGCGGGCATCGTCGTTGCCCACCAGCTCGGGCAGCGCCGCGGAATTGCTCGTCCAAAAGCTGCCCCCCGGGGTAAACAACGGCTGCGCCGAGTCGGTTTTGCCGGCAATGACCAAGCCGCAGATGCAAACCAACTGGATTTTGCCGGCGGCATCGCGGCGCTCGCAGCCATCCGTGCCGCGCTCGAGCAGCGAGTTTTCCGTCGCCAGAAAACCCTCCGAAAATCCTTGCTGGGCGACATACGGGAAATCATCCCCATCTTGCAGCCGGATGCCCACCGCGTCGCACTCGGTGCGCGTCTTGAGCACCGCGATGATGCGTTGCATGGAGGCCTGCAGGTCGCCGGGTTCATTGAGGATTTGGAGGACCTCGCGGCCCATTTCCCGATAGGTTTCGTCCTGCTTGCGCCCGGTGATGTCGCGCAGAAACGCCACCATCGGCCCGCCGGTGACCGGTTGGTACTGAATGCTGACCTCGACGTCAAACACGCTGCCATCCTTGCGCCGGTGGCGGGCCTCAAAACGCTCCCCGCCCCGCTCCCGGAGTTGCTGGAGGCGGGTCGCGACGTCAGCATCCGCGGCGATGAGCTCCAACTCGGGGATGTAGACGCCGAGCAATTCACGGCGCGAGTAGCCGCTCATCCGGCAGTAGGCATCGTTGACTTCGAGCAAGCGGCCCTTGGTATCGACCAACCAGAAGCCGTCCATGGCCGTCTGCAGGATGGTTTGGTGCTGTTTTTCGCTTTCGAAGAGGGCCTCCTCGCTGCGCCGCCGCGCCTCGTTTTCGGTTTGCAGATCTTCCAACAGGTTGAGCGTGGCGGTATGGCTCAGTTGCAGCGCGCGGGTGCGTTCCGCCACCAGTCCGGCCACCCGCGCATTGTCATCGCGTTGGATCAAGGTGGCGGCCTTGATCTTGGCCATGGTGCGGATCTGGGCGATCAATTCGAGCTCATCGAGCGGCATCGACAGGAACCCTTCGGCACCCGCGTCCAAGGCCCTCTGGCGGCTGTCTTTGGCGGCTCCCGGCACGGTCAGCAAAACGATCGGAATGGCCCGCAGGCGGGCGTCTTCCTTGAGCTTGCGGCAGACCGTGCAGCCGTCCATGCCCGCCATGACGCTGGTGAGCAGAATGACGTCCGGGCCTTCCGTTTGCGCCAGCTCAAGCCCCTGCGGGCCGTTCGAGGCGGTCAGCACTCCGGCTTCGGGCAGCCTGGCGGACACCACCGCCTTGAGTGTCGCGAGGTTATCCGGGTTGTCGTCAATCGCCAGGATTTTCATCGTGCGCGTTTCAGGTGCATGGCACCCATGGCGGGTGCGGCGATCACGGGTGGCGGTTGGTGCCGGCAGGGGGCTTGGCCGAAGCCCGCCACCGGTGCCAGAACCACGCCCGAGTCGAGCCGCAGTTGGGTGCCGATATTGAGGTCTTGCAGCATCATCGGTAGATTCCGCGCACAGGGTACGCGGATGTCACGGTGGGCGCAACGTCTAACCGCGTGTGCCGGGTCATCCGGGCAGGATTCCCGGTATTGGGAAGGTTCCTGCCGCCACGGCAACGGCGTGTCGGCCTTCCGGTTACTCTTGTTCATCGAAGATGCGGTACTTGTCCGGCTGCCCGGCCGCTTTGAGCAGCGCATTGATCTCGCGTTTCAACTCGATCATGCGCACTTCCCGCCCCACCGTCACCTTGTTGAAGCGCTCCAGTTCCGTGTATTTTTCTTTGAGCGCCTCCTCCGCCTGCTTGCGTTCACTGATGTCGCGGACGGTCACCACCATGCGTTCGGCAGCGCCAAGAGTGGTGAAGCGGATGCTCACTTCAGCCCAGAACAGGGTGCCGGTTTTGCGCTTCGCCAGCCACTCGAAGCTCTGGGGGCCGCAGCAGCGGGCTTGCTCCTGCCACGCCACCGCCTCGGCTTGGGAATACGGTGGCTCGCCCTGATTGAGGCCGCCGGGCGGGGTCCGCAGCGCTTCGGTGTAGCTGCATCCGTACATCTCGCACATGCTCCGGTTGACGTCCAGAATCCGGCCGCTTTCCGGGTCGGCCACATAGATGGCGTCGGTGGTCGAGTCAAGCACGGTCTTGAGGTAGTCGCGGCTCGCCTGGCGCACTTCTTCCGCGTGGCGGCGCACAGTGATATCTTGGATCAAGCCGTCGTAAGCCACCAACTCGCCCTGCTCATCGTAGCGCGGCACAAAGGTGTTTCTCACCCAGCGCTCCATCGCGTTTTTGCGGATGATCCGATGTTCGATGGGCGGGGGCTTGCCACCTGCCAGCATCCGCCGTGCCTGCTCCTCCACGGCGGGGCGGTCTTCCTCGGCCACGATGCGCCCCCACAGCTGCGGGTCGTGGGCAAACTCGTCGTCCCGGTAGCCGGTGACGGCCAGGCATCCCGGCCCGTGCGCCGCATGCACGGCCCGCCCCGCCACCACCCGCACGGTGTAAATATAGTCGGTGATCGCCTCCGTGATCCGCTGGTACCGCACCTCGCTCTGCCGCAGTGCCACCTGCGTGCGGCGCAGTTCCTCGTTCTGCATCTCTAACTGAATCTGGTGCACCCGCAACTCGTGAAGCGTCCGGCGGGCCTCCTCGGGCGACATCGTGGCGAGCGCAAGCGGCATCCGGGCGGCGTGAGCCAAGGCCTGCGCTTCGGCCTGCCGGCGCAGCGCGGCGGTCGGCACCATCGTGGCTTCAACGCTGGGGCGGGGCGGGTTCATGGCGGTTTGTGGTGACTCGCTCATGCGGTTGGGGCGGGCAGGTGGGTCACCGGTGGCTCCTGCTGCCGGGTTGCGGGTTTGCTGGTGTTGCCCCATGTGCGGATCGGCTTGCAGCCCTCACCCGCTCACAGCGCCACGAGTTTTTCCTTGATGGCATAAGCGACGAGGCTGGCGGTATTGCGGCAATTGGTCTTCGACAGAATATTCGCGCGGTGGCTATCGACTGTGCGCTTGCTCAGGGATAAGGCAGTGGCAATCTTCTGGGTCGACATCCCTTTGCAGATCAGCAGCAGGATCTCCTTCTCCCGCTCGGACAACGGTGACTCCAGCGTCACCTTATTCGTCGAACTCTTCAGCGACGTCACCAGATTCATCAGCAGTTCCCGGGAAAAATAGCTCCCGCCCTCCACCACGGTTTCGAGCGCCGTCTTCACTTCGGTGAAATCCGAGTTCTTCAGTAAAAATCCCTTCACGCCGGCATCCACCATCTTGAAGTAGTAGCCCTCATCCCCATACATGCTGATGGTAATGATCTTCAAATCCGGGTATTTCACCAGAGCCAGCCGGGCGGCCTCGATTCCATCCATCTCCGGCATGGCGATATCCAGCATCACGAGGTCGGGCTTGCCCTCATCGAGCAACTTGAGGAATTCATGCCCATTGGAGGCCTCGCCGGTCACCTCGAACAGGTCCAACGCATCGATCAGCATTCGCAAACCTTTCCTAAAAAGTCTGTGATCATCAACTAGGACTACCTTATGTTTCATGCCTTCCAAAGATCAGGAGTTTGCGCTTTTGTGACTGCCGCTCCGGTGCGGGCCAAGGCGCGAAACGGGGGGCGGCGGGTGATGGAGCTTGGTTTTCAGGGCACTGTGCCGCTGATGGAGTACTGGCCCAGTGAACCATAATCAGTATAACCGTCAACCAGAAAATCACTGCGTCCCACCCCGGAAACATGTAAAAAATACGTACCGGCGGGCAGGCTCGTGGCAATACTGGCATCGGTGAGGCTGTCGGGATTGCTTGCGGCAAGGGTATTGCCACTGGCATCCTTGAGCTCGGCAAGCAGGTCCAGATCCTGGCTAGCCGCATCCCCGCCCACGTTGAGTGTCACCGCCCCCCCGTTGGTGGCAAATGCGAACACATCCACGTCGCCGGGTGTTTCGATGATGCCGGCTCCCGCAACGGTTGTCCCGTTGACCGTGAGGGCCGTGGCTGCTGCGGCAGTGTCGGCGACTTGATCGGGACGATAGCCAAAGCCGTTGCGCGCAGTAATGATGGCGAGGTCGTCTTGGACATTATTGGCGCTGAGATATTCCCCCTTCGACCACTGGACGAGCAGTTTGTAATAGCCGACCCCCATGATGGGTGCCCAGCCGACGTCCCCCGTGCCATGCCCAGCATAGTAGCTTTCCGCTGGCGAAACGCGTCCGTCATGGCTCAGCCCCACGGTGTGGCCGACTTCGTGCGCGCAGGCTTCGGCAATGTAGCGGGCGGTGTTGGCCAGTTGATCGGAAAACACCCAGCAAGGCGTATCTCCCGTCCACGTGAAGGAGCCGACGTAGGCCACCCCACCTGCCGTCCCGTACCATTCATTGTCGGGGGTGATGATGCACCGGATGCGACGATTGGCGGCGGTGGCTTGGTACACGCTCTCCTGAGTGGTCACATTGACTTGGAACGGGGCGTAGTCTTCGGCGACGCGCTGCCAGATTTCCGCCATTTGCGCCTGGGTGTAGGAACTGGCAATCCCGCGTGCGGTGATGGTGGCACCGCTGGCCCACTGGGTGCCGCTGACCACTTGGCCGTCCATATCGAGGTAAACCACTGCCGTCGCATCCGGCAGGCTGTTGCGAACCGGGACCGTGCTGGTGGGTGCCGGCGCGTCATCGTCGCTGATGGTGCCCACGCCGCTGGCATCAGTTAGGATGGCCTTGACCGGGCTGGCCAGGTTGAGGGTGAAGGTTTCAGTCGTCTCAAGGACGGTGTCACCCAGGACCGGTACCGCCACCGTCTGCGTGGTGCTGCCCTTGGGGAAGCTCAGCATGCCGGATACCGCCGTATAGTCGGCACCCGCCGTCGCAGTGCCGTTGGCGGTGGCATACATGACGGTGATGATGTTCTTGTTATCCGCTTTGGAAAGCTTGACCGTGAACGTCAGATTGCGGCTGCCGGAGTTGCCCTCGGCGACGGTCACATCGTTGACGCTGAGGCCAAGGGTGGCTGTGGCTCCTCCACCCGGGACCTTGCCTTCCTGGGGTAAGTTCTTGGCTTTGATTGCCTTTTCCTCGGCCTCGGCGGCCTGGGCCTTGCCTGGGTCCAGCGGCGGCAAACCCAGGCTTTCAATGGTGCCATCCTTGGCCGCCACAAACGCACAGAGCAAATCACTCAGTTGGTGACGGGTGGCACTCAGCCCCTCCCCCGTGGGGCGGAAATCATAGGCCACAGCCAACCCGTCGTAGTAGAGTTGCCCAAGGAAAAATGCGCCGGCCACATTTTCTTGCAGCGTCAGGGTGCCGGGAATCTTCCCGGCCACCCGCACTTGGGTGATGATGGTGCCGTCCTCCGCCACCCAACGCCCGCTGATCTCGGCGGCCAGCACTGGCATCTGCGGCGACAGGACGATGCGCAGCGCGCTGCCGACCGGCAGCGCTTGCGCCTCTTGAAAGGCTCCGGCCGCCACTGGCAGCGTCGTGCGAGCCCTGTCGCGGGCAGAGGTGGCTACGGTTTCCCACAGTTGCCCCTGCGCATCCAGCCCGGTGGCGCCAGTTGCCGCTTCCGCCACCCGCCACGACACCCCGGCCGCTTGTCCGGAACCGACCACGCCCACTGCAGCAGGCCCGAGCGGGGCGTACTTGACGGCTACCATCACGGCCGCTCCAAAGAGCAGCGCTGCGGAAAAAATACGGGAGGTTCGCTTCATAGTCACTCGGTGTAGGTATTAATATTTTCAGTTGCCACTTATGCGGCAGCCGCACTGGGGTTTTTTTACAAAAAAAATACTGACCGTCAAGCAAAAAAATGATATTTCATTTCAGAATGTTTAGAAATCCGTAGCAACTGCGCGATGCCAGCCCTCGGGGCTCGGTAGTTTTCGGCCAGCCCGTAGGCAGCGCCGTGGGCCGGGAGCGGACGGATGGAGGGCCCCCGGCGGCTCAATCCGGGAACACGATGGCGCGGTGGCCATCGATGATGGTCCGGTCATGGACATGGAAACGGATGCCCTTGGCGATGGCGACCCGCTCGCAGTTGCGGCCGAGTCGCACGAGGTCGGCCGGGGTGTGGAAATGCTGCACGCGCTCGACCTCTTGTTCGATGATCGGCCCGGCATCGAGATCGGCGGTGACGTAGTGGCAGGTGGCACCAATGAGTTTGACGCCGCGCGCGTAGGCTTGTTCCACCCAACTATAATGCCAGGCATTATGTTGTTGACGGCAAACCCGGCCTACGGCAGCAGATCCGGGCGGTTGGCGCGGGTGCGGGCCAGCGCCTGCTGGTGTTTCCACGCGGCGATTTTGCCGTGGTGGCCGGAAAGCAACACCTCCGGCACGCACATTCCTTGATATTGGACCGGCCGCGTGTAGGTGGGCGCTTCCAGCAATTGCGGATCGCAAAACGACTCATCCTCAGGCGAGCGGTCGTCGCCGAGCGCGCCGGGCAGCAGGCGGATGATGGCATCGCACACCACCGCGGCGGCGATCGCCCCATTGGTCAGAACGTAATCGCCGATGGACAGCTCCAGATCCACCAGCGCTTCGATGACGCGGTGGTCCACCCCCTCGTAGTGGCCACAAAGGATGAGCAAATGCGCGTCCGTGGCGAGTTGCCGCGCCAGCGCTTGCTTGAACGGCTGGCCCTGCGGCGTCATCAACACCACCCGCGTGAGCGGCCCGCGCAAGGCCGCCACCGCGGCAAACAACGGCTCCGCTTGCAGCACCATCCCCGGCCCGCCGCCACAGGGCGAATCATCCACCCGCCGGTGCTTGTCGGTGGACCAATCCCGCAATTGGTGCGCCCGCACCTCGACCACCCCCGCCGCCCGCGCCCGCTGGATGATCGAATCACTCAACGGTGCCAGCGCCACCTCCGGAAACAATGTGACAATATCAATGCGCATGCCCGAGCGTGCCCGATTCCCCCGCGCAGGGGAATTGGAAAATCACCCGCAATCGCCGCCGCCTGCCTCGCGCTCGTGCTCGTGCTGGGTTGGCAGTGGCGGCGCGCAAGGTGCACCCGCCGCCTGACAGCGGCGCATTTCAGCCTTGACCGCGGGCCGTCCCGCAGCCCAGGCTCAGAGTCATGGCTAAGTTGATTATCGTCGCTGGCGTGCCGGGGGCCGGGAAATCCACCGTGCTGGTCGAGGCCTGGAAACAAGTCGAAACGGACCTGCATTACTCGATTGTCTCGTTCGGCACCGAAATGCTCAAGCTCTGCCTGGAGGCGGGCCTGGTCACCGACCGCGACGAGATGCGCAACCTCAGCGCCGACGCGCAGGAGGAAATGCAATGGCGCACCACCAAGCGGATCGTCGAGCGGCCGGAAAACATCCTGCTCGACACCCACTGCACGATCAAGACCGGTTCCGGCAGTTACCTGCCCGGGTTCACGCCCCGCATGTTAGAGCGGATGTCGCCCAAGGCGATTATTCTGGTCGACGCCCATGAGGCGGAAATCCGCGGGCGGCGCCGGCTCGACAAGTTGCGCCCGCTGCGCACCATTGAGGGCAACGACGACATTCTCGAGCACAAGGTGATCAACCGCGCCTACGCCGCGGCCTTTTCCGCCCGCAGCAGTTGCCTGCTGCGCATCATCCAAAACAACACCGGCGAGTTCGATCGCGCCGTCGAGGAGTTTGTTAGCACGATCCGCTTTATCGGCGTTGACTAACACGCCCAGGCCCCAACGCCGGAGACTGTGGCGTAACTCGCCCGGGCACGGCCCGGTCGCGGTGCCGGGTTGGAGCTGAAGGCGGCCGCGGGGAGCGCCGCGATCTAACCAATTCGGTGTGGCGCTTCATTTGCCATCGCCGCGCCACGCCCGCCCACCTCAGTTGCAACTGACGACCCACTTGACGTCGCGGGTGGTGGGCGACTTGAGGGTGATCCTGGCCAACCCATCCTGTTGTTGCAGCGCCGCGCTGACCCCGGCGGCCAGGTCGGCGGCTGACACGGCAGCCTGCAGGGCCTTGCGGGTGCCGTTTGAGGTGACAGTGACGACACGCAACTCATAGGTGTCGCCGGCGATGAGCTTGCTGGTGCCGGTGAGTTGTTTCGGCGCGGGGTGCCACATTTCGTCGGCCACATCCAGGATGCCCTGGGTGATATGCCTGGAGCTGCTGAGCACCTGCGGATGGGCGGCCAGCGGCTTGAGCGCCAGGATGGCACAAGTCGCCGGCGCCAAGGTCTGCGTCAAGGAGCCCTTGAACGGACCGGTTAGTTTGTCAGACCAATATTCATAGGCCATGTACTCCGCCTGGCCATCGAGTCCGATGTTGTCGAGGGCGCGCGTTACAGTTAGTTCGTTCTTGTCATCCCAGTTGAAGAGGCCCACGACGTCGCGGCGCACTGCGGTGCGGGTGTCGGTGAGCAGCCAGATTGCAGGGATGTCCGTCTCAAACAAGTCGACCGGGCGCGGCCGCAGCGGGTGGGACGGCATGGTGCGTTTGAGGAGGTCGATCCGCTCGGGGGTTAGATCGGGATACGAGTCACTGCTGGCGCTCAACTGGCCGCTGAGGGTCACCCAGGAACAAATCGCCCTGGCCTGATGGAGCGGCAGGCTGGTTCTAACGTAGAGCGGGTCCGGGTCGTTATACCAGATGCGGCCGTGGAGATGATAATTGCGCGCGCCATAGGTCGGACCGGTGCGGATGCCGGCCCAATTCGGGCCGTTGTCCGGGCCGATGCGCATGGCGTCGATGAGTCCGAACGGGCCGCCATAGCTGCGCATGTTCTGTGGTGCGCAGCAGCCGAGGATGAAGGTGTTGGGGCCGGCGGTTTGGCGGATCAGGCGCAAGCCGTCGCGATACGCCTCAATATTGGTTTTGGCGGGGTTGTGCAGGACCGCGTCGCCCATCTGGTCATCCTTGTAGGCGGCATTGACATAACAATGCTTCACCGCCGCGCCCGAGCACAGGCCGTCCATTTTCAGATAGGTATAACCCCAGTCCTTGACGACGCGCTGGATCTCGTCGTGCAGATACTGCAGAACCTCGGGGTGGGTCAGGTCGAGGGCGGTGCCGCCCCAGGCGCTGTCGTGTGGCTTGCCATCATCCTGCCGGACAAACCAGTGCTGGCGATCCTTATACCACGGGTCGTCATGGGTGCCGGAAAATGGCATCAGCCAGATGCCAGGCACCAACCCGAGCGCCTTGATTTTGTCCGCCGTCGCCTTCATGCCGGACGGATACGGGCCGTCGGGTTTGACCCGGGTGAAGTTTTTGCGCGGGCCATTGTGGGACTGGCCGTCCTGCCAGCCGTCATCGATCTGCACCACCGAAAACCCGTAGGGCGCGAAGGTGGTCGCCGCAAACGCCGCCTGCCGCGGCAGTTGTTTTTCGTCGGAGGCGCGGCAGTGATACCAGGTGCAATAGACGGTGGGCAGCGGTGGCAGTTTGATGGCCAGCTGCTTGGCCACCGCATCGGCCCAAGCCTCCATGCCGCAGCGCGCGTCATCAAAATACCCCAGCGCGAAGGTTTCCAACTCCTCCGGCTTGTTAGGGGCGAGGCGCAGCCGGCCGTATTCGAGTTGTGCGCTGAGTTGCGGCTGGTTGTCTTTGAGCCCGGCGAAGGAGACGCCGCTGCCGCGTGCGGTGGTGAGCCAACCGCCAACCACGCCGTGGCGGGTTAGCGGATCGACGATTACCTGCCACATGTAGGAGCCGGTGTTATCGGCCAGGCTTGAGATGCCGCCGGTGCCGAAGCCCTTGAGGGCGGCGGCAGGCACGCCGAGGTCCACCGCGATGGTGGCCAGCGGGATTTTATTGAGGACTTTGACCTCATTTCCCGCATGGGTGATGCGCAGCTTGATCAAGGCAAACGGCAGCCCCGGAAACACCATCACCCGGCCTCCACCGTTCGGGTCGTCTATCTCGATGGCTTCGCCCTTGCCAAAGGTGGGATCAGTCACCGTCGCCACTGTGCCCGCACCGCCGGCGCCTGCCAGCGTCGCCACCGCGAAGGTCTTGCCGCTGGCGGCTGCGGTGAGTGACAGCCTCCCCGCTTCAAACGACAGCTTGAGACTGTCATTGCGGATTGTGACGGCGGGTTGCGCGGCATTGCCAGCAGCTGCGGCGAAGGACATGAGAAGCACGCACACATGGAAGATCCGAATTGGGTTATGCATAACAGGCGGGAAGTTGCTTGGTCGGGAGACTATCCGGTCGGCAGGCCATGTCGAGAAGAAGAAGTGGGTGGTGCCGGCATGACGGTGAGTGGCGCGTATTGGGCGGGAGGGTTGGACCTCCGGTGAGCTAGGCAGGCAGGGGCACCATCCAGCCACCCGCAACCATTGGCAGCAACCATTGGCAGCAACCATTGGCAGCAACCATTGGCTTGGCAAGCGTTTGGCGACGGGCCAAATTCGCTTGGTGAACCAGCGGAAGAACCGCATGCGCAAGCGCGCCAACCAGGAGACTTGGTGGCAACGCGAGGTCCTTGGCAAATGAGGGCGGCCCGCCGCCCGGATTCTAACGAGGGCGGCAACCCGGCGTCATCCCCGGCCATCCGCCAGTGCCTCGCGCATCACTTGCACCGGATGCAGCGCGGTGCACCCGGTCCCATCGTGAATCTGGTGGCGGCAACTGGTGCCCGCCGCGACCACGACCGTGGCCCGGTCGCAGTTGCGAATCGCGGGAAACAAAACCAACTCGCCGATGGCGTTGGCGACTGCAAAATGTTCGGCTTCATAGCCGAACGCGCCCGCCATCCCGCAGCAGCCCGACGGGATCAAATCGACCGTTTGCGCGGGCGGCAGTTCTAACATTCGCAGCGTCGGCTCCAGCGAGGCGAGGGCCTTCTGATGGCAATGGCCGTGCAGCTTGACCACCTGCCGCCGCTCCCGGAAGGCCGCGGCGGTGATGCGCCCGGCATCCATCTCGCGCGCAAACCACTCGTCAAAGAGCAGGCAATGCCGTGCCAGGGCACGGGCGTCATCCGCCTCGCCCCCGCGCAGCAAGTCGGGATATTCGTCCCGGAAGGCCAGAATTGCCGAGGGCTCGATGCCTAACAATGGAGCCGTCGCGCTGACCACATCCTTGAGCAGGGTGACGTTGCGGCGCGCCACCACCCGTGCCTGCCGCAAAAAACCCTTGGATAACGCCGAGCGCCCGCTCTCGACGTGCGGCGGAATCACCACCGCGTAGCCGAGACCTTCCAACAACTCGACCGCCGCGATGCCGACCGGCACGTCGAAACTATCGGTGAACTCGTCGCAAAACAAATGCACGGTCCCGTTAGGTGCCGGCTGCCGCCGTCGCGGGCGCCGCGCGAACCATTTTCTCAAGGTGGTGGGATGCAGGCGGGGAATGGTGCGGTCGGGATGGAATCCGCAGATGCGGTTGGCGAGCCGGCGCAGCGGCGGCGTGGCAAACACCGCATTCCACGCCCACGGCGCCCACGCGGCGAGACGCAGCAATTGTGGAAACGCCGCGATCATGCGCGACCGCAACGGCGCGCCGCGCGAGTCATGGCGCTGTTGCATGACCTCCGCCTTGAGCTTTGCCATGTCAACCGTGGATGGGCATTCCGCCTTGCACGCCTTGCAGGAGAGGCACAGGTCCAACACTGCGGCGAGTTCATCACTATCAAAAGGCCGCGTTGGATCCGGCGGGTCTGTGAGAACATGACGCAGCATGTTAGCCCGGCCACGCGTGCTGTCCTTCTCGTCGCGCGTCGCCTGATAGCTCGGGCACATGGTGCCGCCGGCTAGGTGGCTTTTGCGGCAATCGCCGGACCCGTTGCACTTCTCGGCGGCGCGGGTGATGCCTTGCACCGCGGAAAAATCGAATGTTGTCGCGTAGTCCGGCGTCGGGTGGCCGGGCTGGTGGCGCAGCGAGGTGTCCATCGGCGGGGTGTCGATGATCTTGCCCGGATTGAAGATGCCGTGGGGATCGAAAGCGAGTTTGACGGCGCGCATCATGGCGTGGCATTGCGGGCCGACCATGAACGGGATGAATTCGCCGCGCAGCCGTCCGTCGCCATGTTCGCCGCTCAACGAACCGCGGTACTTTTTCACCAAGGCGGCGACGTCGGTGGCCACCTCGCGGAACAAGCGCAAGCCGTCCTGGGTCTTGAGGTTGAACAATGGCCGCGTGTGCAGCTCGCCCGCCCCGGCGTGGGCATAATAGACGCAGGCCAGGCCGTGTTTGTCCCGCATCAACGCGTCAAACTCGGCGATGTAGGCGGGCAACTCGCGGACATCCACCGCGGTGTCCTCGACGATTTCGCGCGGCTTGGCATCACCGCGCACATTGCTCATCAATCCCTGGCCCGCCCGCCGCAACTCCCATACTTTGTTAGAATCGGCGCCGCGCAGCACCGGCCAGGCATAGCCGAGGCCAGCATCGCGCATGCGCGCCTCCAGCAATCCTAACACATCGTCGACCGCGGTCTGGTCGGCGTCGCGGATTTCGACCACCAGGATCGCGCCGGGATCGCCTTGCACGAAGTCGCGGTTGCGGCGATGCTCGGGGCTTTGTTTGGTGCACTCGAGGATGTGGCGGTCAATCAACTCGACGGCGGCGGGGCGGTGTTCGAGTTCCATCGCGAGCAAGGTGGCGTGCAGCGCCTCATCGATGGATTGGAAATGGGCGCACATCAGCGCTCCGGGCGGGGGCAGCGGCTCGCAGTTCAACTCGAACTCGACCGCCATAAACAAGGTGCCTTCCGAGCCGGCGAGCAGGCGGCAGAAATTAAACGGCGTGGCGCACGCCGGATCAAACACGCTTGCCTCCATCAGCACGTCGAGCGCGTAGCCGGTGTTGCGCCGCGTCACGGATTTCTTGGGAAATCCGGCGGTGATCGCGCGGCGGTTGGCCGCTTCGCCTAACATGCCTCGCACGGTTTGATAGATATGGGCCTCCAGCGAATCGCCAGCGCATTTCGCCGCGAATTGCTCCGGGGTGAGCGGGCCGAAGGTGACCTCCGACCCGTCGCTGAGCAACCCGCGGCATGAAACCAGGTGGTCACGCACACTGCCGTAGATGATGGAATTGGCGCCGCATGAGTTGTTGCCCACCATGCCGCCGATCATCGCGCGGTTGGCGGTGGAGGTTTCCGGACAGAACAGCAGGCCCAGCGGGGCCAGCGCGTGATTCAGTTCGTTGCGCACCACTCCCGGTTGCACGCGCACCCGGCGGGTGCCCGCGTCAATGCCGATGATCCGGTTGAAGTGGCGGCCGAAGTCGATAACGAGGCCATGGCCGACGACCTGGCCGGCCAGCGAGGTACCGGCGGTGCGCGGGATCAAGCCGACAGCGTGGCTGTTAGCGAAGCGGATGATTTCGCGCAGGTCGGCTTCGGTTTGCGGGAAAACCACCGCGGCGGGCAGTTCCTGATACTCGGAGGCGTCGGTGGCGTAGAGCCGGCGGTGGGTGCTGTCGGTGTGCAATTCCCCGGCGAGGCGCGCGGCGAGTTGACCAAAGGGAGGTGGCTTCATGGCAGGCGGTGGCGTCACGGCATTTGCTGGCTGGCGCGCGGCGGCAGCGGGGGTGGGGTGGCTTTCGAGGGTAGGCGGCGGAAGCAGCCACCAGCGCTGAATTGGCGCCATCCCCAGAGCAGCCAGCGGATCAGGGCGGCGGCCAGCCACAACGCCCACAGCAACATCAGCAGCCGGTACCACCAGATGGAGACCGAGAAACACCGCGGTTGTGGCAGCGTGGCGTCGCAGCGGGCCTCATACCAACGCAGCAGGGTGCGGCTGGAGTCGTTGCCGCGAATGAACATCTCGGGATTTCCTAACAAGCCTTCCGCGACGATGGCGATGAAGATGCCCAGCACCACCGTTGTTAGGATGATGAGGGCCGCTTGCAGCAGGTTGTGGCCCCACGGGTGCAGCCGCTGGACCGCCGCGCCGCCGCGCCACGCGAGCAAGAACAACCAGCCGACGACGACCAGGGCCAGGTAGAGGGGTATCTGTGTTAGGCCGATGGCGAGCAACATCCACTCAAGCGGCCGCAGCGGCGAATGCGCCACGCGGCCCAGCACCCAGGCGATGAGCAACGAACCTAACAACACCCCCCAGAACCTCACGGCGGGGCCGCGCAACGGGCCGGCAGTCCACAGCACCCAGCGGTTGTCCGGGACGTTGATGGTGGTGGTGAGGTTGGCACTAGCCACCGGCAGGCGCAGCGCCTCGGCGCGGGCGAGGAAGGCGAGGGGGGAGTCGCTTTTCCAGTGGAGGATGACATCTTGTTCGCCTGGTTTGAGCGGGACAATGACTTTGGCGCCATCCATGCGGATCGGGATGGCGGTGCCGTTGCTGGTGAGCGCACTGGCTTGCGCGCCGCTGGGCAGCTCGACGAGGAAGTCCTCGCCCAAGCTGCTGCGCAGCGATAGGCTGAGCGAAGACGCGCGCTGGCGTTTGCCCAGCGTGATGTCATGGCGGCCGCGACCGACCGTGACAGTGGCCCCCGGCACGGCTTCGGGCCGGGTCATTTGCAGCGCGACGGATTCGCCGGGCCACGGTTTCCAGACCGGCACCAGGGCGGCGCTTTGCCCGTCAAATGTGGGAGCCAGTCCGGCGATGGCAACATTCCACACCGGCGAGGCGACCACACTCCAATGTTCGATCCAGGCGTCGTTAGAGCGGGTGGCCAGCGCCAGGTCGGGACGGATCGGCAGGTCGCTGTGCCAGGTGAATTGCTTCTGTTGGGTGCCGAGTCGCACCTCGATGCAGCCCTCTTTGACCACGGCGTTGGAGGTGGTCACATTTTCCCCGGCGAGCAAGGGGATGCGCAAAGACACGGCGTTGCCGACCGCCGAGAGCCGGCTCACGGTGGTGCGGACCTGCCACACCAGGCCGAGTTCGAGTTGGCGCTCGACGCCCACCGCGGTTTGCAGGTGCGGCCGGTCATAGCTCGCCTCGCCGGCGCTGGCTTGGCGCACCCGGCTGAAAAACACCTGCGCCTCTGGCACCCCGCCGGGGCGCACCCCGCTGACTTGCCAACCCGGCGCGTCGATGGTGACGCGGCGCGGCCGCAATTGATAGGTCCACTGCCACTCGGTTAGATTGGCCAGCATCCCCTCGACGCTCACGCGGTGAACGCCGGCTGGCAAGACGATCCACAAATAGCCATCGCTGCGCTGCAAGGTCGACTCGGGCTGGCCGTCGAGCGTCACGGTCAGCGGCGACCACGCCGGCAAGCGCCCGGGCAAGGGCACCGCGGTGCGGGTCGCGGTGTGGATGTCCACCAGCATGGTGAGTTTGCGCTCGCGCAAAGTGAGTGTGACCTGCGGGATGTCGGCGGCGTTTGGATAGGCGTCGCAGGTTTCGGTGAGCCGGCTGCGCAGCGTCGCCAACATTTCCTTGTCCGGCAGTTGCGCCTCGGCGCGCGTGCTGAAGCCGCCACCTAGCGCCGCGGTCACGGCGAGCGCCGCGCCGCCGCGCCGGAACACCGCCAGGCGCACGCGCCGGGCGTTGAGCAACACCGCCGCCAGCCCTAGCAGAAGGATGACCCGCGCCAGCGACAGCGTGCGTTCCAGCCACAGCGGGATGAGAATCGGGCGGATGCTTTGTGCGGCGGTGACCGGCCCGTTCCAACCGAAGCGCGCGGTCCGCCATGACCACTCCGGCACGCCCGGTCCGGTTTGGATGCGCGCCTTGGACTCGTAGGCCAAATTGCCGTCGACGCGGCTGATTTTGCGCTGGGCGGTTTTCGAGCTGAGGAGGCCGCTGCTGGCTGAATCGGCGGCTAACGGCTCGGCTTGCTCCGCGGCTGCGGCACCCCTGATGGCTGCGGCGGATTGCCGGGCATATTGGCCGGGATAGCCACCGGCCACGCTTTCCAACTGCGGATAGAGGCATTGCTGGATTTGCTTGCCGAGAAATGGCACCAACACCAGCACCAGCGCGACCACGGTGGCCCACTTCGCGGCTAACAACAAGCCCCGGCCCCGGCCGGCGGGCACCACCCGCAACAACGCCAGCGGGATGAGCAGCACTAACAAAACATAGCGCGGCGCGCCGGGTTCGTGATAGGCGAGCCCGAACGCCGCAAAACCTAACAACGCCGCGGCGAGTCCCCACAGCCGGAACACGGCCAGCGTGAAAATAAGCAACAAGAACAAATCCAGCAACGTCCAGGCCGTCAGCCAATCGCCGGACACCCAGTCGGCGCCGAACAAGGCAAACAAGCGCCAGCCCGGCGGCAGGTTCAGGGTGACGTCGAGGCCGTCGGCGCTGGTGCGCCAGCCGGTGGCGGCCAAGTGGGGGGTGCGAGGCATGCGGCCGGTGGCTTCCAAGTCGAGGGCGCGATCGCGGATTTCCACGCCGAGCGCTTGGTTCTGCGGGTTGCGCGTGATGAGTTGGCCCTGGCCATCGGCGCGCACCGACCCGAGGATCTGCCCCTCTGCGGCATCGAGCCGCCAGATTTGCTGCATGTGTCCGGTGAGGTGGTCGCGAAAGGTCAGGCCGCCGCCATCCTGGTCGAGCCACAGGTTGCGTTCGATGTGCAGGCCCTCGGGTTTTTGCAAGCCCATGCCGCGCATCCGCTCGGCGATGCGAAACGGCGTGGCGGTGTCCCAGCGGTAGACCGGAAACTCCCGCCATTTGTCGGGAAACGGCGTCTGCGAGACATCGATCGATGGCAGCCCGGCAATTTCCACCAAGCGGAACTCCGGTTGGGCGCGGAACGCGACGAGTTGTTCCGCCGCCGCGGGTTTGGCAGCGTCGGCGTAGGCGATTTGCGCCGGATGATCGAGCCGGAAGGCCGTCACCTGCACCGTCCATTTCCCGGCGCGGACCTGTGCCTTCAAGTGCCCGCTGTCGTCCAGCGCCACTGGAATCGGGCTGTCCACTGCCGCCAGTTGCCAGCCCGCCGGCAGAATCACGCCCAGCGCTTCCTCGCGGCTTTTTCCCGCCACGCTCAACTCGACGTCGGTGTGCAGCCAGAGCGGAATCCCATCCTCAATGAGCGAGTGCACCTTGAGTGCCAGGAAATCCTTGTCGGTTTCCGCCGTGGCGGCATCGCGTTTCAGCCAGAGAAACCCCTGCGCATCCCACACCGGCGATTCGACCGCTTGGCCGTCCAAGGTCAGCGACAAGATCCCGATAGCCGCCGGTATCGCCAGCCGTTGCGGCACGGCTTGCCAGCGGTAGACGCCGGCCAGCATGTAGCGCCCCGCCGCCAATTTCACCGCGGGTTGCGCGGCGTGCTCGACCACCGGCACCACCGCGTCGTTGGCGGTGACCTCGACCGGCCACAACTCGCCATCACCGGGCAGCGCCACCCACGATTCGCTGAAAACCATCACCTCAAACGTGAACCGCCCGCCGCTGCCATCCGCCGCCAAGGTGAGCCGTGACGGCCACAGCCGCAACGGTTGCTTCGAATCGTGATAGGGCGTCGGGCTGTCGAGGTCGTGGAGGTCCCACAGGGCCCAGTCGGCCCAGGGTTGCAGCGGGGCGGGGATTTCCCGCGCCTTGGCGCCCACCGCGGCGGACGCGGGCGACACGGCAACCAACAGCCCGGCCATCGCGGCCAACGGTTCTAACCAATTGGGGGTTCTCATGATGTTAGCTCCTGGGTTGCGAGCATAACAGGTCCGACCACAGGGCCAAGCGGATTTTTTTGGCAGGGAGGGTGGATGGCAGGCAGGGCGAGGCGCGGCCGGGGCGGCCGGCCGGAAGATGTGAAGCCGCGGCCTGGCGGGCACCGTGGTTGCCGCCCTACAGCCACCTCTTGCGGCGGAAAAACAGATACATGGCGGCGACCACGGCTAACATAAACACCCACAGCGAGACATAGCCATAGCGGCTGTGCAACTCGGGCATGTTGAGCCAATGCTCGCCATTTTTGTTGTCGAAGTTCATGCCATAGACGCCGACGATGAAGGTGAGCGGAATGAAGAATGCGGAAATGACGGTGAGCACCCGCATGATTTCGTTGGTGCGCATGCCCACGGCGGAGAGATACAGTTCGAGCAGTCCGGCGCTGATTTCGCGGTAGCTCTCGATGAGTTCCATGATGCGCACCGTGTGATCGTAGCAGTCGCGGAGGAACACCTTGGCCGGCGCGGTGATGAACGTGCCCTCATCGTGGAGCAGCGAGTTGATCAGATCGCGCTCCGGCCAGATGGCGCGGCGGAGTTGCACCAAGGTGCGGCGGTGGTCGTGCAAGGTGGCGACACTGCCGGCGCTGGGCCGCTGCAGCATCTCGGTTTCGAGCTCATCGAGCGCTTCACCGAGTGCTTCGAGGATCGGAAAACAATGGTCGATGATGGCATCGAGCAGCGCGTAGGTCAGGTAGTCGGGCCCCATCTTGCGGATCCAGCCACCGCCGCTGCGAATCCGCTGGCGGATCGGTTCGAACACATCGCACTTCGGGTCCTCCTGGATGGAGATGAGCAGGCCGTTGCCGAGGATCATGCTGACCTGCTCGCCGATCATCCGGCCATCGTCGCCATCGCGATAGACCATCAGTGCCACAATGAACAGATGGTTGTCGTAGGGCTCGACTTTCGGCCGCTGGCCGGCGTGGAGGATGTCTTCGAGGGCAAGGGGATGGAGTCCATATTTCTCGCCCAGGGCCTTGAGCGCCTCGAGGTCGCCGAGGCCGTTGAATTCGATCCAGTGGACCTTGCCGTCGGTGCCCGGGCTGGTCGGGAGTTCCGCGACGCTGGCGACACTGTGTTCGGTGAGCGTGTCGGCATCATATTCCATCCACCGGAGCACCGGCAGGCTCGCCTCGTTGGGTGCCAGCGGCGTGAGGGTGGCCGGCGGGGTGCCTGGGAGGGTGCGGCGGGATTTGAACATCGCTGCCGAGCATAGGCAATCCGCAGCCTAATGGGAAGCGCCGATGAGATGGACTCCTTCGCAGAAGATGGGCAGGTGTTCTGCGTCTGGCATGAACCCCAACCGGATGGCTGCGGATGCTTTCCCAAGCCTGATCCCAGATCCCCGCTCCCTGTCGCCGCCACCAATTCGTGCCTGCCCCTGCCCGCTCGCAAGCGTAGGGTCGCAATCGTGGTTGTCGAAACCGTCATTTTAGCGTCAACTCCTGCCACCGCGCACCAGGACCCCTCCCCCCGGAACAACACACTTCCCTCCTCAAGCCATGTGGAAAGGCCGCTTCACCCAAGATACTTCGTCCCTCGTCCAACAATTCGGCGAGTCCATTTCCTATGACTGGCGGCTGTTTCCGCACGACATCGCCGGTTCCATCGCACATGCCCGCGGCCAACTCGCCGCCGGATTGCTCAGCGCCGACGAGTTTGCCGCCATCGCTGGCGGCCTGCGCGCGATCGAGGCGGACATCCGCGCCGGCAGCTTCGAGTTCAAGACATCGCTCGAGGACATCCACATGAACATCGAGGCGGAACTGACCCGCCGCATCGGCCCGCCAGGGGCCAAACTCCACACCGCCCGCTCGCGCAACGACCAGGTCGCCACCGATACCCGCCTCTATTGCCGCAGCGAAATCGACGGCCTCACCACCGCCATCCGCGGCTTGCAACTCGCCCTGCTGGAGCGCGCCGAGCGCTACGCCGCCACCGTCATCCCCGGTTACACCCACTTGCAGCGCGGCCAACCCGTCACCGCCGGCCACCAGTTCCTGGCCTACGTCGAGATGCTCGAGCGCGACGCTGACCGCCTTGCCGATTGCCGCAAGCGCCTCAATGTGTCCCCGCTGGGTTCCGGCGCGCTGGCCGGCTCCACCCTCAACCTCGACCGCCACGCCATCGCCGCCGAACTCGGCTTCGACGGCATCACCCACAATTCGATGGATGCCATCGCCGACCGCGACTACATCGCCGAGTTGTTGTTCGTGGTGGCATTGTGCGGCACCCACCTGTCGCGCCTCAGCGAGGACCTCATCCTGTGGTGCACCAGCGAGTTCGCCTTCGCCGCACTCTCCGACGCCCACACCACCGGTTCCTCACTCATGCCGCAAAAGAAAAACCCGGATGTCTGCGAGCTCACCCGCGGAAAAACCGGTCGGTTGGTAGGCAATCTGATGAACCTGTTGGTGGCGCTCAAGGGGCTGCCGTTGAGCTACAACCGCGACCTTCAGGAAGACAAACCGCCGCTTTTTGATTCGGTGGACACCCTGCGGCTGATTTTGGCGGTCAACACCGAATTGATCGCGGCGATGGAACTGCGCGAGGACAATTGCCGCCGCGCGGCGGCTGACCCGATGTTGCTGGCCACCGATCTGGCCGACCACTTGGTGACCACCGGGGTGGCATTCCGCCGCGCCCACGAATTGGTCGGCAAGGCCGTGGCGGAGGCCCTGCGGCGCGGCATCGCGCTTGATGCGCTGGATTTCCCGGCGCTTGATCCGGCATTTGGAGCGGATGCGGCGGCGGTGTTTTCGCTGGAGCGCGCGCTGGCCGCCCGCACCAACCCCGGGTCGCCGTCGATAGCCAATGTGCGGGCGGAAATCCAGCGCTGGCGCGGGCACTTGCACGGTGCCTGAGGCGTACCCAAGGGAGCGCAACTCGTAGCACCCGGAGTGCCTGAAGCCGGCAAGGTGTTGCCGTCAGGTCAAATTCTTCCTCTTGCCTCTTGGGTCATGTCGTCGTGGGTCTTGGGGTGGGGTGGATGAGCTGACTTGGTGGGGTGGATCGGGAGCAAGCAACCACTGAAGGCACTGAGAACCACTGAGACCACTGGGCAGAGAAGAAATCTTCAATCAGTGTCCTCAGTCTTCTCAGTCTTCCTCAGTGGTTTCTTCCCCACGAGCTATCCCACCACTCCAATTTACCCCACCCCAAATTCTTAATCCGTGGAATCACGAATTCGAGCCTCCTTTTGCAGGCTACTGAAGAGCTTGGCGCACCGGGCTTTGGAACTTTTTGAGCTTCCGCCGCGTTCGTTGTTGCCAAAGTCGCAATTGCCCATAGACTTCTCCCGAGCAGGATTTTTCCACCCTCCGATGCCCGCATCCGGCCTCTAGCCTTCCGCCTTGCACCCGCAACCGGGTGACACCGGCCGCATGGCGTCACGGAGTCCGGAATGTCTTGTCTCAAACGGGCGGCGGCGCAAGCCGATCAGCTCCGACCTTGGTGATGCTCGGTCCGCACCGTAGCGGAGCCTCACCCCGGCACCAATAAGCCGGTCGTCGGAGATGGTTGGTCAGCACGCAGGTCCATACCAGCATTGCCGGGCATCTCCGCCCGCCGCGCCGGGCCGCCCGAAACCACGACACCCATGCTAAACCATGTCGAATGCAACACAACACTCCCACAATCCGGGAGACAACAAACGACGCCGCTCCCGCGGCGGCCAAAACAGACGCAATAACAACCAACAGGGCAACCGGGGTCAAACCCGCGAGGGCTCTTATGACCGCGATAACCGCGGCCAGTCGCAGCAGCGCAATCCGCACGCGCCAGGCCCCAGTGCCGCGCCGCTCCGCAAGTATGCCCCGGCCAGACTCAGCTGGTGGCAAAAACTGCTCCAACTCGTCGGGCTTTACAAAGCGCCGACCCGTCCGACGCCACGCCCGGCCCGCCAACCCGACGCCGAGCGCCCAGCGATTGATCCGAAAGTGAAGTCCAACACCCGCAACGTGCGCACCGGTGAAGGTGAAGCGGACGGGCCCGGCGAGCGCCGCGACAGCGAGCGCCAGCGGGAACGGAGCCAAGAGCGCGGCGGTGCGCGTGGCAACGAGCGCAGCCGTGGTGGTGACCGCAGCACCGTGGAATCGCCGCGGGTGTACGTGGGCAACCTGTCCTACGATGTCTCGGAAAGCGACCTGCAGGATCTCTTCAAAGGGATCGGCGGGGTGCGCAACGTGGAGATTGTTTACAACCGCAGCACCCACCGCTCAAAAGGTTACGGCTTTGTGGAAATGCTCCACATGGACGAAGCCAAGCGCGCCGTGGAAGTGTTGCACGATCAGCCCTTCATGGGTCGCAAGTTGACCGTTTCCGGGGCGCAGTCCAAAGGCATGGACGACCGCGAAGACAAAGACGAGCAGCGCGATGATCGCCCGGAGCGCCCGGAGCGACCGGAGCGCCGTCCGCGCGCGGCCCCGGCCGTCGCTGCGGCCAGTGCTGAGGCGGTGCCCGACGTCACCCTTGAGAGCCTCGAAGCGAGCACCGAAATCACCACCATCATCGAGCCCGCGGTCGCTGCTGAAGCCGCCGTTGAGGCCGGTGAGCAAGTGGCGGAGCCGGTGGCGGCTGCGAGCGAGCCGGCGAGCGCGGCAGCGGACAGCGCCGCCAACGCTACGGACAGCGCGGAGGAATCCAAGGCGGCGCTTGTCTAAGGCAAAATCGATTGTTTGATTCCCCTCCCCCGTCCGGCCTTGCCGGGCGGGGGATTTTGTTTTCCCAGCCGGGAACCTGGAGTCCTTGAAACACCGAATGTGTTGTTGTCAGGTCGAATTCTTGGGTCTTGTCGTCTTGGGTCTGAGGCGCAGCCTCGCCAGGAATGCCCGGTCACGGCCGGGTGACTCGCACCCGCATGAAGCGGGTGCCGCCGGAGCCCAGCGGAACTTTCGCCTCATGAGTCTCAAGCGAGCCGGCGCTGGCGATCACCGTGTCGGTGAATCCGGTCGGCGCGCCGGCCTCGCCGACCGCCTTCCAATCGTCGAGCCTCGAGGCGGCTTGGGCGGTCAACATCACATCGGTTAACGAAGTATCGCGCTGGTAGTGCAGCACGCAGTGGGTGGCGGTGACCAGGGCTGCGGGCATGCGGGGTGCCGGCTCATTGCCGGTCACCGGTGAGGTGCCGAACGCATACTCCAGCAGGTTGGACCTGCCGTCGTGGTCGGGGTCGGCGTGTGGTTGGCTGGCGAGGCTGCCGGCGGCGAGGCCGGCGGCGGTTTCGAGCCGGGCGGCCCACGTGAGGAAGGACGGGGGCAGCGCGGTGAGGGTTTGATAGGACGCGGGAAACACGAGGTTGGAGATCAGCGGCGCCACCGACATGAGGTAGCTGCCGGGGCTGGGCGTGAAACTGCCGCTGGTTCCTGCGAGAGTCTGGCTCACTTGGTTTTGCAAGGTGAGCACGCCGCTGAAGCCGATGGCATCGATGAACCAGCCGACGATGTCGCCGCTCGTGCCATAATAGCTGCCGCTGCCGTAGTTCAGCACAAAGCGGATGCGAAACGCCTTGCCGGCCACCGCGGTGAGGGCGGCGGAGCGGAGGTTGAACGACGTCTCAGCCATGCTGTTGGTGCCGGCTTGGCTGAACACATCCTGCCAGGCCCAGCCACCTTCCTCCTTCACTTGGACTTTGAATTGTTCCGCGGTCGTGGCGTAGCGGACACAGCTTTGGAACGAGAGGGTCGGGGCGGTTTGACCAAAGTACAGCGGGCTGAGTTCGAGCGTCTGGCTGCTCGCAGTCGAGTTTTCGAGATGAAAGGATGCGCTGCCTTGTTGTTTGAAGGTCGTGTTGTGCACGGCGTAGGTGCCGGTGGTTGCGGTGATGATATTGGCGGTGCTGTCGCAAGTTTCCGCGGCGGCGGTGACGAGGGTCCAGCGGTTCCACTGGTAGCCGGTCGCGCCGCCCACCGCGGTGAACGCCAGCGGGTATGGACTGCCCCCCGTCGCACTGGCAGGACTGGTGATCGCAGGCGGACTATAGGCCAGTTTCAGATCCGCCTTGGCATTGGCCGATGCCGGCACCACCAAGCTGACGGATTGGTTCACGTTCGACCCGGAAAACGCCACCGTACGGGTGGCCGCGGCGGTCGGCACCGGCACGGCCCAGCCGCCGCCCGCCGCCGTGGTGCAGTACGAGGAGGCCCCGCTCACCGTCACGGTGAGGCCGGCAATGCCCTCGCCGATGTCATAAAAACCATTGCCGTTGAGATCGTAATAGGCCACGCCGGTGCCGAGGCTGGGGCTGGCGGAGCGACTGGCGAAATCCTGGGTGACGATCTGCGGGCCCACCAACCCATTCGTGCCGAGCACCATGCCCACACCGATCTCGCGGAAGTTCGGGCTGTGGATGTTCACGCGGTGGCCGCGGCCGGGCTGCATGCCGCCGCTGCCACCCAGGCCCCAATCCACTTGGAACCCGGCATGGCCGAACCAAACACTCTTGGCGTAGGCATAGATGTTTTCGCCAGCGCTGGCATAGCTGTAGCCGGCGGCGCTGATGCGGCTCCACGGCGTGGTGGCCGGATTGGTTTCGTCGTGGGCTTGGGTGGCATTGGCCAGCATCCACACCGAGTGGCTGCGCGCGGAATTGACCAGGCTCGCGTTCGGTGCCAGCGGTGGGGTCGCCGCCAGCGCATTGAATTCGCTCTGCATCAGCGTCAGATTAACGCCGTATAGGCCGTAGGCGCTGAGTACGTCAGGGTCGGTGGTGGCAGCGAGGCGCGCCCCCTCGGCTCCGGGATTGGCGCGCGCCCGGTTGATCAATTCCAGGTAGAGTTGCTCTTCGGCGGTCGGATTGCCGAAGCTGTACAAGCTCTGCCCCTGAGCCACAGCGGCTAACAGCGCCATGCCGGCACACCCAACAACCATCAGCTTGCCGCGCCGGGGGAAATACTGACTCCCGGCGCGAGCCGCTGCGATGACCTGCAAATACACGGATGGCGTGGAATGGCTATTCATACTGACTGCGGATCCGTAATTATACGACAAACCCGTGGGCGGCAAGAACTATTTTCAAAAATCCATTTCGATCCAACCCGAAATCCGAGCCGGGTTCCCTCCGCGGCGCGAACGCCCCTGGGTCAGGGCTGGGAGGCGGGCGATTTTTAGCATGCGCGGCGCGGCGGCACCCGACCTCCTCGCGGTCGGCCGGGCTCAGGCGGGCCGGCGGGGGTGGGCATGGCTGCGGATTTGCCAGCTGAAAAATCCGCCGCGCCGCACATGGCCGCCACCGAAAAAAATATTTTTCGCTTGCCTCGGGCGGGGCGTGGCGGTTAGTGAGTGGGTCAAGGACGGGGCCACGACGGGACTGTCCGCGCAGCAACAACACAACAACAACATGGCAATCATCGATTTTGGTGGAACGAAGGAAGAAGTCATCACCCGCAAGGAATTTTCCATGGCGCGGGCGCGCAAGGTGCTCAAGAACGAAACGATTGCCATCATTGGCTACGGCGTACAGGGACCGGCCCAAGCGCTCAACCTGCGCGACAACGGCTTCAAGGTCATCATCGGCCAAGCCAGGAAATATGCCAAAGACTGGGACCGCGCCTGCAAGGACGGCTGGGTTCCAGGCAAAACCTTGTTCGACATCGAAGAGGCGGTGCAGAAGGGCACGATCATTCAAATGTTGGTGTCCGACGCCGCGCAGCGCGCGATCTGGCCGGCGGTCAAACGCAACCTCAATGCCGGCGACGCGCTGTATTTCTCCCATGGCTTCTCCATTGCCTACCAGAATCTAACCAAAGTGGTGCCGCCCGCCGACGTCGATGTCATCATGGTGGCACCGAAAGGCTCCGGCACCTCGGTGCGGCGCAATTTCCTCTCGGGCGCCGGCATCAACTCGAGTTACGCGGTGTTTCAAGATGCCACCGGCCGCGCCACGGAGCGCTGTCTGGCAGTAGGCATCGGCATCGGCTCGGGCTATCTGTTTGCGACGACCTTCCAGCATGAGGTGTTCAGCGATCTAACTGGCGAGCGCGGCGTGCTGATGGGTGCGCTGGCCGGCATCATGGAAGCGCAATATGAGGTACTGCGCAACGCCGGCCATTCCCCCAGCGAGGCGTTCAATGAGACCGTCGAGGAACTCACCCAGAGTCTGATCCGCCTGGTGGACGAGAACGGCATGGATTGGATGTATGCCAATTGCTCGGCCACCGCGCAGCGCGGCGCGCTGGATTGGAAGCCGAAATTCAAGAAGGCCGTGTTGCCGGTGTTCAAGGACCTCTATCAACGCGTCAAAACCGGCAAGGAATGCGCCCGCGTGCTGGCGTCCTGCGGCAAGCCCAATTACCAGGTCCAACTCACCAAGGAACTCGACAAAATCGGCAACTCCGAGATGTGGCAAGCCGGCAAAGCCGTGCGCGCCCTGCGCCCCAAGGAAACCGCCAAGGTCATTTCCAAGGCGACGCTGGGCGTGGGCGGCCGCAAGTCGAACTGAGCTGCTAGGATAGCCGAAGGGGAGCGCCGGCATTCTGCCGGCAGTGTTTGGCATCCTGCCAAACACTCTTCAGCGACTGTCCTGCCACCCAACTTCCACAGCCCACTGACCCTCGCCCCCCTCAATCCTCCCGTGGCAACACCGCCGCCTACCCGGAGGTGAGGGTCCGTGGCAACCTTTGATAACATGAACTCCGGCAACTCCGGCTGGAAAATCCGGCTTGCGGTGCCGGGCCAACCATGGCCTAGTCTGTCCCCATGCAGGTGAGTATCAACGGGCGGGCCCAGCATTTCCAAACCGTGACATTCGACGCGCCTGGCAATGCGCTGCTCTTGATCGAACAGCGCTTGCTGCCGCACGAATTCCGCGTCATCGCCACCCGCGACTTCCGTGCGACGGCTCGCGCCATCCGCGACATGGTGGTGCGCGGCGCCGGTGCCATCGGCGCCACTGCCGCCTACGGCCTGGCCCAAGGCGCCCGCGCCTATCGCGGCGGCCAGCTGGCGCGCTTCGAGGCCCATGTCACGCGCGTGTTCGAGACGTTGCGCGACGCCCGGCCCACCGCAGTCGATCCGCTCAACGCGATGCTCGAGGTGCGGCGGCAAATGCAGGCCGGCACCAGCGTCGCGGAGCAACAGGCGCTGGCTCTAACGGCTGCGACGGCCTTTGCCGAGGAGGACGTGGCGCACTGCCGGGCGCTGGGCGAGGTGGGCGCGCCGTTGATCCGCGACGGGATGCGGGTGCTGACCCATTGCAATGCCGGGTGGCTGGCATTTGTCGACATCGGCAGCGCCACCGCGCCGCTGTATGCCGCCCAACAACAGGGCCGCGCATTCCATGTCTATTGCGATGAAACCCGGCCG
The DNA here is from genome assembly GCA_903934285.1 of Akkermansiaceae bacterium. Classification (GTDB taxonomy): domain Bacteria; phylum Verrucomicrobiota; class Verrucomicrobiia; order Verrucomicrobiales; family Akkermansiaceae; genus Luteolibacter. The sequence goes on along the minus strand of CAIZNN010000070.1, from coordinate 13,044 downwards.
CGCTCGCAGGGCGCGACTCTAACCGCCTGGGAGCTGGCGCAGCAGGGCATTTCCCACCAGATCATCGCCGACAACGCCGCGGGCCTGTTGTTTGCCCGCGGCCAAATCGATCTGGTCATCGTCGGCAGCGACCGCACACTGGGCCGCAGCGGCGAGGTGGCTAACAAAATCGGCACCTACACCAAGGCGGTCCTGGCCAAGCGCCACGGCGTGCCGTTCTACGTCGCCATCCCGCTCTCGACCCTCGACTGGACCCTGCCCAGCGGCGCGGACATCCCGATCGAGCAACGCGACGCCGCCGAGGTATTAGGCGCATGGGGGCTAACAAAATCGGGGCGGCGCGCCTACGTGCGGGTGGCCAACCCGTCCAGCGGCGCCTACAACCCGGGGTTCGACGTGACACCGCCGCAGCTCATCACCGGCATCATCACCCCGGCCGGCATCTTCCGGCCGCGCGAGTTGTGGCGCCACCGGCGCCAACTCGGCGGTTAGCGAGCGCTGCCGTCTGTGGCGGCGAGGGCGGACAGCCGCCCCGGTCAATCCTGTCCACTTGGCACTTGCCACACCCAATGCAGGCGAAGTCGCGACGATGCTGGGGGCAGGGACGCAGCTCCGGGGCGTCCGGTGGGGACGAGGTCGCAGTTCCCTGCTGCACCGCCACTCGCCGGATTCCACGCGCAGACAGGCCGGCGATTGGATTATAATGCCAGATTATAATGCCAGGCATTATGCTATTGACAGTGGCGGAGGGTTTCCAGCCAGTGGTTGGGGGCCTCGGGCTAACCAAGCCGCCATATGCCCGCCCCGGCCGGACCGTTTGGAAACCGGTCGCTGCCAGTGGATTCAACCTGCCAAATGCCATGCCCATGGCTGCTAAGTAAACCGTATCGGGCAGGATGCCCAATACGGTTAACTTAAGACGAGACAGGGACGAGACAGGAAGAGGCGGCGGGCAGGATGCCCGCGCCACAGGTGGCCCGGGCATCTTGCCCGGTGCCCTCTTAGCCCAATCATGTGCTAATTGAACCGTATTGGCCGGGACGGCTGTGTTCCCGCGAGCATCCTCCTTGACAACGACTGGGCAATGGCATACCCACTGGCAAAAACACCCCCCATGGCCTCAGTGACTCCATGCCCCCGCTCCCGCCAACTGTCGCGCGCCGTTATCCGGCGCGCCCTGCCCGGCGGCGCGGCTGCCCATCCCATTGGCCGCGCATGAGGCGGACCCGCGTCATCCTCGCCAATTTCCTGCCCGCCGCGCTGGGGTTCGTGGCAGCGGGCGTGCTGGCCTACATCTGGGACACCCGCGTGCCCGCCGACTGGGTGCCGCTGCGGCTGCCACTTGCCGCCGGCAATGGCGCGGGCGATACCGGCGGAGTGTCGCCCCTCGAACAAGCCACCCTGACGGTTTCCGGCGGCACGGCCAGCGATTTGCCCGGCGCCTGGCCTGGGTTCCGCGGGCCCAACCGCGACGCGATTTCCCCTGACGACACGCCCCTGGCCGACGCCTGGGCCAGCGGCGAACCCACACCGCTGTGGACCCTGGAGGCCGGCGAAGGCTACGCCGGAGCCGCCGTGCTGAAGGGCCGGGTCTATCTGATGGATTACGACCGCGCCGCCCAAGCCGACGCCCTGCGCTGCCTCGCGCTGGCCGATGGCACGGAACTGTGGAAATTTTCCTATCCGTTGTCACTCAAGCGCAACCACGGGATGTCGCGCACCGTGCCGGCCGTCACCCCGCAACATGTGGTGAGCCTCGGGCCGAAATGCCATGTCAGTTGCCTGGATGCGGTGAGCGGCAAATTCCAATGGGGCATCGATTTGGTTAGGGAGTACGGCAGCACGGTGCCGGCCTGGTATGCGGGGCAATGCCCGCTGATCGATGGCGAGCGGGTGATTCTGGCGCCGGCGGGCAGCAGCCTGATGATAGCCGTGGAGCTGGCCACCGGCAAGGTGCTGTGGAAAACCCCCAACCCCCGCGACTGGAAAATGACCCATGTTTCCATCACGCCGATGGAGATTGCGGGCCGCAAAACCTATGTCTATTGCGGCCATCGCGGCGTGGCGGGCGTGGCCGCCGACGACGGCTCGCTGCTGTGGGACACCACGGATTGGAAAATCAGCATCGCCACGGTGGCCACCCCGGTGCCGGTGCCCGACAACCGCATCTTCCTCTCCGGCGGCTACGAAGCCGGCAGCATGATGTTGCAAATCACCGCGCAAGACGGCAAATGGCTGGCCAAGCCGGCGTTCCGGCTCGATGCCGACACCTTCGGCGCCACCCAGCAAACGCCGATCCTTTACCAAAACCACCTCTACGGCGTGCGCCCCAACGGCGAACTCGTCTGCCTCGATTTGCAGGGCAAACTGCGCTGGGCCAGCGGCATGAACCACCGCTTCGGCCTCGGCCCGTTCCTCATCGCCCAGGGCAAAATCTTCGTGCTCGACGACACTGGCCAGCTGACCATGGCACAGGCCACCGCCGACGGGTTCCGCCCGCTGGCCCAGGCCAAGGTGCTCGACGGCCACGATGCCTGGGGCCCGCTGGCGCTGGCCGGCGGCCGCCTTATTGTTAGAGACCTGACCCGCATGGTCTGTTTGGACTTGCGAAAGAAATGATCGCACGCGAAAGTACTTGCGCCATGCATCAACGACGGGACATTCTGCGGGGCTGCCTGCGCTGCGGCGGCTTGCTCGCCCTGGGCGGAATCGCGACGACACTCGGCGGGCGCGCGCGGCGCAACGAGTGCCCGCGCGGCAACCCGTGCGGTGGCTGCCCGGGGTTTGCCGGTTGCGGGCTGCCCAAGGCGCTGGAGGCGAAAACCCGCAACACCCCGCACGCACAAAGCGGCGCGGCCACACCCAGTGCAGGCCATGTCTGACGATTTCCCCAACAAAACCGCAGCGTCCGGCGCAGCGCCTGAGGGTGGGCGCGCAACCCCACCTGGCGCGCCAGCGACGGCGACGACGACGACAGCCGCGGCGACAGGAGTGTCGTCGCTCCGGCGCCGGTCATTTCTGCGTGCGACGGCATGGGGCGGGGGCATCGCCGGGCTCGGCGGCCTAGCCGGATTGGCGCTCAGCCGCCTCACCCGCAGCCAACGCGCCGGCGCCCATTCCAAGCCGGTGCTCGGCGCGGAATTCAGCTACGACGTGGCGCGGTTCCAACAAAGCGATCCGGCATTGTTGCGTTACGAGGAAACGGCGCGGTTTGCGGCCGGGCTGCAACGCGCCCGCGCCATCGCAGTGGCGGCCGACGGCGCGATCTGGGTGGGCGGCAACGGCGGCCTCCGCAAGTTTTCGCCCGAGGGTGAGCTCATCCTGGACGTCGCGCTCGACCAGCCGGTGGTCACTCTCGCGCTGCACCCCGACGGCAGGATCCTCGCCGGCCAGTTAGGAAAAATCGCCGTCCTCGCGCCGACCGGTGCGGCAGTGGCGGAGTGGCGGGATTTCCCCGCAGGCATGCTGCCCACCGCCATTGCCATTGCGGGCGCAGTGATCTTGGTCGCCGATGCCGCCAGCCGGGTGCTGCTCAAACTCGACGCCAACGGCAAAACCCTCGGCGTCATCGGCGCCCGCGATCCGGCCCGCAACCTCAAGGGCTTCGTGGTGCCCAGCCCGTATTTCTGCGTGCGGATGGCCCCCGACGGCCTGCTGCGCGTCACCAACCCGGGCGAACATCAGATCGAAGCCTTCACGCTGGACGGCGACCTCGAGCTGGCATGGGGCAAGGGGTCGTTCGCGGTTGAAGGATTTTGCGGCTGCTGCAACCCTGTTAGTTTCGAGATCTTCCCGGACGGCAGCTTTGTCACCTGCGAAAAAGGCCTGCCGCGGGTCAAATTGTATAACTCCGCCGGCGAATTCACCGGCTTGGTGGCCGGGCCCGAGGCGTTCCCCGAATATTTGCAAGCGGCCAACGCCGGCACCCCCGATGCCCTCGGCTCGGGCCTCTATGCCGCCATCACCCCGCAAGGGCGCGTGCTGATCCTCGACAGCATCGGCGGCACCATCCGCATCATGCAACGCAAGCCGCCAGCCCATGACTGAAGATCCTTCCAATTCCAGTGGGGAGCCCCGGCAGGATGCCGGGGGGGAGAGCCGGCATCCCGCCGGCGGGGAGCGCCGGCGTCCCGCCGGGGGGGAGCGCCGGCGTCCCGCCGGCAGTGTTCGGCATCCTGCCGAACACTCTTCCCTCGCCGAACCGCCCGCTCCTCCCCCAGCTCCTCCCGCCTCCCCCGCCCCCCGCCACGCCCTCAGCCGCCGCGAGTTGCTCACCAGCGCCGCGCGCGGGACCGGCTTGTTAGGATTGGGCGCCGCCGCCGGCTTGCTCGGCGGCCGTGCCAGCAAGGCCGCCACCCGCTGGCAGATCGACCCGAACCGCTGCATCCAGTGCGGCCGCTGCGCCACCGAGTGCGTGTTGGAGGTGTCGGCCGTCAAGTGCGTGCATTCCCATGGCATGTGCGGCTATTGCAAGTTGTGCACCGGCTACTTCGAACCGGAACCGATCAACCTCGACGAGGGCGCCGAAAACCAATTGTGCCCGACCGGCGCGATCAAGCGCGAGTTCATCGAGGATCCCTACTATGAATATAGTATCAACAAGGACCTCTGCGTCGCATGCGGCAAGTGCGTGAAAGGCTGCAACATGTTCGGCAATGGCTCGCTCTACCTCCAGGTCTGCCACGACCGCTGTCTCAATTGCAACATCTGCGCGATCGCGAGCGCCTGTCCGGCGCAGGCGTTCCGGCAGATCCCGGCACCCAATCCCTATCTGCTGCGCGGCAAGGGGGCGCCAGGCACATGAGTCGCGTGTGGCCCGTCTTAGTGCTGCTGTTTTTCCTATGGGTGGGTCTGGATGCCGCCTGCGGTGTCGAGCGGTTTCCGCCGCCGGATTTTTCCGACCATGCGCTGCCGCCCACCGTGGTGCCCAACCCGCAACCCCGCACCAGTGACTGGCTGGATGTGGCGGTGCTGGCGCTGGGCCTGGCCGCCGCCTCGTGGCTCAGCTTGCGGCAACGCTCACGCCGCGGCATCGTCATCGTCTCGCTCGTGTCACTCGCCTATTTCGGGTTTTGGCGGCGCGGCTGCGTGTGTGCCATCGGTTCGATCCAAAACGTCGCCCTCGGTCTGGCCGACCCGACGTATGCGGTGCCGCTGGCGGTGATGGCGTTGTTCACGCTGCCCTTGGTGGTGGCGCTCATCTGGGGCCGCGGGTTTTGTGCCGGGGTCTGCCCGCACGGCGCGATCCAGGATCTGGTGTTGGTCAAACCGCTCAAAGTGCCCGGCTGGCTGGATGAATCCCTGCGGGTGCTGCCATGGCTCCACCTGGCGCTGGCGGTGTTGTTAGCCGCCACCGGCAGCCTGTTTCTCATCTGCAAGTACGACCCGTTTGTGGGGATTTTCCGCATGGCGGGGCCGCGCTTCATGCTTATCTCCGGCGCCGCCTTGCTGGTGCTCTCGATGTTTGTCGGGCGGCCGTATTGCCGCTACCTCTGCCCCTACGGTGCGTTGTTAGGCGTGGCGGCGCGCTTTGCCAGATGGCGGCCCAGCGTCACGCCGGACACCTGCACCCGATGCCGGCTGTGTGAAAGCTCGTGCCCGTTTGGCGCGCTCAACCCGCCGATGCCGGCCAAACAAGGGCAGGAACGCATCGCCAGCGGCCGCCAGCGCATCGTCTTGCTCGCGCTGATGGTGCCGCTCGCGGCGTTGCTCTTCGGCTGGCTCGGCGGCAAGGTCGGCCTCGCCGCGCTGCCACTCCATCCCGCTGGCAAGCTCGCCACCTTGGTGCTGGCCCAAGAGCGCGGCGAGATCTTCAATCCGCCGTCTGACGAGCTCACCGCCTTCCGCCAGCACGGCGCGGACCGTCTAACCGTGTTTGCCACGGCGGTGGCCTTGGAGGCGCGCTTCCTCACCCTCGGCCGCTGGCTCGGTGCCATCTTCGGGCTGGTGCTCGCCCTCAAGCTCGCCCGCATTTTCTTCCCCGCCAGCACGCCCGATTATGAAACCGACAGCGGCCGGTGCGTGTCGTGTGCCCGGTGTTTTTCCGCCTGCCCATATGAACTGCTGCGCCGGGGCATCCCGGTGGCATTACCGCAGGAAGGAGGCCGTCGTGGCGAAACCTGAGAGCAGCGGGCCGGATGCCCGCGCCGCGCAAAGTGGTCCGGGCATCTTGCCCGGAATCCAAGGCGGCGGGCAGGATGCCCGCGCCACATCCACTGCACTCTGGGCGCGCAGCTGCTCGCGCATCGCGCTCATCGCCGGGGTGTTCTCGCTGGTGCTCGGCGGCTGGCTCATCGCCAACACGTTCCACCTCCATCGCGGCCCCGGCGCCGGCAAGCTCCGCCTGGTCGAAGCCCGCGAACTCGCACCACTCAAAACCGCCTTGCGCGAAGACCCGAAAAACGAGCCGCTCAAACAACACATCCGCCAACTCGACCAACAACTCCGCCACGAGTACTTCCGGCGCGAAAAACTCGCCGGCCGCGCCGCCTGGTTTTTGTTAGGTGGGGCGGCCGTCTTCCTGGCCGCCCTCAAGCTCGCCGCTCACCTGCGCCGCCCGCCGGCCCCCATCCCTAACATCTCCGCGCGGCCCGCCGATGCGCAGCGCAGCGCGGCGCTTGCCGCCAAGGCGGTGACCGGCACGACCCTCGCGCTCGCCGGCCTCGCCCTCGCCCTGTTCTGGAACACCGGCAGGCAGTGGCAACCGGACCTAACATCATCGCCGGAAACCCCCGCCGCCGTCCCCGCCGCCGTCCCCGCCGCCGGCCCCGCCGCCGCCAGCGACCCCGGTTGGTTTCCCAGTGCCGGGGATGTGGCTGCCAACTGGCCGTATTTCCGCGGCCCGGCCGGCTCCGGCATCACCACGTTGCCCAAGCTGCCCGAAACCTGGGACGGCGCGTCGGGCAACAACATCCTGTGGCAGACCGAAATCGGCCTGCCCGGCGAGAACTCGCCCGTCATCTGGGGCAACCGCATTTTCCTAACAGGAGCCACCGCCACGCGCCGCGAGGTGTATTGTTTCGACGCCACCACTGGCGCCCTGTTGTGGAAGGAACCGGTGAACACGCCGCAGGGTGACCGCGCCGAAGCACCGGAGGTGATGGAGGACACCGGGTTCGCGGCGCCCACCGCCGCCACCGACGGCCGCCGCGTGTTTGCCTGCTTTGCCAATGGCGACGTCGCCGGTTTCAGCGCCGAAGGCAAGCGGCTGTGGGCACTGAACCTCGGCACGCCGGAAAACACCTATGGCCACGCCGCTTCTCTAACACTCTGGCAGAACCGTGTGATCGTCGTGTATGACCAAGCCGAAGCCAAGTCCGGCAAGTCGAAGATCCTGGCGCTTGACGCCGCCACCGGCAAGCAGGTGTGGTCGACGCCGCGACCGGTGGCCAACTCGTGGGTTTCACCCATTCTCATCAAGCACCAGGGGCGCGAGCAGATCATCACTGCCGCCGATCCGTTGGTCATCGCCTACGATCCTGCCACCGGCAAGAACCTCTGGCAGGCCAAATGCATGAGGGGCGACGTGGCCGCCTCACCGACCTTTGTCAACGAGCTGGTCTACGTCGGCAGCGACCAGACCTGCATCGCCGCGATCAAACCCGATGGCAGCGGCGACGTGACGGCCAGCCACATCGCCTGGAAGCAGGAAGACTCCGGCTTGCCGGACATGTGCAGCATGTTGTGCGACGGGCCGCGGGTGTACACGCTGGTGTTCGGCATTTTCTATGCCTTCGACGCGCTCAGCGGCAAACTGCTGTGGGAACACGACACCAAGACCACGTTCCAAGCCTCGCCGTGCATCTTCAACGGGCGCATCCACCTTCTAACAACCAAAGGGGTCATGATCAGCGGCGAGGCCAGCCAGGATGGCTTCAAGGAAACCGGCCGCGCCGCCCTCGGCGAAGCTGCCGGGGCCTCGCCCGCGTTTGCCCCGGGCCGCATCTATCTGCGCGGCAAAAAACACCTGTTCTGCATCGGCACCAAGGATGGCAAGTAAGCTACATATCGCGCCGCCCACCGCCACCGCCATCGACCTGTGCTTCGTCGATGAAGTCGTCGGCCGCCTCGGCCCCTCCGCCGAACAGGCGATCCCGATTTTGCAGGCGCTGCAAGTCCACTACCGCTATCTGCCCGATGCCGCGCTGCGCCGGGTCTGCGAACTCACCGGCATCCCCGCCGCCACCCTCGCCGGGGTGGCCACGTTTTACGCGCAATTCCGCCACCGGCCGATGGGGCAGCATCACGTCAAGGTGTGCAACGGCACCGCCTGCCACATCCATGGTGCCGAAGACATCCACGAGGCGTTATGCAAACACCTCCACCTCGACCCCGGCGAGGACACCGACAACGACGGCGTCTTCACCGTCGAGAAAGTTTTTTGTGTCGGCTGTTGCACGCTGGCCCCGGTGGTGCAAATCAATGACACCAGCTTCGCCCACCTGACACGGGAGAAGGCGCCGGCCATGTTAGATGAGTTCCTGCGCCGCGAGCAACGCGAACGCAAGCGCCGCAAAGTCAGCATCGCGCCACCCGCGCCATCCTCGCCACCCGCCGCGGCCGCGGGTGAGATCCGCATCTGCCTCGACTCATGCTGCATCGCCCGCGGTTGCGGCAAGACCCATGAGGCGCTGCAAGCCGCCGTGGCCCGCGGCCACCTCAACGCCACCATCAAGCGCGTCGGCTGTGTGGTGATGTGCGACCGCACCCCATTGCTGGAAATCGCCCGCCCCGGGCAAGTGCCCGTCCAATTTTCCGGCATCCATCCGGAACGCGTCGAGGCCCTGCTCTGGCAACACTTCAAGCCCAACGGATTCTTGCCGTGGCTGCGCCGCGCCACGGCCGCCGCCCTCGACTGGCTGTCCGGCGAATCCCGCGACAGCCCGCCCGGCGCAGGCCGCAGCGCCGACAACCCGAGCCCGCGGGTGAGCGCGTTCTTCGGCCGCCAACGCCATATCGCCACCGAACATTACGGCAAACTCGACCCGCTCGACCTCGATGAATTCCTCGCCCACGACGGGTTCGCCGGCTTGCGCCAGTGCCTCGCCGGAATGCCCCCCGAAGATGTCATCGACCTGATCGACCACAGCGGCTTGCGCGGCCGCGGCGGCGCCGGCTTCCCCACCGCCCGCAAGTGGCGCATCGTGCACGGAATCGCCAGCACCGAAAAATTTGTCATTTGCAATGGCGACGAGGGCGACCCCGGTGCCTTCATGGACCGGATGTTGATGGAGTCGTTCCCGTTCCGGGTGATCGAAGGCATGGCCATCGCCGCCTTCGCGGTGGGTGCCAACAAGGGATTCATCTATGTGCGCGCCGAATACCCCTCGGCTGTTAGACGCCTGCGCGAGGCACTGCGCCTGTGCCAGGCGCGCGGCGTGCTCGGCCCCGACATTTTTGGCGCCGGCTTCGCGCTCGACCTCGACGTGTTCGAGGGTGCCGGCGCGTTTGTCTGTGGCGAGGAGACCGCGATGTTAGAATCGATGGAGGGCCGCCGCGGCATTCCGCGGCTCAAGCCCCCCTACCCCGCCGAGCACGGCTACCGCGGCAAGCCGACCCTCATCAGCAACGTCGAAACCTATGCCAACGTGCCGTGGATTGTGCGCCACGGCAGCGCGGCGTTTGCCGCCATCGGCAGCGCCACCAGCAAGGGCACCAAGGTGTTTGCGCTGGCAGGCAAGGTCGCCCGCGGCGGCCTCATCGAGGTGCCCATGGGCATCACCATCCGCGAGGTCGTCGAGGATATCGGCGGCGGCACTCCGGACGGCTCACCCTTCAAGGCCGTGCTCGTCGGCGGCCCGTCCGGCGGTTGCGTGCCCGCCGCGTTGGCCGACACCCCCATCGACTACGAGTCCCTATCGGAAGTGGGCGCCATCATGGGCTCTGGCGGCCTCATCGTGCTCGACCACACCGACTGCATGGTGCAAATGGCGCGCTATTTCCTCGAGTTCTGCCAGTGCGAGTCATGCGGCAAGTGCACGTTCTGCCGCGTCGGCACCCGCCGCATGCTCGACATCCTCGAGCGCCTGTGCAAGGGCAAGGCCAAGGCCCACGACCTAACCGACCTGGCCACCCTCTCCGCCATGGTGCGCCGTGCCAGCCTGTGCGGGTTGGGCAAGACCGCGCCCAACCCGGTGCTGTCGGCGCTGCGGTTTTTCCGCGACGAATTCGACGCCCACCTCCACGGCCGCTGCCCCGCCGGCAAGTGCCGCGAGCTCATCACCTACACCATCACCGACGCCTGCATCGGCTGCACCCTCTGCGCCCAACATTGTCCGGTCAACGCCATCCCGCTCGCGCCCTATCAGAAGCACCGCATCAGCGACGACCTCTGCACCCGCTGTAACGCCTGCCGCGAAGTCTGCCCCGAGGATGCCATCCTGGTGCGCTAGCCCGCACCCGCATTCCCGAATCCAGCTCTAACTTGCATGGCCTTGCTCAAAGGGCCCCGCCGCCCCGGGCGAAATCACGCGATTTGCGGATTCACCTTGGCAGCAGACGTGACAAAGCTATATTCTGCGGCTCCCGCCGCTCACCTCCGTATGCGTGCCCCCCCGACAAGCAAGCCCCCCGCCGCCCCAGAAGTTAGAAACCGTGTCCGGCTTGCCCTGATGAGTCTGGCCGTGCTGGCCGTGGCGTCCTGCACCGCGGTCCCGGCATTCCAACAACAGCGCCTGGCAAAATCCAACATGGTTTTCGACGATACCAACGCCTTTGCGTTCAGCTCCCGCTTGTTGCCCCAATCGGAGCCTGGTACCGGGTCAACCGGTGCCGCCCAGGGCGGCGGATGCACCGCCTGCAAATAAATCCACCGCCATGACCCACAATAAGCTCCATTCCGTCAGGCGTTTCCCCGGGAGGTTGCGAGGCTGGCAGGGACTGGCTGTGGTTTTTGGATGCGGGCTGCTGCCAGTCCACGGGTTGAATTACACCCTCGGGGTGTCCACCGAAATGGCGGGTGCCACCGACGTGCTGCTGGTCGATTCCGAAATGTTCGTGCGCCTGCGCAACGACCAACGCGAGATCACCGTGTCGCTCGGCGCGGCGGAAATCGACTTGGAGTACCGGCCGCCGAAGGTGAACATCCTCGGCCGCTCGGAGGATCTGAGTGAATCGAAGCAAAGCGGTCAACTCACCTGGCGGGAGGGCTTGGATGAGCGCATGCAGTGGACGTTTTCATGCGGCGGCTATCAAGGGTTCACCGACTACCGGTCGCTCTGGCTCGATGAGTATTACCGCCAACTCTTCTCCACCGTCGCCGGCTATCAAACGGCCGACGTCGGCGGGCTCAACGCCAGCATCGGCGGCAAATACGAATACCTCAAAGGCTCGGGCCTAGTCACCTGCAGCGTGGGCTGGCAACAGGACGAGGTCGCCCCGGGTTATGAAAAAATCATCTTCGGGCCGCTGCTGCGGGGCGAGGACAATCTGGCAACCTGGCGCTTCGGCGTGGGCTCGGAGCATGTGTTGTCGCCCCGCGTGCGCTTCAAGCAGGATGCCGCCGCGATCCAGTCCACCGCCCGCGCCTGGCGCTACGCCTATGGCGCGGAGACGGCTTGGGCGTTGGCGGACGCATGGACGGCACGCTTGCGGCTGGAGACTGCCAAGGAGGCGGAGTTCCATGCCGGCTCAGCCGCGCTGCTCATGGAGCGCGATTGGGAGGGCCGCTGGTTCGCCGGGCTGGCCCTGCGGGCCTACGCTGACAACGGCCAGATCATTGATCCCTTGCTCATTTCCGGGGCCGCGCCGCCTCTGGACAGTTACCTGTTGCAGTTGACGCTGCGCTATGCCGGGCCCCACGCGACGTGGCGCTTGGCGCTGGGCCCCTATCTGACGCGCTACTCCCAACTCACCCCGGGCACCGCAAGATTCGCGCCTCTCTATCAAGACCGCGACTGGTTCGCCGCGCAGGGCGCCTGGGCCTGGCGGTTCTAAACACCCCCAATCCGCAATCCGCAATCCGCAATCCGCAATCCGCAATCCGCAATCCAACATCCAACATCCCAACGCCATGATCACAACCATCCGCATGCAATTCAGAACCCCGCGTCTGCTTGCCGTCCTCCTCGGGCTAACGGCATTGGTGGCGGGACCCGGCACCGTGCAAGCCACTCTCGTCGGCGGTATTGCCAGCAACTTCACGGTGACCAATCGCGCCACCGGCCTACCGCTCAAGCTCAGCGATTTCGCGGGCAAAATCCTCGTGCTCGATTTCTTCGCCTATTGGTGCGGGCCCTGCCAGGCCTCATCACCGGACCTTGAAACCAACGTCCAGCAATACTATGCGGCGCGCGGCGGCAATGCCCATGGCGTGCCGGTGCAGATACTGGCGCTCAGCGTCGATTCATCCAGCCCGTCCCAAACCGACGCGTTCGTGGCTGCCGCCAAATTGGAATTGGTGGGCGAAGATCCCATGACCATGGCTGGTGCCTGGGCCCAGTTCGGCGCGGGCTATATCCCCCATTTTGTCATCATCAACTGCGTCGCGGGTTCGCCCTCCCATGCCCAATGGCAGGTGCTGCACTCGAACTCCAGCTACCCTGGCGCGGCCGCCCTCCGCAGCACCATCGACACGATAATGGCGGCGACCGTCCCGGAAATCGCGGTGGAGCAACCCAGCGGAACCAACCACACCGACGGCAGCGCGACCATCCCCTACGCCAGTGTCACCCTCGGCGCCAGCACCGTGAAAACCTTCACCGTCAGGAACCCCGGCACGGCCAATCTAACCGGCCTGGCGGTGACCAAGAACGGCACGCACGCCGCCGACTTCAGCGTGAGCACCCTGGGTGCCACCACCCTAACGCCAAGTGCCAGCACCACCTTCACGGTCACCTTCGCGCCCGGTGCCGCCGGGTCACGCACGGCGGCGATCCACATCGCCAGCAACGATGCCGACGAGAACCCGTTCGACATCAATCTAACCCAAGTTTCTTAAACGACCGTTTGAATTTGGGTTTTTTCGACCGTTTCCTACTGGATTTTGTATGCTTCAAAAACGCAAGTCGTTGATAATCAACATGTGTGTTTTTAGAAAGTCGAAAT
>CAIZNN010000069.1 GCA_903934285.1 Akkermansiaceae bacterium | reverse complement strand
GCTCGAGCGCATCCCCGCCCTAACCGGGTTCAAGTCGATATATGCCGCCATCGTCCGCGATGCCACCCCGTCCTCCACCAGCACGCTCTTGAACGCATCCTCCCACAACCCGCCGCTGCGCCCGTGCTTGCGATTGTACCATTGCGTGAAGCGCTGCAGCAACCCTTTCATGTACATCCGCATGTAGGTCCGCAGTTGTTCCTTGTCCTCCTTCCCAAACGCAAACCGCCGGTCCACCACCCGGCTCACGCAATGGTATATCACTGGCTTCTCCGTCGAGTCCTTCCACGGCGCAATGAATCGAGCACGCATGTCGCCAAACTGCCATCGAAAGCCAACGTATCAAGGACATTTTCTACAAGAGGAGACTTCACATGCATTACAAAATCATAAATTCCAACCAAAGAACATGGCGTCCCTTCCATATCTGATTTTGTCAAAAGAATCCTTGGCAAAGCGGACCGGGTGGCTATTTTCGCGTTTGAGAGATATCCTCATGATTCTGACAAAATCCACAATTCTCGCGCATGATTGCGCCGGACCAACTCCTTGGTCGGCTTCGGTGCTGTGGTTTTCGCGCCGCTTCGGCCCCCTTCCCCCCCCCTCCGGTCCGGCCACCGGTTCTCTCAACGGCCTTCACCCCAAAGGCAAATGCTTAGCAGGCTGAATTCTGGAGCAAATTAATCATGCAATATCGTGAACTTGGACGTACTGGTTGGAAAGTTTCAACTGTTTCTTTTGGCGCGTGGGCAATTGGCGGTTCATGGGGGACTGTGGATGATAGAAACTCGCTGGCGGCGCTGCACCGTTCGATTGATCTGGGCGTTAACTTGATTGACACTGCTGATGTTTACGGCGATGGGCGTTCAGAACGTCTTGTGGCGCAGCTTCGCAAGGAGCGCAGTGAAACCGTCTATGTGGCCACCAAGGCTGGGCGGCGGCTTGATCCGCATGTGTCGGGTGGATACAGCCGGGCGAATCTCAGCGCTTTTGTCGAGCGCAGTCTGAAAAATCTTAACACCGAGGCCATTGATCTCTTGCAACTCCATTGCCCCCCAACCGAAGTTTATTACATGCCCGAAACATTTGGCGTGCTGGATGATCTCGTCCATGCGGGCAAGTTGCGTCATTACGGCGTCAGCGTTGAAAAAGTGGAAGAAGCGCTCAAGGCGATTGAATACCCCAATGTGCAAACCGTGCAGATCATTTTTAATGTTTTCCGGCAGCGTCCAGCGGAGTTGTTCTTTGCCGAAGCCCTGCGCCGCAAGGTGGGAATTTTGGCGCGTGTGCCGCTGGCTAGTGGCATGTTGACTGGTAAATTATCCGCCCAATCCAATTTTGAATCTGACGATCACCGCGCTTTTAATCGTCATGGTGAAGCCTTTGATCGCGGCGAAACCTTCTCAGGTGTGGATTATGACACCGGTTTGAAAGCTGTCGATGAATTGCGCGCGCTCGTCCCTGCGGGCTGGAGCATGCCACAATTTGCCCTGCGCTGGATTTTGATGTTTGACGCTGTGACATGCACAATTCCCGGGGCGAAGAATTCCGCCCAAGCCGAGGACAATGTCACATCAGCTGACCTGCCCGAGTTGGCTTCTGAAACGATGGACAGGGTCTGCGAGATTTACGCTTCCCGCATCCGCAATTTCGTACATAATTACTGGTAGGGTTTTGATCTGCCGGCCCTCCGGTCCGGCCACCGGCTCCTTCAACGGCCTTCATCTCACAAGCAACTTCTTGGCAGTCATGGGGGATGGTGAGGCAGCAAATCGATCGAATCTTTGTCATGAGCGGCAAGAATCTGCCAAACATTCGCGTAGCCTGCCACGAGTGATGAGCGTGCTATCAAAACTGCGACTTGGGCATATCCGTCTGGTGACCCCGGCAATGGTCATGGTGGCCGTGCTTGTCTCCAGGCAAGCGGCCATCGCCGGGGACGGCCCGCCGGTCTCGGTCACGTCAGTCACCACTCCTGAGGCGTTGGCCGATTGCCCGGAGATTGTCTTCATCAAGCGTCCCCACATCCGCACCCCGTTTGGCATTGGCACCATGTATGCCTGGGATTGTTATGCGCCCGGGGGCGGCATCTATGCCTTTGCTCCGCGCGATCCCGCACGCCCGCATCGCGAGATCTTCCGCTGTGACGAGGGCGTGGTGTTCAATCTCGAACTCTCCTATGACGCGCGCAAGATCCTCTTTTCCTGGATGTCCATGGCCACGGACGCCAGCGACTCGTTTCACATTTATGAGATCGACCTCGACGGGCGCAACCTGCGTCAGCTCACGACCGGACGATACCACGACGTGAGCGCCACCTATCTGCCCGACGGTTCTATCTGCTTTGTCTCCACGCGCAGCGAGTGTTATTCGATGTGCCAACCGGCGCCCGGTTGCGCGATGTTTGTCATGAGCGCCGACGGCCAGGGCATCCACCGCATCGAGTTCAGCACGTTGGGCGACTACTCGCCGAGCGTCCTTTCTAACGGAAGCATCCTGTTCATGCGCTGGGAATACAACGACCGGAGTCTCTTCACGCGCCAGAAGCTCTGGACGGTCAACCCCGACGGCACAGCCCTGCGCTTGTACTATGGCAACACCCTGACCAACCCGAACGTCCTTTGGCAGGCCAGGCAGATTCCCGGCTCGGAGAAAGTGATCTGCACCTTGGCGCCACATCACGGCACTCCCACCGGCGCCATTGGCATCGTCGACCCGCGCCTCGGACTGGAAAACCCCGCCGCCATCACCAACCTGACGCCCTCAATCCCGTATACCGTCGCCACGGACACCCCTTGGGGATCAGGCGATACCCATTATCCATGGGCCTACCTCGACCCGTGGCCGCTGGACGAAGCGCATCATCTCGTCGCCTATGGCGGCCCGAACCCGCAAGCGGGTGCGGCCGGCCGTTATCGGTTAGTTATGCTGGAGCCTGGCGAAAAGCTCACGTTGCTTTGCGAGGACCCGCAGTATTCCTGCTTCAACCCGATCCCCTGCCGGCCGCGCAGCAAGCCGCCAGTGCGGCCTCATCTAGCAGAGTCCGCAGGAAAATCCGGCACCTTCGTCCTGCAGGACGTTTATCGTGGCCTCACGGGCGTGGCGCGTGGCGCGTGCAAGCAGCTGCGGATCCTCTCGCAGGTGCCCAAGCCATGTAACATGCGGGGCCAACGCGCCTATGATCACGATCCGCTCATCGGAAGGGGCACGTATTATGTCAAATACAACCACGGCACGGTGCCCGTGGAGAGCGACGGTTCGGCCTGCTTCAACGCCCCAACCGGGGTCGAGCTCTACTTCGAGGCCCTTGACTCTAACGGCAAGGAACTATTCCGCATGACCTCTATCACCCAGATCATGCCAGGCGAAGTGCAGGGCTGCGTCGGGTGCCACGAACCACGGGATTCTTCCGCCAGCCCTGGCCGACCACTCGCGGTGACACGCCCGCCCGTCGAGATCACCCCGCCACCGTGGGGCGCGGGGCCGGTGGATTTCGTCAGGCAGGTCCAACCCGTGCTCGACCGCTACTGCGTGAGCTGCCACAGCGGGCCGGATCCCAAGGGCATCGACCTGTCTAACGACAAGACCCGGTTTTTCAACATGGGCTATGACAGCCTGACCGTGCCAAAATGGGTGGACTTCTATTGGAACAACACCGCAGGCACGGCCGTGCTCAAACCGATGGCCAGCGGGTCCTATGTCAGCGGGTTGACCAAGCTCATCGAGGACCGCCACGCGAAGGTGGACGTCGATGCCACCAGCCGGCGGGCCATCTACGCGTGGATCGATGCCAACGTGCCCTATTACGGCACCTATCAGAACACCCGCCCCGGCAGCGCTGGCTCGCGCGACATCTGGACCGGTCCGTGGTTCAACGAGGTGACGCGCCTGCTCGATGCCGGCAAGAGAATGAAATCCGGCGAGTCGTTCCTCAACCTCACCCATCCCGAGTGGAGCCGCGTGCTGGTGGACCACCTGCCGAAAAATGCCGGCGGCCGCGGTCTCGAGCCGGCCTTCTCCGGCCGTGCTGACCCGGACTACCAGGCGGTTTTATCAGCAATCCGGCAGGGCCAAAAGGCTCTCAACGACAAGCCGCGCATTGACATGCCAGGTGCCACCCCGGTGCCCTATCCGACGGACTTCGGCAAGCTTCACGGCGGTTTCTCGGGTCCGTAACAGAGTTTTAAAACCAAATGAGGCGGACCCTGCCGCCCGAGCCGCAGCGATAGTCCGGCATGCTGGCCGCACCGAACTTGACCATGGCCACGGGTTTGCCGTTCTTGCCCGCGCCTTCCAATTCGTTGCTATTCCGTGATTCGACGCCAGGTCAGTCATGAGACTAGACAAAAGAGCGCAGCGCTTCTTCATCTGCTTTTCTCTTGAGTCTTGGGTCTTGTCGTCTTGGGTCTGAGGCGAAGCCCAGCCGGTTTTTTTTTGGGGTTGATTCCTCTCACATCTTCGCGACAATCCAACCGCCATGCTTGATATCCGCGTCATCCGCGACAATCCCACCGCCGTCCAAGAGCGCCTCAAATCCCGCGGCGGCGATCACTGGAAACTCGTCGCGGAGGTGCTCGCCTGCGATGAAACCCGCCGTTGCGCCGAGACCTCCAAACAACAACTGCAAAGTTCCCGCAAGTCCCTGTCCAAAGACATCGGCGCCCTCAAAGCCGCCGCCCAGGATTCCTCCGCGGTGGAGGCCGAGGTGCGCGCCATCAACCTCCAAATCGCACAACTGGATGCTGCGGCGGAAGCCGCCGCCAGCCGCCAATCCGACCTCCTCCTCAATATCCCCAACCTCCCGCACGAGGCTTGCCCCATCGGTAGCGACGAGGCGGCCAATCCGGTCGTCCGCGTCTGGGGGACCCCACCCGCCATCGACCAGCCCCGCGATCACGTCGAACTCGCCACCGCTCTCGGGCTGATCCATTGGGACGATGCCATCCGCATCGCTGGCGCCGGCTTCGCCGTCTATCGCGGCAAAGGCGCGCGCCTCGAACGCGCCCTGATCAATTTCCTGTTAGACACGCAGGCCGCCAACGGGTACGAGGAAGTCAACGTCCCGCATCTGGTCAAGCGCGAGTGCATGGAAGGCACCGGGCAACTGCCGAAATTCGAGGCGGACATGTATGGCACCGAGCCGGCCGAAGTCGATGGTCGCAACTCGTTGTTTCTGGCGCCCACGGCCGAGGTGCCCGTCACCAATCTGTATCGCGACGTCCTGCTGCCCGCCGCCGCGCTGCCCATCAAAATGGTCGCTTACACCCCGTGTTTCCGCCGCGAGGCGGGTTCCGCCGGCCGCGATAACAAGGGCATCATCCGCATGCACCAATTCGACAAGGTCGAACTGGTCCAAATCGTCCATCCGGACACCGGCTTCGAGGCGTTAGAACAACTCACCGCCCATGCCGAGTCGATCCTGCAGACCCTCGGCCTGCATTACCGCGTCATTGAGCTGTGCACGGGCGACGTCGGCCAGTCGGCGGCCAAAACCTATGACCTCGAAGTTTGGGCCCCCGGCCAAGGCAAGTACCTCGAGGTGTCCAGTTGTTCGTGCTTCGGGGATTACCAGGCCCGCCGCATGCGCCTGCGCTTCAAGGACAGTGACGGCAAAAACCGTTTCCCCCATACCCTCAACGGCTCCGGCACCGCCCTGCCACGGCTCTATGTTGCATTGTTAGAACAATGCCAGCAACCCGACGGCTCCATCCGCCTCCCGGCGGCCCTGGTGCCCTATTTCGGCGCTCCCGGCATCGCCAACGAGTGATGGTGCCTATTTTCATCCCCCGCACCATGAACGTTGAAATCCTCTCGCGCTTCCAGTTTGCCTTCACGGTGGCCTTCCATTACATCTTCCCGCCACTGACCATCGGGCTGGGGCTGCTGCTGGTCATGATGGAGGGCATGTGGTTGGCCACCCGCAATCCGCTCTATCACAACATGGCGCGCTTCTGGACCAAGATGTTTGGGCTGATTTTCGGCCTCGGCGTGGCCACCGGCATCGTGCTGGAATTCGAGTTCGGCACCAACTGGGCGACCTACTCGCGCTTCGTCGGCGATGTTTTCGGCAGCGCGCTGGCGGCGGAGGGGATATTCGCGTTTTTTTTGGAGTCGGGCTTTCTGGCGATTCTGCTGTTTGGTTGGGATAAGGTGGGCCCGAAGCTGCACTTTTTCGCCACCTGCATGGTGGCCGTCGGCGCGCACTTCAGCGCGGTGTGGATCATCGTGGCCAATTCCTGGCAACAAACCCCGGCGGGCTCCCACCTGGAAATCGCCGGTCAGCCGGTGCCCGCCGGCCACAGCTTCGAACTCGCCGACCTGTGGCAGGCCCGCATGGTCATCGACGATTTCTGGGGCGTGGTGTTCAATCCATCCTCGATGGACCGGCTCAGCCACACCCTGGTCGGCGCGTGGTCGGCCGGCGCATTTCTGGTCGTCAGCGTGGCGGCCTTCTATTTGCTGCGGCAGCGCCACGGCGGGTTTGCCGCCGCCTCCCTCAAGTGCGGCCTGGCGCTGGCACTCGCCAGTTCGCTGTTGTCGTTGGTCACCGGGCATGGCTCCGCGGCCGGGGTGGCCAGTAACCAGCCCTCGAAGCTGGCCGCCATGGAGGGGTTGTGGCAAACCGGCCCGCAAGCCCCGCTGCATCCGTTCGGCTGGGTCGACACCACCAACCAACGCACGCTGGGTCCCAAAATCCCCGGCGGGCTCAGTCTGTTAGTTGGGGGTCGCCGCGACCATCCGGTCACCGGCTTGAACGACATCGCGGCGGAATTGCGCCCGCCGGTGGGGGCCACCTTCCAGTGTTTTCATCTGATGGTGGCCACCGGCTTTGGCATGATCGCCCTGTCGTTGTGGGGCTCCTGGCTGTGGTGGCGCGGCCAGCTGGCCGCACCGCAGCATTTCGCGTCGCGCTGGTTCCTGCGCTTGGCGGTGCCCGCGGTGTTGCTCCCACAGTTGGCCAATCAAGCCGGCTGGTTCACCGCGGAGCTCGGCCGCCAACCGTGGATCGTCTGGGGCTATTTGCGCACCAGCGACGGACTGTCGGCCGTGGTCCGGGCCAACCAAGTGCTGGCCTCGCTGCTTGGCTTCGGCCTGATCTATCTGTTATTATTCGCGCTGTTTTTGTTCCTGCTCAACCGCAAGATCCAACATGGCCCGGAGCCGCTGGAGGAAAGCCATGAGCTGCCGCAAAGCTGGCTCAAGCAGGGCCGGGCCTAACCTAACATCATAATGGATTACAATCTTCTCTGGTTCATATTGGTGGGTGTGTTGTTTTCCGGCTATGCGATGCTGGACGGCTTCGACCTTGGGGTCGGCACCCTCATTCTCGGGATTGAGGACGATCACGAGCGGCGGCTGTTTTACAATGCGATCGGCCCGGTGTGGGATGGCAACGAGGTCTGGCTGGTCACCGGTGGCGGGGCGTTGTTTGCGGCGTTTCCGGCGGTGTATGCGACGGTGTTTTCGGGGTTCTATCTGGCGTTCATGCTGTTGCTCTTCGCGCTGATTTTCCGCGCTGTGGCCATCGAGTTCCGCAGCAAGGAACCCTGGGCCTGGTGGCGCCGCTGGTGGGACCGGGGGTTTTTCGCCGGCAGCACCGGCGCGGCCATGCTCATCGGGATAACCATGGGCAACATCGTGTGGGGCCTGCCGCTCGACGCCAGGGGCGAGTTCGCCGGCACCTTCCTCAGCCTGCTGCATCCCTATGCCCTGCTCATGGGCGTGACCACCGTGGCCCTGTTCATGATGCACGGCGCCATCTATCTGCACCTCAAAACCGAGGGAGCGTTGCAGGCCCGCATCCGGCAGTGGATCAACCCGCTGATCATCACCTTCATTGTCTGTTATGCGCTGACCACGCTGGCCACCTTGCTCTATGTCCCGCGGATGACCCGGATCCTGCGCGAACAACCGGCGCTCTTCGCCGTGGTGGTCCTGCTGGTGCTCGCCATCGCCAACCTGCCGCGGGAAATCCACCGCGGCCGCGACTGGGCCGCCTTCCTCAGTTCCTGCGCCACCATGTTGTTGCTGATGGCCTTGTTCGGGCTCGGGATGTTCCCTCACATGGTCTACTCCATGCCCGGGGCCGCCCATTCCCTAACTGTTTACAACGCGGCCTCCACCGCCAAGACCCTCAAGATCATGACGCTCATCGCCGCCATCGGCGTGCCCATCGTGCTCACCTATACCGTCACGGTCTATTATATTTTCCGTGGCAAGGTGACCCTCGGCAAGGACAGCTATTGAGTTTGTGGCTAACGCATGAAAGCCGCCGCGCGCCCGGGTCGTACCACAGCCATGCAATACTTGCGAGGTTTCCGGCGCTTGCAATGGCAGGTCGCCGCGGTCGGTTGGGGCATGCTCGCCGCGCTGCCTGCCGCCGTGGCCGCCGACTACGATCCGGCACCGTGGGCCGACGCCCTGGCCACCGGCACCGCTGCGGCGGAGTTGCAACGGGTGTTTCCGGTCGAGTGGGATTGGTTGCGCCAGGACGGCCAAACCGCCAGCCCTGCCGGCCTTGGCCAGGCGCAAGTGGAGGCGGTCCTGGCCTCAGTTGCCGGCGAGGCCGCGGTGCTGCGCGCGGATCTGGCGCTGCTGCTCGAACAAAAGGTCCCCGCCGGCGACCGCCGCTGGCTGATGTTGCATGCCAGTGCCTGTGAGGCGCGGCGCGCCGGGCGCCTGGCCGGATTGTTAGGCAGGTCGTGCCCCATCGCATTCACCAAGCGCAAGACCATCCGCCCGTCGTTTTTCGCGTACACCGAAGGCCAGTCCGACGCCCAGGCGGAACGCCACTTTCTGCCCGGGGCCACCCTCTGCCGACTGCGCTTCAACGGCACCCGTGGCGCGGTGGAGACGCTGCTCGACGACCCGACTGGCGTGCTGCGCGACCCCGCCGTGTCGTGGGATGCCAAGCGGCTCGCGTTCGCCTGGAAGAAGTCGTTAGACGACGACGATTACCATCTCTACGAGCTCGATCTAACAAGCAAGGAGCTGCGCCAGCTCACCGCGGGCAAGGGCGTGGCTGATTATGAGCCGGCGTATCTGCCCAACGACGACGTGATCTTTGCCTCGACCCGCTGCGTGCAGACCGTCGATTGCTGGTGGACGGAAGCGAGCAATCTATATGCCTGCGATCCGAGCGGGAAGCGTGTGTGGCGGCTCGGATTCGACCAGGTCCACACCGTCTATCCGCAGGTGCTCGACGACGGCCGGGTCGTCTACACCCGCTGGGACTACAACGACCGCGGGCAGGTGTTCCCGCAGCCGTTGTTTCAGATGAATGCCGATGGTAGCGGCCAAGCCGGGTTTTATGGCAACAGCTCGTGGTTTCCCACCACGATCGCCCATGCCCGCGGAATTCCCGGCACCGGCAAAGTGTTAGCCATTCTCTGCGGCCACCACAGCGCCCAGACCGGTAAACTGGCGGTGATTGATCCGGCGCTCGGGCGCGATGAGAACCAAGGGGTGCAACTCGTCTCGCCAGTGCGGGAAACCAAGGCGGAACGCATCGATGCCTACGGCCAGGACGGCGAATTGTTTTGTTATCCGTTCCCGCTCAGCGCGTCGGAATGGCTGGTGGCGTATGCCCCCGACGGCTGGGGCGGCGGCGATGCCCGCTTCGGCCTGTATTGGATGGACCAGGCCGGCCACCGCGAATTGCTAGCCAGCGATCCCGCGGTGCCGTGCGTGCAACCGGTGTTGCTGGCACCGCGCGTGCGCCCGACACCGCGGCCGAGTCAAATCGACTGGCACCGCCAAACCTCCGCCTGTTATGTGAGTGATATCTATCAGGGGGCGGGCCTTGCCGGGGTGGCGCGCGGCACCATCCGCAAACTGCGCGTCATCGCCCTCGAGTACCGCGTCGCCGGCATCGGCGAAAATCACAATGGCGGCCCGGCCGGCGGGGCGGTGGTCAGCACGCCGATCGCCATCGCCAACGGCGCGTGGGACGTCAAGCGGGTGTTGGGCGATGCCACCGTGCATGACGACGGCTCGGCGTATTTCGAAGTGCCGGCGCGCACCCCGGTGTATTTCCAGGCCTTGGATGCGCGCGGACGCGCGGTGCAGACGATGCGCAGTTGGAATACCCTGCAACCCGGCGAAGTCGCCTCATGCGTCGGCTGCCACGAAAATCGCAATAGCACGCCGCTGGCGCTGCCGCAGGGCACCGCCGTCGCGCAGCTGGGGGTGCCGCAAAAGCTGCTGCCGTTCCACGGTCCGGCGCGGGGTTTCAGTTTTGCGCGCGAAATCCAACCCATTCTCGACCGCCACTGCATCAGTTGCCACCGCGACCGCGCGCCACTGCTGGCCATGGTGGCGGGCGAAGGCGCGCCGCCGCTCGAGTTGCCGCCCGCCAGTCGCACCCGCGCCCCGGACCATTCGTTCAGTTTGCTCGGCACGACCACCGTTGACGCCACCGCCAAGCGGGCGTGGAGTGATGCCTATCTGGTGCTTACCCGCGCCCGGCGCGAAGGCGGCGGCAATAGCGGCCCGTTCTTCGGCCAGCCGGACAGCCCGCTGGTCAATTGGATCGGAGTGCAATCGCCACCGACCCCGCTGCCGCCCAACACCGGCGGCGCGATCAAGAGCGGCTTGCTTGAAATGTTAGAAAAGGGCCACGGCAAGGTCAGTCTCACCCGCGAGGAACTCGACACGATCGCCTGTTGGATCGACCTGTTCGTCCCCTATTGCGGCGACTTCGAGGAATCTAACGTATGGAACCCGGCCGAACTGGGGAAATTCCGCCGCTTTGCCGACAAGCGCAAACGGATGGATGAACTCGACGCGGCGGCATTGCGGGAGATGGCCGGAGCCGCCCGCGAGGCGGGTGCCCGGCAGTGAGGCACGACCGGCGGCGCGCCTGTTCTAACTGAGCGCGGCCGCGGCCACAGGCAAGCTCAGCGGCGGTCCCAGGCGACAATGTCTCTGGCGACGTTCTGGCCGCAGAGCACCACCATCGGCATGCCGCCGCCAGGGTTCACCGAGCCGCCGACGAAGAACAGATTGGGGTATTTGGTGCTCTGTTTCGGCGCTTTGAAGGCCAGGTTCTTGAAGCGGTCGCTGACCACGCCGTAAATCGAGCCTTGGTTGGAGGCGTATTGTTCGCGGATGTCCAGCGGCGTCCAACAATGTTCGAACACGACGTGGCGGCGCAGATCTTGCAAGCCCATCCGCTCTAACTTGTCCAGCACGCGCTCCTTGAGTGCCATGTAGTCGTCGCGCGATAGCGGATGGGCGGCGTCGAGGTGCGGAATGTGC
Organism: Akkermansiaceae bacterium; assembly: GCA_903934285.1. Lineage (GTDB taxonomy): Bacteria > Verrucomicrobiota > Verrucomicrobiia > Verrucomicrobiales > Akkermansiaceae > Luteolibacter. The sequence goes on along the minus strand of CAIZNN010000069.1, from coordinate 46,110 downwards.
GGGAGGATTTTCAGACAATCGCAGCCGGCCGGCGCGACGGTGGGATCGGTCTTGGATGCGGCGACAAGATAGATTGTCGGGTCCGGCGGCAATTGGCGTTTGCGGAAAACCGTGTGAAAATGATCGCGCTGATGGCCGGAGAAAAAGAAGTTGTGGTGGGCAAGTTGCGGATACTGGCAGTCGAGCCCAAGTTCGAGCACCAACCCGGAGCACGACGGCTCGAAGCGCTCGAGGCCGCGCATGAACGCGGCGTCTTCCGCCAGCAGGTTGGCATAGGCTGGAATGACCTCCATGTTGGAGACGATGATAGCGGCGGGATGGAATTGGCCGTTGGCGACCAGGCCGGTGACCCGGCCGCCTTGCTTGCAGACCTCGGTGACTTCGCTGTTGAGGTGGACCACCACGCCGAGTTCATCCATCAACCGCTGCAGGGCGAGGGCGAGGTTGTATAAGCCGCCATCCACATACCAGAGGTCGTAGCGGAACTGGATGGTGGCCATGCAGTTCATGAACGCGGGCGAGTGATAGGCCGACGAGCCGACATACTTGATGAAGTAATCGAAGATGTCTTGCAGGTGTGGCGTCTTGAGAAACCGCTTCACGCCGCCGTGCATGGTGCGGAACAAATCGAACTTGGGAAACTGGCCCAAGCCGTACCAGCGCCGGAAGTCCTTGACGGTGTCCAGCCCTTGCTCGAAGTACCCGGCATTGACCAGATCGTAGAGGCCGGCGGAATACTTCAGGAACCGCTCCACCGCGGCGGGATCCTCACCCACCTTGCGCGCCTCCGCGGCCATCAGGTCCGCTTCCGGATACAGGTCCACCACCTTGCCGTCCTCAAAAAAATTCCGCCAATGCGGCCGCAGCGGCAGGAGCGTGATATAATCGGCCAAGGTTTTGCCGGAGCGTGCGAACAAGCGCTCAAAGATATGCGGCAGGGTCAGAATCGACGGCCCGAGGTCGAAGCTATAGCCGCCCGCCTTGAGCACGTTGAGCTTGCCGCCGATGCGGGCGTTTTTCTCATGGATGGTCACGGCATAACCGTCCTGCGCCAGTGAGATGGCCGCTGACAATCCACCCAGGCCGGAGCCGATGATGATGACTTGTTTGTTGCTCATGGGGGCTATTGGTGGTGGGTGAGGCAGGCGGGTCGATCCTCGGCCAAGTGCAACCGACCGGCTTGGCGGTTGCATCGGCCGCCGCCAACAGCAGCGAGGCCGCCACCATCAAAAGTGCCAGCTTGTGAATCATGACTTGACCTAGCGATACGCCAGCGCCTCCATAGCGCAAGCAGAATATGGATTTCATGCCACTCATTGTGCGCCAACGGGCATTTTTCCACTCCGGCGCGACGTTGCCGCTGGAGTTCCGCCGGACGCAACTGCGCAGGTTGCTAGGCGCGCTGGTGGCGCACGAGGCCGCCGTGCTCGGCGCGCTGCAGGCGGATTTGGGTAAAAGCCCGCAGCAGGCCTACGCCTCGGAAGTGGGTTTCGTGCTCAGCGAGATCCGCCATGCCCTGCGCCACCTGGGTGCGTGGATGAGGCCGGTGCGGCGGCGCGTGCCGCTGCTGGCGTGGCCGGCACGCGGCTTCATCCGGCCCGAACCGTTAGGTGTGGCCCTCATCATCGGCCCGTGGAACTACCCGCTGCAACTCTTGCTCTCGCCCTTGGTCGGTGCCATTGCCGCGGGCAACTGCGCCATTCTCAAACCATCCGAATTCGCTCCCCATACCGCCGCAGTGCTCGGGCAACTCCTCGGCAGCACCTTCCCCGAAGAATTCATTGCCGTCGTCCAAGGTGACCAAGCAAGCGCCGCAGCGCTGTTGCTGCAACGATTCGACTCGATTTTCTTCACTGGCAGCACGCCTACGGGCCGTGCCATCATGGCCGCTGCCGCCCGCCATCTAACCCCCGTCACCCTCGAACTCGGCGGCAAATGCCCCTGCATCGTGTGCGCCGACGCGCCCCTCGCCAGCACCGCGCGGCGCATCGTCTGGGGCAAGTTCATGAATGCGGGCCAGACCTGCGTCGCCCCCGACCACGTGCTCGTCGAGCAAGCGGTGGCCGGCGCGTTTCTTGAGGCGCTCAAGCAGGCGCTGCGGGATTTTTATGGTGAGGACCCGCAGCAGAGTCCCGACTACGGACGGATCATCAACCGCAGGCATTTTGACCGCCTCATTGGCTTTCTCGGCGACGGCCAAATCGCATGGGGCGGCCGCCACGATGCCGCCGATTGTTATCTTGCACCGACGCTTCTAACCGGTGTGCCGTGGGCGGCCGCGGTGATGCAGGAGGAAATTTTCGGCCCGATCCTGCCGCTGGTCGAATTTGTGGATTTGGACGAGGAGCTTGCCAAGCTGCGTGGGCGGGCGACGCCGCTGGCGCTCTACCTCTTCACCCGCGACGCGGCGAGGCAGCAGCGGGTGCTTGCCGGCAGCCGCTCCGGAGGGGTCTGTATCAATGACACCGTCATGCACATTCTTGGCAAGGAGCTGCCCTTTGGCGGGCTCGGCGAGAGCGGGATGGGGGCCTATCATGGCCGGGCGGGTTTTGATTGTTTCACTCACCGGCGCGCGGTCTTGCGGTGCTCATCCGCCTTCGAGGCGAAGGTCCGCTACCCCCCGGCCCGCGGCACGCTGCCGCGGCTGAAACGCTTGTTGCGCTTGCTGGGCGCCGGCTGAGTGCACGCCATGCCCGCCCCGGGGATTGGGCTCTGGCGCGTTGGCGCGTTGGCGCGTCGGCGCGCCGGCGCGGCTCAGGCGCTGAATTGCGGGGCATAGTCGACGCGCTGATAGGGCAGCCCGTGGCTGTCGCAGAGCAGATTGCTGGAAATACGCCCACTCTCGTAGATGGTGGGCAGGCCCGACCCGGGATGGGTGCCGCCACCTACCAGATAGAGATTGTCGAAGCCGGCCATCCGGTTGTGTGGCCGCAAATAGAGCATCTGGTCGAGGGTATGGGCGAGGTTGAAGGTGGCACCCATGAAGACGTCCTGCTCGTCGCGCCAGTCAACTGGCGTGATGATGCGTTCGGCTATGATGTGGCGGCGCAAATCCTTCATGCCGGTCCTGTCCTCGAGGCGTGTGAGCACCTTGTCGCGGTAGGCCGCGCTCTGGCCATGCCAGTGGAACCCGTGGCGGGTGTTGATGGTGGGCACCAGGATGTAGAGGCCGCTTTGGCCGGCCGGCGCCACCCCGGGATCATTGATGGCAGAGTTGCGGACATAAATCGACATGTCTTCGGATACCCGCCGCTGGCTCTGGATGTCCGCGACGTTGCGCCCATAGTCGTCGGCAAACAGAATGTGGTGGTGCGGCTCGTCCGGATAGATCGTGTCCAGCCCCAGATACATCATGAAAGTGGAACAGGAATACTTCTTGCGTGCCATCGCCTCGACGGGCACTGAGCGGCCGTTGAGCAGGCGGGTTGCGGCGTGGCCGTAGTCCGCGTTGACAATGACGTCGTCGCAGTGGAGAACCTCGCCGCTTTCCAACACGACGGCGGCGGCGCGGCGGCCGGCGCACTGGATTTCGCGCACCGCACACTCGAGGCGGAGGCTGCCGCCGTTCTCCTGGAACACCCGGCTCATTGCCTCGGAGATCTTGCACAAGCCGCCGCGCACATGATAGATGCCGTATTTGTACTCGATGTAGGAGATGATGCTGAACAGCGCCGGGCAGTTCCACGGCGACATGCCCAGATATTTCGCCTGAAACGTGAAGGCGAGCTTGAGCCGCTCGTCACTGAAATACTGCTGCAGCACATCCATCACATTGCGGGTGGTGGCGACGTAGGGCAGCGCCTTGAGCAGCGTGGGACTGACCATGGCCTTGAGTTCGTGATAGGGCCGCAGCAGGCAGGGGTAGATGGTCTTGAGTTTGCGGGCATGGTCGCTCATGAACCGTCGGAAGCCCTCGCCGTGACCGGGGAAGGCGGCCTCAATGTTAGCTTCCATCCGCGCCGCATCGGAGGTGGTTTCCAGCGCCACTTCGCCCCAACTCAGGCGCGTCATCGGGTCGAGCAGTTGAAACTCGAGATAGTCCGCCGCTTGCTTGCCGGCCTCGGCAAACACCTCGTCCAGGGTGAATTTCTGGTGCAGAAAGGTCGGACCGGTGTCAAACGAGAATTCGCCCAGCCGCAACTCCGCGTTGCGCCCGCCGACCCCGCTGCGCTTCTCCACGATGGTCACATCCAATCCGCGGTGGGCCAGGATCATGCCGGCGGTAAGCCCGCCTGGCCCGGCACCGACGATGATGATTTTCTTGCTCATACAAATTGTCTGCCCGCGTGTAACACGATCCGGGGATTAGGCGAGCCATTTCTGCCACAACCCGCCGCGCGGCCTGCGCGCAACCCGCCGCGCGCGCGGCATCGCAGCCGCCCTTGCCCGCGACCTGCCGGCCCGGCCCCGGCCCGGCCGGGCCATCCTAACAAGGCGGCGCGGGCGCGGAAGGAAGCGGGCCTGGCAACCATGGCGGAGCGCGTGCCGCCCGGATCTAACTGATGCATCCGGGAATGATTACGCCTATCCAAAATATCGGTATAAGCGAATATACGCAAGTATAGCTATCCGGTGCGCGGGGTATCCGATAGCTAACAAACCATGCGCCCGCCGCCGCGGGCCTGCCGGGCAATTCCCGCGCCGTTGCAGTTGGCAATCGCGCCCGGATTATCTAACCGCCCAACCGGCGGCAGGCAGCCTGCCGGAACACCTGACATTTTTTTGCACGATTCTTCCCACCCCTCCGTCCGTTCGGAAATCCAATCGCACCCCCCCAAACAAATGCCATGCCCCCGTCAGCCGCACTTCTAACATCCAAGGTCGAGTCCACCGCGCGTGGCCAGCAGCGCTTCGACATCGGGGGGCTGGTGGATGCCTGCCTCGACCAAACCGCCGCGGCGCTCGTGCTCACTGGTGCGGCGGGGGGCGACGAGGTCAGCCGTGCGATGGAAGCCGTCCGCACGGCGAGGGGCCAGGGGCGGCCACTGGACCTGATGGAGGCCATCGCCCGGCTCCAGAGTCAGAAGGAAGAGGCGCTCAGTGGCGCCATGGAAGCACTCGGCGACCGGCTTGCCGCCACTCTCAATCCAAGCCCGCAGCTCATTCCATTTGCAGGCCGGCTCATCGCCCCCCGCGCCTTTTACCAATCGTTCGACCACCTCCACAAACTGGCCAAAGCCTTGTTAGCACCGGTGATCTTCGCCGAAGACACCGGGTCCATCGGGGTGGGCTCCACCAATCCGATAGCAGCCACCATCCTCGCCGCGAAAATCCAGGAACTCGTCGCGCAGCGCTCTGATATCCGGCCCTTTCTGACCATCGCCCGGCTTGATTACGGATCCTGGACGCTTCTGACGCACCGCCACTTCGAATTGTGACGGCGTGCGATGGGGCGCTGCTGGCCCGTGCCGGCCAGCCCTATCTGACATGCGCCAACGTGCTCGGGAGTGAGCCTCAGGCCTTACTCGAATCGTTCGGCTTGGCCGGTGGCGGCCAGCACCGCGCGCCACGCGGGCCCGGCCGGATCCAGGCACTTTTTTTGTTGCGGGAGCAACTCGATGGGCACATGGATGAAGCGGTCATGCAGGATGCCGATCACCACGCCGGTTTTGCCGGCCATGGCGGCGTGGGCGGCGTGCCGGGCGAACAAATCGCACAGCATCGAGTCTTCCGCATCGGCTGGCACGCTGCGGATGATATAGTTCGGATCGAAGTAGCGCAAGGTGGCGGGGATTTGCGCGGCTTTGAAGTGGGCCTCGATTTTCTCGCGCAAGAACAGGCCGATGTCCTTGAGCTTGGGGTTGCCCGAAGCATCGCGTTGTTCGGCAGTCGCCTCGATCAATTGCTGGCCGGCGCCCTCGGCCACCACGATCACTGCGTGCGCCCGCTCCACGATGCGCCGCTCCAAGGCTGCCAGCAACCCGCCCGCGCCGTCGAGGACAAAGGGCACTTCCGGAATCAGACAGAAATTCACGTCCTGGCTGGCCACGGTGGCGCCCCCGGCGATGAACCCGGCGTTCCGCCCCATCAGCTTGACCAGCGCGATCCCGTTGAGCACGCTGTGGGCTTCGGTGTGGGCGCATTTGAGGACCTTGGCGGCCTCTTCCACTGCGGTGTAGTAGCCGAACGTGCGCGACACAAATGCCACATCGTTATCCACCGTTTTGGGGATGCCCACCACCGCCAGCGGGTAGCCCCGCCGTTGCGCTTCCTGAAACAACTCATTGCCACCACGCAGCGTGCCATCCCCGCCAATGGTGAACAGCAGGTTCACCCCGCGCCGCATCAGGTTGTCCACCGCCACCACGGTATCCACCGGCCCGCGCGAGGTGCCTAACACGGTGCCGCCCTCCTGATGGATGTCATCGACAAATTCGGTGCTCATCACCACCGGTGCGGCGCCGCGCAGCGGGTCGAGCCCTTGATAGCCGCCGCGGAATCCCAGCACTTCCCGCACCCCGTAGCCGTGGTGCAATTCGAAAAAGAGCGAGCGGATCACGTTGTTCAAGCCGGGACACAGGCCGCCGCAGGTGACAATGCCGGCGCGGGTCTGCGCGGGATCGAAAAACAGCTGCGCCCGCGGCCCCGCCAACTCAAACAGATAGCCCGGATCCGCCCCCACTTCGATCCGCTGCGGGATGCGGATGTCATCGCTGATGGTGCGCGTGAGCGGCGAGGGGAAGCGCGGCGTGCCGAGGGTGGGGGTGTTCATGGCTGGCAGGGTGTCGAATTCTATACTCTTGTCAGGGCCGGTTGAAAGGGAAAATCACCGCGCCATGCAGATAGCGGATGGTAACAATGGCGGCGCCGGCGCCGCTGAACTCGCGGCACTGTCCTTGGTTGCAGCCCTGATTCGGGCTCGACATTGCCCGCTGCCGTGGTATCAGCAAGGCCACAACCATGGACAACGGACCCACCACACCTGCCCGTCCCACACCGCCACCGCCGGACCTGCCCCGCTACACGCCGCCGCTGCCATCGTTGGCCATCCCGCCCGCCGCGCCGCCGCCGGCCATTCCACCGGCGCAGCAGGCCGCCAAACTCCAGATCCGGGTGGCGCCGGAGTCCGCCATTGACCTCACGCCCGACGGCGCGCTGGCACCATTCAACACCCGCGTGATCGCCGCCGTGATTGATCTGGTTCTGGCCGGTGGCCTGTGCATCGCCGCTTGGATGGTGTTGCCCGGCTTCTGCGGGGCCAGCATGCCCTGGCTGGTGGGGCTGGCCTACCTGGTCACCCGCGATTCCCTGCCCATGCTCGGCGGCCAGAGCGTCGGCAAAAAGGCCATGCACCTCAAGGCGGTGACCCTCGACGACGAGTCGCTGGCCGGCAACTGGCAACCCGGCTTGATCCGCAACGCGGTGCTTGTCATTCCCTTGTTTGTGTTCGTCGAGTTGTTCATCCTGCTCACTCGCGAGGATAAACCCGCACACGGCCGCCGCCTCGGTGACGAGTGGGCCAACACCAAGGTCATCGTCGTCACTCCCATACCCGCCGAATAGCCTCGACTCCCTCACACCTAACAAAATCGGCAAATGGGGGCAACTGCAGGAATGGCAGACCGATCGCGATGAGCCGAATGACACCCACCGGCACACCTCGCACTTGTTCGCGGTCTATCCGGGACGCCAGATCACCCCGGTGCTCACCCCGGACCTCACCCCGGACCTCACCCCGGACCTCACCCCGGACCCGCCGCGCCGCGCCGCGCTGCCGGGGTGGCGGCGGGCAAAATTCTTGTTTGCATCGGGCAGCTGGTCTGGGTCATGGTTGCGGCATGGCGAAAGCGAAAGACGAGACCCGGGTATCGATCAAGGTGTTCCTCTACGGGATTCAGCCGCAGATTTGGCGGCGTTTCACCATTTCGATGGACGTGACGTTTCTGGCGCTCAGCGATGCGATTCAGGCGGCGATGGGTTGGGACAACAAGCACCCGCATGAGTTCCGCCACGGCAAGGGCAAACGCCTCGTCGATGTGATCGGCCCGATCGGCTTGGAGGACCAGACGGTGGGCGAATTCCAAGATGAATCGGCGCTGACCTTGGCGGAGTTTCTGGGCCGCAAGAAACTGCCCATCCGCATCCTCTATCGCTACGACTTCGCCGATGAATGGATTCACGAGATCGTGTTCGAAAAGCGCGTGGCCGGAGCGGGCCCGCCTGAATTGCTAGACGGGGCGCGGGCCTGTCCGCCGGAGGATTTCAGCGGGGCGTTTGCCTACATGCGGGCGCTGCACGGCGATGCGGAATGGATGAACCCCGGCTACGATCCGGAAGCCTTCGATGCGAAGGCGGTGGATTTCACCCCGCGGCCGCCCCGCAGGCGGCGTTGAGAGCACTGCAGCGGCCCTCGGTCACCGGCGCTGGCTTTGCCTTGGATCGGAAAATGGAATCCACGGATCACACGGGCTTCGGCGTGAGCTCAGTCGAACAAATCGAACAAATTCACGGCTTGTGCAAGTGAAGTCTCCTCTTGTAGGAAAAGTTCTTGACATGGTGGCTTCCGACTGGCGGAACGCCGTTGCATAACATCTCAGGGATGTTTCTCCATGAGTGGACGCAACAGCGCCATGGCCTCCCTGTAACAGGTCGCCCGCAGGAGCATGGAGCGTAGCCAGCGGATGAACTGGAGGCTGACTTCCGTGGGCCGGTAGTGGTCTTGGTAGAGCTTGAGCGGCTGCCGCCGGACTTGGTTGAGCACGCCGGGCGGCAGGGTCATTTCGTTGGTGAGGGTGACGTAGAGCCCGTCGCTGTAGGGGCAGCTCGCCGTGATGCGCCGCCAGACGCCGGGGGTGTTGTTGAAATAGACCGTCTCGTCGGCGATGACCAAGGCATTGGCGGGTTTGGAGCGGTCGATGGGCCGGGGCATGACGGTCAAGGGGGCGAGGGGAGGCTGCAAGGAGTTGGCGGCCGCCATTTTTGTGTTAGGGCCCCCCCCTCCCGCCCGGAGGCATGGTCTGCGGCGAACTGGGTGGTGCAAGGGTTATTCATTCGGCACCGGAAGGCGCAGGCGATGCGGCGGCGGTGCCTGTCGAATAGAGGTACTGGTTATATTTCCGGAGCGGAATCAAGCACCACGGTCCCCTCTGCCGATGTTCAGGTGCCCGCCACATTCAGATGTTAGGCTACAGCATTCACGGTGGCAGCGGCAGGCAGGCAGGCAAGCGCGCCGAGGGCAACAAGGTTTTCAACAAGAGGAGTCTCCACTGGAACGAGCGCGTCGAGGGCAACGACGTTTTTAACAGTAGGAGACTCCACTGGAACGAGCGCGCCGAGGGCAACAACGTTTTCAACAGTAGGAGACTCCACTTGAACGGGAGACTCCACTTGAACGACCAAGGCCCGACACCCAAGGGGGCGTGGGAGGCATGGCGGCAGGCCTCAGGCGCGGCCGAGGTAGGAATTATCCTCGGTTTTGACGTTGATTTTCTCGCCGACATTGATGAAGAGCGGCACTTGAACAATCAGGCCGGTCTCCATGGTGGCGGGCTTGTACACATTGTTGGCGGAGTCGCCCTTGACGCCATCCGAAGACTCGGTGACAATCATGACCATGGACGGCGGCAGGTCGATCGAGGCGACGATGGCATCGGCGAGCAGCACGGTGTAAAGCTGCCCCTCGATGAGGTAGTTTTTGACCGGGTCGACCAGGTCCTCATACACCAAGGTGTCTTCATAGGTCTCGGGGTTGAGGAAGTGATAGCCGCTGCTGTCCTTATAGGAATACTCATGGGGGATGCGCTCGAGCAGGACGCCTTCGAGTGAATCGTTGGAGGTGAGGCGAAGATTGAACACCTTTTTGGACGCCACGCTGCGGATGGACATCTGGACGTAAGACGCCATGCGCGGCGGTGTTTTCAGTTCGTGATCGATCACGATGCAGACTTCGTTGTTGTGACGGACGGCGTGTCCTTTGCGGAGGTTGATGACGGGAGTGCTGGCCATGGTGCGTGGCAGGAGATAGGGTGTCTGGGGGTGGCTGGCAAGCGCGGAATGACAGGGGCGCGCAAAAACCTCGCTTGGGCGACCACCTCAAAGCGCCACCACCACCCAGTTGGCAGCACTCTTGCCCACACTCCGCGGCGCGGGTCAGCGGGTCAGTCGGGCGGCGATTTCCAGCGCTTTGACCCGTTCCACGAGCTTCGGCAGGCGGCGCAACTGCGCATGGATCTTCATATCCTCCCGCAGCGGCAGGGCGGGCTTGCCAGCGTAGGTTTCATCGCCTGCAAGACTGATGGTCACGCCGGTGCGGGCGGTGAGGACGGCCTTGTCGCCGATGGTGACATGGCCGACGATGCCGACCTGGCCGGCGGCGGTGACGTAGTTGCCGAGATGGGTGCTGCCGGAAATGCCAGTGAGAGCGACAATGAGGCAGTGTTTGCCGATGACCACGTTGTGCGCGATCTGCACCAGGTTGTCGATTTTGGTACCCTCGCCGATGAGCGTTTTGCCAAACCGGGCGCGGTCGATGGTGGTGTTGGCGCCAATTTCCACATCGTCACCGATTTCGACGATGCCAACTTGGTCCACTTTCACATGCCGGCCGTCGTGGAACTCATAGCCGTAGCCGTCCGAGCCAATGACGCAGCCGGGTTGGAGGAACACGCGGTCGCCCAACACGCAGCGCTCGCGGATGGTCACATTGGCCATGATCCGGCAATCGCGGCCGACGACGACCTGTTCGCCAAGCACGCAGTTCGGGCCGATTTCGCTGCCCGCGCCGACGCGGGCGCCCGCCATGATGACAGCCCCGGCATGCACCCGCACGGTTGCCGCATCGACGCTGGCCGCCGCGTCGACCACAGCCCGCGGGTGAATGCCTGGAACGAGCCGGGCCACGGTGGCGGCAAAATGGCGGACCACCGCGGAAAAGGCCAGCGACGGGTTGTCCACCGCCACCAGACCCACGGCGTCCGGGCCGGCGCTTTCGCCGCGAGCCACGATCACCGCGCCGGCCTTGGTGGTTAGAAACTGGCCGCGATACTTGTCATTGCCGAGGAAACTGATGTCCAGTGCGCCAGCATCATCGAGCGATGCCACCCCGGTGAGGTGACCATCGGGGGCGTCCCGGACGATGTCACCATCGACCAAGCGGACGAGCTCGGAAAACGTGAGGACGAATGCCAATGCAGGAGAGGTTGAAAGTGGCGCGAGCCGGGCGACGACTTACGGTGTGCCGCCCGCAGGAGCAGGAGCCGGGGCCGGGGCGGGCAGTTCGGGTGCGGGATCGCCCTCGGAACGCAGCGACTCTGCCGGCGCATCCTTGTTGAGATCCTTGAGCAAGGCGGCGGTGATGTCGGTTGCATCCTTGGTATAAAGGAGGATGGGCACCTGCGAGGTGCTCATGCCGGACTTGTCAAAAACGTAATCGAAGTCCTCGGCTTTGGCATGTTCTTCGACCAATTTGCGGATTTCCTCGAGGATGCCCTTCATGCGTTGCAGCATTTTTTCGTTGAGCATCTGGTTGCGGCGTTGCAGAAACTCGCGGCGCTCGCGGTCCAGGGCGATGCCTTCCTGTTGCTGCATCTGCCAGTCTTTAAACAGCGCCTGCTTTTTCGAGTCGTTGATGGCGGGATCATCGAGTTGTTTGCGCAGATTGGCCAGCGAGGTTTCGATGTCGCGGATCTTGGTCATGCGCTCGTTATTGTCCTTCTGGATGCGCGCGCGTTCCACATTGATCTGCTTTTGCGCCTCGTTGGTGCGGTAATATTGCTTGAAGAGCTCCTGCATATCGACGGTGGCGATTTTGAGCTTGCTGTCTTGGGCGGCGGCAACACTGCAGGTGACCGCAGCGGCCATGGCGAGGGTGAGAAGACGACGGATCATGGTCATTGGGGGATGGGGTTGGTGCCGATCGGACTCGGTGCGAGGGCGAAGCTGCATCAAAATCCAGATCCCGTCAATGCCCAACACCGATGATTTCGGCAGCGGCCATCCCGCGCGCCGGCAGGCACCTGCCGAGGGTGCTGCCGGATGGCGGAAGCTTCTTGCAATTTCCCTTGCAGACGGGTCGCGGATCACTAGCATGGGCCGACTTCGCGTGACTGGCACGCAGAGTTAACAACCCCAATCAACACCCTATCCTATGATGAAATTCGTTCAAGTAGCCGTTCTCGCCGCCGTTGCAGCCGGTTCTGTCTTTGCCGTTGCCTGCTGTCCGAATGCCGCGCCAGCCCCGTCGTCGCACGCTTACGTCGCTCCCACCAAGTAATTTCCCGCCCTGGTTTTTTCGCGGGGATGGCTGCGGTGCCACGCATCAGCAACCCCCACCATGACAGAGCCAGGACTCCCTCCCCCAGGCATATAACCAACTTTTTCACTTCCATGATCCGTACCCTCCTCGCGCTTTGCGCATCCGCTATCGCACTCAGTGCCGTCTCCTGCTGCTGCACCAGCGAATCCGCCGCGCCCAAGCTGCGCTCGCTGCCCAAGTTCAGAGAAATTGAAACGACCACTCCCGCCCCGCAGCAGGAAGTGCTACACGAGAAATAGTTTACCGCAAAGCGCCAATGCACTGATGTTATCGCGCACCCTCCGACGGCCGGAGGGTGTCGTTGGCATGGTGCCTCGCGAGTACGGCCGAAGCCGCGCGGCCGGGTTGGCCCGGGTGGCTGCCAATTGCAGTGGCACATTTTGACATGAAGCGTTTGACCCCAATGACCCACTCGCCCCGCTTCAAGGGTGGAATCCGGCATTATCACCGTGCCGGGAGCCGCCTCTCGTCTTGGGAACAATGGGTCGACGGGGAGGCACGCCACAGTCGCCCCGGGAAGAACCGGTTGAAGCTTCTCGTCATCCTCTGCGCTCTCCTCGCGTGTGGCGCCATCATTGCCGGACTGATCCTTGGACTGAGCGGGGGCTAAGCCCGCCTGCAACCGGTCCTTTTCGACCTGGATGAGGATGGGGCTTTGACATTTTGCCCGACCCGCTGCATGGTGCCCGCGCTCGCCAGCAAACCTCGGCGAACCACGCACCATGGGCAAAAGCCTCTTCCAAAAAGTCTGGGATACTCACCGCGTCGGCACCCTGGCCGATGGCCGCACGCAACTTTTCATCGGCACCCACCTCATCCATGAGGTCACCTCGCCGCAAGCCTTTGGCATGCTCCGCGATCTCGGGTTGCAGGTGAAATTCCCGCAGCGCACCTTCGCCACGGTCGATCACATCGTCCCCACGCGCAATCAAAGTGCGCCACAAGATCCGCTCGCCGCGGCGATGATGACGGCGTTGCGCGACAACGTGACTGAGTTTGGGATCACCTATTTCGATCTGGCTTCCGGCAAGCAGGGCGTTGTCCATGTCGTGGGCCCCGAGCAGGGAATCACCCAACCGGGGACCACGATTGCCTGCGGCGATTCCCACACTGCCACTCACGGTGCCTTCGGGGCCATTGCGTTTGGCATTGGCACCACTCAAGTCCGTGATGTGCTGGCCACCCAGACCCTGGCGCTCGAAACGCTCAAAGTCCGCCGCATCGAAGTCAGCGGCCAGCTCCCACCCGGCGTTTACGCCAAGGACGTGATCCTGCACATCATCCGCTTGTTAGGCGCGCGGGGCGGCATTGGCTATGCTTATGAATACGCCGGCGAGGTTTTCGAGCGCATGTCCATGGAAGAACGCATGACGGTGTGCAACATGTCGATTGAAGGCGGCGCACGTTGCGGCTATGTCAATCCCGATGCCAAGACGTTGGCCTATCTGCGGGACCGGCCCTACGTCGATATGACCGACTTTGAGACGACGGCCGCGCGCTGGTTGGCGTGGGCCTCCGATGCGGATGCGGTGTACGACGACCTCGTTCGCATCGATGCCGCGACGATTGAGCCAACGGTCACTTGGGGGATCTCACCCGATCAAGGGATTGCCATTTCCGAGACCATTCCCGACCCTGACCGCGCGCCGACGCAGCAGGAAAAGGACAGCATTCTGGAAGCGCTGGCATACATGAAACTGCCCGCGGGAGCTCCCATCAAGGGGGTCGCCATTGACGTGGCCTTCATCGGTTCCTGCACCAACGGGCGACTCTCGGATTTCCGCGAGGTCGCCCGATACCTGCGTGGCCACCAGGTGGCGCCCGGGGTGACCGCCCTCGCCGTGCCCGGCTCCCAGATCGTCGCCGCGCTCTGCGAGCAAGAAGGACTGCCGCAAATTTTCCGCGCGGCGGGTTTCGAGTGGCGCGATGCCGGTTGCTCGATGTGCCTCGCCATGAATCCCGACAAGCTCGTCGGCGACCAATTGTGTGCGTCGTCGTCGAACCGCAACTTCAAGGGCCGCCAAGGGTCGTCGACCGGTCGCACCGTGTTGATGTCGCCGCTGATGGTGGCCGCCGCGGCGATTCGTGGCTCGATCGCGGATGCCCGCGAGGTGTTTGCCCTCGAACCCAGGGCCTAACTGCCACACGGCAGGCCCGCCAGCACCGCCCCCTCTCACCTTCACCTCTCACCCCGCTACTTTCCGCTCATGTCCCTTGCTCCCATCACCCAAGTTTCCGGTCGTGCGGTTTACATACCCGGCGCCGACATTGATACCGACCGCATCATTCCGGCGCGCTTCATGAAATGCATCACCTTCGACGGCCTCGGTGAGTTTGCCTTTTTTGATGTGCGCTTCGACGAACACGGCCAACCGACCGCCCATCCGCTCAACGACCCGCGGTTCGCCGGCGCCTCGATCCTGCTCGCCGGGGCGAATTTCGGCTGCGGCTCGTCGCGCGAACACGCGCCCCAGTCCCTCCGCAAATATGGCTTCGACGGCATCATCGCCGAGTCCTTCGCCGAGATCTTCTTTGGCAACTCCACCACCTTGGCCATGCCCTGCGTGATTGCCAGTGCCGCCGACGTGGCCGCCTTGCGCGCCGCGGTGGCCGCCGACCCGGCCACCTTGCTCACCATCGATGTGATGGCACTGCGCGTGCGCAGCTCCGGCGGCCTGGATATCCCCGTCACCATGCCGGAGTCCGCCCGCGAGGCCCTCGTCTCGGGCCGCTGGGATCCGATTCAGGAATTGTTGGATAACGTCGCGGCGATCGATGCCAAGGCCGCTGCCTTGCACTATGTCTGAGACCTAACAGCCATCGCTGCCGCCTGCGGCTTCCCGTCAGGCCTGCACTCCCGCAAGCCGCCGTCATGTCCACCCCCAAACAGCCGAATCTGGTTTCCCTAACCACGATTAACGATGATGGTTCGCACTATTTTCTCCAGCCGGCGGATGTGAGCGGTTTCTGGGCGACCGCCAGGCGCCTGTTCGGTGCTGGTCTCATCCTGGTGTATATCGCGCTGCCGTGGATTCCCATCAATGGCTATCCGGCAGTGTTTCTCGATGTTGAAAAACGCATGTTCCACCTGTTCGGGCTCACGCTGGTGCCGCAGGATTTATGGGTGATGTTTTTTGCCGTCACCGGCATGGGCTTCGCGTTATTTTTCATCACCTCGCTTCTGGGCCGCGTGTGGTGCGGCTGGGCCTGCCCCTACACGGTGTTTCTGGATCACGTCTATCGGCGCATCGAGCGCTGGCTGGAGGGCGATGCGATGGCCCGGCGCAAACTCGATGCCGCGCCGTGGGCGCTGGCCAAGATCCTCAAACGCGGCGTCAAGCACCTGCTCTTTGCCGCGGTCGCCGCGCTCATTGCCCACGTGTTTGTCTCGTACTTCGTTTCACTCCCGCGGCTTTACGGTTTCATGCACGAAGGGCCGCTACAACATGCCACGGCCTTTGGCATTATTGTGTTGCTGACGCTCATTCTGTGGTTCTGCTTCGGCTATTTCCGCGAGCAGTTCTGCATCATCATGTGTCCCTATGGCCGGCTGCAAAGCACCCTCACCGATAACGACACCGTCATCGTCGGCTACGATGGCAAACGCGGCGAACCGCGCGGCGCTGTGGGCCGCACCACCGGCGATTGCGTCGATTGCCAGCGCTGCATCCAAGTCTGCCCGACCGGCATCGACATCCGCAACGGGTTGCAGCTCGAGTGCATCGGCTGCACCGCCTGCATCGATGCCTGCGACGATATCATGCGCAAGCTGGGACGGCCCAAGGGGCTGGTCCGCTATGATTCGCAGAATGGCTTTGAGGGACTGCCCAAGCGCATCCTGCGGCCGCGCATCTATGCCTACTCGGTCTTGGCGCTGCTCGGGTTGCTGGCGCTTGTGGTGGTGGCCTGGCTGAAAATGACCCCCTATGCCGCCACCCTCTCGCGGGTCGGTGGCAGCGGCTTTTCCAGTGATGTCGCCGCGGTGAGCAACATCTATGTGTTGCGCGTGCAAAACAAGCGCAACCAGCCCGCCACCATCACCATCAACCTCGCGCCCGACGCTCCCGCAGGCTATCAACTCAGTGGTGGCGACCAAACCTTCAGCATCGCCGCGCTCGGCGAACTCACCCATAACTGTGTGATCATCGCGCCGCTCGACAGTTACAAGGGCTCCGCGGCTATCTCCTTGTTAGTCCATGCCCAGCCCGGCAATGTCACCCTGAAAAAAACCACCCGTTTCCTCGGCCCCAATCCCAACGCCATTAATTCGCCGCCCCCCTGACGCCGTTGCCCATGAAAGCCATATTCCAATTTGTCGCGCGCCATCCATGGCTCTATGTGGTGCTCGCCTTTGTGCTGCTCATCGGCGCGTGGACTGCGCTCATCCTCATCGCCGCTAACAACCCGCCCCAGGAAATCAAGCTGGCACCCACCCCGCCGCAGCCATGACCGAAATCCACACCACCGTCGCCGCCCTCGTCGCTGGGCTAGCCACCAGTTTCCACTGTGTGGGGATGTGCGGGCCCATCGCCTGCGGGCTGGGCACCCTGGCCCAATCCGAGGGGCAACGGCTCATTGCCGCCACCCTCTATCATGGCATGCGCCTGACGGCCTACGCCAGCATCGGCGCCATCTGCGGCGCCATTGGCCAGCAGCCGCTGCGCTGGTTTTTCGCCTCCCCCGCGGTGCTGCTGCCGTGGGTGATGGTGGCCGTCTTGCTCCTGATGGCCTCCGGCTGGGACAAACGCGTGCCGCGCCCGGCCATCCTCAACCGCTTCACCGCCCGCGCCCGCTTCAAGGTCGGCCGCTTTTCCGCTCATGGCGCGGCTGCGGCCATGGGTTTGCTCACGCCGTTTCTGCCCTGCACCCCTCTCTATCTGGTGTTTGTGGCGGCCATGGCCGCAGGCTCCGCCGCCAGGGGTGCGGAGTTCACCCTCGCCTTCGGCCTCGGCACCGTCCCCTTGTTATGGCTGGCCCAGCACCAATTCCATCGCCTCCGCGCGCGCCTCACCCCGCTGGCCATGAACCGGCTGCGCCGGGGGCTGGCCTTTGCCACTGCGCTGATTCTGGCCTGGCGCTTGCACGGCACCGTCCCGGCGCAATTTTATGGCGCCACGCCGGCAGCTCAACCCGCCATCGAGGAGTTGCCATCGTGCTGCCACTGACCCCGGTATTGTCGCCGGACCCGCCAGCCGGCGTGGCACTGGTGGACTTGGATGGCACGCTGCTGGCGTGGGACTGCCAATTGTTGTTTCGGCACCATGTGTTGCGCCGCGAACCTTGGCGCGCGGTGTTGTTGCCGGTGTTTCTGGGGCTGCTGCCGCTGTTCCCACTGTTGAAGGACGCCGGCATGAAACGCGGGTTCCTGAGTTTCCTCTGGCGCATGCCCGCAGCTACGCTCGCCGCCCACTCCCGCACCTTCGCCACCGCCATCCTGCCGGCCATCTACCCCGAACTCGCCGGCATGTTAGAAACCCACCGGCGGCAGGGCCATCTGCTGATCCTCGCCTCCGCCAGTCCGCAATTTTATGTCACCGAGATCGGCCGGGCGCTTGGCTTCGATCTGGCGCTGGGCACTCCGGTGGCGAGCACGCCCGCTTGCCGGTTGTTCCCCGCGTTGCAAAACCACAAGGGTGCCGCCAAAGTCGCGCGCTTGCGCTCGCTCCTGCCCGATTCGTACTTTGCCGCTGGCAAATTGCTGCGTTCCCACGGCTACACCGACAGCGACGCGGATTTGCCGATGCTCGAACTGTGCCACTCCGCCACCGTCGTCAATCCCGCTCCAGCTCTCGCCGCGCGGGCGGCCGCCGCCGGCTGGCAAATCGTCCGCCCCGCGCGCCCGTGGCGCAGCCGCGCCGGCTGGTGCTGCCGCGTGTTCGCGCTTCTAACAGGCGTGGGGCGGGACCCCGCCGCCATCCATCCTCGCGCCTCCCGTGACGGCTAAGCCGCGTCAGCGGCGGGTGGCCGCAAGCGGCCACTGGAAAATCGGCGCGCCGCCCGTCCGCATGGGTTTTGCAGTCACGTTTTTTTAGTTGGGGGTTTTTTGGTTGCGCTCGGCTGGCGCGTGGTACACAATGCCGGACGCCTCTGTAATTCCGACCACGCCCAACCCGCCGCACCCAAAACCCACGCCAATCTTAGCGCCAATCTTAGCGCCTAAACCCGGCTTGTTTCGGGCTCGACATGAACTGCACGATTCTGAAATCTGTCTGTAACCCTAGCACGCCGTAACTCGCACACCCACTCATGGAAACTCAGCTTGTCATTCCCCATTCGGAAGCACCCAGCACCATCACCCAACTGCTCGAAGCCCTGCGCAAGGTCCACTTCGAACCTCACCATGAAGGCAAGACCTGGGGAGACTGGATCTATCTTTACGGCTTCCGCACCGTCATTAGCATCGAATGCGTCAATGGCGTCTCGCATGCCGCCACCATCGAACACGGCGAAGGCGAAGAGGAGGGCGAGCCCCTCACCTCGATCCTGCGCGCCTTCGGCAAACTCGGCTGGCACGGCATCGATGATAATGGCGAGTATCCCCTGGTGTATAAGACCAGCCGGGTGAGCCACAAAGGCGGCTAACAAAACCGCCGGCCCCCGCTCAGCGCCGCGGCGCCCGGCGCTTGCCGCCGCAGCCGCTACAGCCGCCGCCGCAGCCGGCCCGCGGCCGCCGCGCCAACCGCCACAGCAACACCATGGCGGTGATAATGACCACCCCCGCGGCTGCTAGAGATTGCCACTCGGCGCTCATCCCAACCCGAGCAGCCTCCCCCCTTGATAGATAAGCAGCGACGCGCACCAGGCAAATGCCGTCATGAACCCGAGCTGGCCCAGCGCCCAGCGCCACGAGCCGGACTCGCGGGCCACCACCGCCACGGTCGGCAGGCACTGCAAGGCGTAAATGTAGAACACCAGCAGTGAGATCATCGCCAGCGGCGTGAACAACGGCCGCCCGTCCGGCCATTTCGCCGCCGCGAGTTGCGCCCGCAGCATGCCGCGCTGCGCCTGGTCATCGCCCGCACCCTCCACCCGGAACAATATCGCCAGCGACGCATTGAACACCTCGCGCGCCGAAAAGGATGTTAGAATCGCCGTGCCGATGCGCCCGTCGAAGCCGAGCGGCCTGACCAGCGGCTCGAGCACCACGCCCATGCGGCCCATGGCACTGTGCGCGAGTTTTTCCGCGCCATCGGCGCCGCTCGATTTCGGATAGGTGCTCAGTGCCCACAGCAGGATCGAGAGCCCGAGAATGAGGGTGCCGGCTTTCTGCACAAAGGCCCATGCCCGTTCCAACACATGCCGCATGATATATCTCCACTGCGGCAGCCGGTACGGCGGCATTTCCAACAAGAAATGGGCGGCGGTGGCATCCGGGCCGAGCCGCCCGCGCAACACGCGTGCCACCACAAACGCGCTGAGGGTGCCCAGCGTATAAATGCCGAAGAGCACCAGCGGCTGTTTCCACGAACCCTCATCCTCATGCAGCAAGAGCGGCACGATGAGCAGGTACACCGGCAACCGCGCCGAGCAACTCATCCATGGCGCCACGAAAATGGTCACCAGCCGCTCTTTCGCGGAATGAATCGTGCGGGTGGCCATCACTCCCGGAATGGCACAGGCATAGGAACTGAACAACGGCAGAAACGCCTTGCCGCTCAGCCCGGCCCGCGCCATCACCCCATCCATCAGATAGGCCGCCCGCGCCATGTAGCCGGTACTCTCTAGCAAACCGATGAACAGGAACAACAGGGCGATTTGCGGCAGGAACATCACCACCCCGCCCACGCCCCCGATCACGCCGTCGACTAACAACGAGCGCAAGTCGCCCTGGGCCAGCAGCGAGCGGACCCACGCGCCGAGCGCCCCCTGTCCCAGTTCGATCCAGCCCATGGGGATTCTGGCCAACCCGAAAATCGCCCAGAACCCCGCCAGCAAAATCCCCAGGAAGAAGACCCAGCCGTAGAGCGGGTGGAGCAACACCCCGTCCGCGCGGTCCGATACCGTCAATTGATGCGCCTCGGGCCGCCGCGCGGCCAGTTCGCACAAGCGATTGATGAAGTCGCGCCGCGCGGTCTCGGGTGCCACGCCCGGGGCCAGCCAGCGTGCGGCCACGGCATGGGGCAGGGGAAAGCGCAGCGCCTGTTTGAGCTCCAGCACGCCCTTGCCGGCGCTGGCTTGCAAGGCGACCACCGGCAGGCCGAGTGCGTCGGCAAGTTTCGCCGGATCGAGCCGCAAGCCCGAGCGTTCCGCCACATCGATCATATTGAGTGCCAGCACACAGGGCAGCCCGAGTTCGACCACCTGCAAGACGAGCTGCAAGTGGCGTTCGAGGTTGGAGGCGTCCACCACGCAGACCACCAGGTCTGGTCGCGGTTCGCCGGGCAGCTCGCCTGCCAGCGCCGCCACCGCCACCCGTTCATCCGGAGAGCCCGCCCGCAATGAGTAACAGCCCGGCAAGTCCAAAACCCGCAACTTGCGCCCGTGCGGGGTGAAAAACGTCCCCGCCTTCACTTCCACCGTGACCCCGGAGTAGTTGCCCACCCGCTGGTTCTCACCCGTCAGGGCGTTGAACAGGGTGGTTTTGCCGGCATTCGGATTGCCGATCAACGCGATCGTGGCTGCAAGGTCGGATGGAAGGGACATGGCAGTGGGGTCACTCTCAGCCCGCCGCCTTCACCAGCACCTGCTCCGCCAATTCCCGGCTGATCGCCAGGCGTGTGCCACACACCGAACAAATCAAATTGCGGCCTCCGGCCAACTTGCGCACTTGGCTTTGCTCGCAAAACCCGAGCTCCCGCAAGCGCTCACAACCCGGCCCGCTCAACACGTGAATCCGCAAGTCACATCCCACCCCTGCCTGATTCAACGTCATGGCGGTGTCCATTTCCAGTACTTTGGGCGCGGCAAACTTCACGGCCGCAAATTCGTCTAATTGAGAACCGATTGCAACAACAATGTTGAAAATCTTTGCCGCGGCCCCTCGCGCCCACCCTGGCGGCGGGTGCCTGATGCCCACCCTGCGCCCGCCAGAAGCCCAACTGGCGCTGGCCGATTGTACTTTTCCGCGGCTTGCCTTTGACGTGGTGGCCGGCAGGCGGCATGCTGCGTGTGCCATGGCCTTCGCCGATGTTTTTCCAGACCTGCTCGCGCAGCCCACGCCGCTGATGCGGCGGTTCGGGCGCTTGCTTGACGCGCGCTGCGGCGAACCGCTCGAAGGCCTGGCCCGCCGCAGCCAGCAACTCACCCGCTGCCATTTTGGCAAGACCATGCGGCTGTTTGCCCCGCTGTATCTCTCCAACGAATGCGTCAACAATTGCAGCTATTGCGGCTTCTCCCGCGATGCCGCCATCTTGCGCACCACCCTCAGCGTCGAACAGGTGGTGCGCGAGGCCCGGCACCTCCACGCGCTGGGCTTCCGCCACCTCTTGCTGGTCGCCGGCGAGCATCCCAAATTCGTCTCCGATGGCTACCTCCAACAATGCCTCGACGCGCTCAAACCGTTCATTCCAACCCTCGCCATCGAGGTCGGCCCGATGGCCGATGACCACTACGCCCAACTCGTCCAACACGGCGCCGAGGGCCTCGTGGTCTATCAGGAAACCTACGACCGCGACGTCTATCAGGCGCTGCACACCGCCGGGCCCAAGCGCGATTTCGCCTGGCGGCTCAATTGCCCCGAACGCGCGTACGGCGGGGGTTTTCGCCGCATTGGCATCGGCGCGTTGTTCGGTCTCGCCCACTGGCAGGCCGAAGCCATGGCCCTGTGCGCCCATCTCGAATACCTCTACAAACATTGCTGGAAAGCCCAGTTCACCGTTTCCTTCCCGCGCATGCGGCCGTATGCCGGCAACTATCAATACCAGCCCGATGCCGCCCTGTTCCTGCCGGACCGCTCGTTTGTCAGGTTGCTCACCGCCTTCCGCGTCACCTTCCCCCAGGTCGGCATCGTCGTGTCCACCCGCGAGCCCGCACCCTTGCGCGATGCCGTCGCCAGCCTCGGGGTGACCCACATGTCGGCCGGCGCCCGCACCGAACCGGGCGGCTACACCGGCGCCGGCAGCGATGACCTCCATCTCACGGTGAAAGGCCGCCGCGTCGAACTCGCCAGCAAATCCGGCGCTGACAAAGCGACCGAGCAATTCCAAATCCACGATACCCGCAGCACCGCCGAAGTCACCGCCATGCTCCGCGCCCAGCACCTCGACCCGGTGTGGAAAGATTGGGACGAAGCCTTGCTCGCCGGGTAACACCCAAGGCACGACACCTATCAAGGGTCGTGTCGAAGGCGCGCAAAGCTCTTGCCAAATCCATTCCTCTGCCCTTGCCTCTGGCGGCTTCCAGTGTTGTGGCTGTACCCATTTCCTGCTTCCCAGCACCGCCGCAGTCTGCTAGATGTGGGCCACCCTCTCCCCCCAATGCCTTCAGGCACCCGCCCGATGTCCCCGCTCGAAGCCCTAACCGCCCTGAACCTGCTGCCGAAAATCGGCCCGATCCGCGTGCGCCGGTTGTTAGAGGCGTTCGGCGATGCCGCCGCCATCCTCGGCGCGGCCAAGGACCGGCTGATGCGCGTCGATGGCATCGGCGAGGAAACCGCCGCCATCCTCCACGCCTGGCAAGACCATGCCGATCCCGCCGCCGAACTTGCCGAAGCCGCCCAGCGCGGAATCGCCATCGTCACCCAGGATGACCCGGACTATCCGGCCCCGCTGCGCGACATCTACGACCGGCCGCTGCTGCTTTACGTCTGGGGCAAGCTCGAGCCGCGCGACCGCCACGCCATCAGCATCGTCGGCTCGCGCCGCGCCACCACCTACGGCACCCAGGCGACCAAGAAGTTTTCCTATCAGATTGCGCACGCCGGCTTCACCATTGTCTCGGGTCTGGCGCGCGGCATCGACACTGCGGCGCACGAGGCGGCGCTGGCGGCCGCCGGGCGCACCATCGCGGTGATTGGCTCCGGCCTGGCCAAGCTCTATCCGCCGGAAAACCTCGGCCTCGCGGAAAAAATCGCCGCCGGCCACGGTGCCGTCGTTTCCGAGTTTCCTCTGCATACCGCCCCGGACAAGCAGACCTTCCCGATGCGCAACCGCATCGTCGCTGGTTGGGCCCGCGCGGTGTTGGTCATCGAATGCCCCGCTTGGTCCGGCTCGCTCATCACCGCCAACCTCGCCACCGAATACGGCCGCCCGGTCTTTGCCGTGCCCGGTCCGATCGACAAGCCGACCTTTGCCGGGTGCCATCAACTCATTCGCGAGGGTGCCACGCTGGTCGCCGACCCCTCCCACCTCCTCGATGATCTGGGCGAACTGCCGTTTGCCCGCCAACCCACACCCGCCGAAGAACCCGCTGCCACCCCCGAGTTGCCCGCCGGGGAAGCGGCAGTCTTCGCCGCCGTCACCAGCGACGAGGCGTCGGTGGACCGCATCATCGAGCGCAGCGGCCTGCCCGCCCACGTCGTCACCGCCACCCTCATGAAACTCGAAATGCGCCGCCTCGTCCGCGCCTTCCCCGGCTTCCGCTATGCCCGGCGCTGATGGCCACGCCGATTTCCCGCAGGTGACAGGCTCAGCCATGTTCCCCCGGGTTCAGGGTGTCTGAGGCTGCGCAGGACGCATCCGCTGCAATGACCGGGCCCGCGCTGCCCTGCGGCGTCCATATTTGTGAGGCAACGCGGAGGAAGTTTGAGCGATTTTTTTGATGTCGTTGGGTTGGGGCAGGTGGCATAGACTTTTGTCGCCGGGCGGGCACGACCGCCTCCTTGCCAGCCACTGGAAAATCCCTCTTGCAGCACGCTGATCAACAGCACGACCCGCCACCCATAATCCCGCCGTATGAGCAACCCCGATGAGAAACTCCCGAAGCGGTGGCGATGGCGGTTCGAGTGGTTGGTCCAAACCGGGCTGCAAAAGGCCGTCGGCTGGTTGCCGGGCGCTTGGGCGTTTGGCCTTGGCGAGGTGTTAGGCGGGGTGGTCTGGCGCTGCATGCCGCAACGCCGCGCCACCGTGTTGCGCAACCTGCGGATTGCCTTCGCCGGCGAGTATGACCTGCCGACCCTGCGGCGCATGGCGCAGGCGACGTTCCGGCGGACCGGCGCCAATTTGTTTTCCGCGGCGCGCACCGCGCGGCTCGCGCCGGACCAACTCGGCAGCGTGATCCAAATTGAAAACCTCGAACTCCTGGAACAGGCCCACGCCGCTGGCCACGGGGTCGTGTTGTTGCTGTCGCACATGGGCAATTGGGAGTTGCTCAGCCGCATCGTCCACTTGTTCCCGCCGGGTGCGTGCGCCGGCGCGTTCTATCGGCCGCTCAACAATCCGTTGTTAGATCAAAGCGTGCTCAAGCGGCGCCAAGCGGATGGCACCCGCATGTTTTCCAAACGCGACAACCCCCACTTGGTGGCCGGGTTTCTGCGTGCGGGGGGCATCGTCGGGATTCTGGCGGACCAGCGGGTGGGCCCCCAAGGCGAGGTGGTGCGGTTTTTCGGGCGGCTCACGCGCGCCAGTCCGCTGCCGAGCCTGTTGGCGCGGCGGGCGAAAAGCGCGGTGCTGGCGTTGTCCCTAACCACTGTGGCGCCGGGCAGATGGAGTGCCCGGTTTGTGGCAACTAGTGCCTCGCCCAGCACCGACAGTTGCATGGTCACTCTGGAGCAGGCGATGCTGCGCGGGCCGCTCGATGTGTTCTGGCTGCAGGAACGATGGAAAGTCTATATCAACTCCGAGTTTACCATCCGGGATTGGCTGGGAGCCAAATCCCATGGCAGCGGCCGGCCGCATCGCGCCCTGGTCTGGTTGGCCGATGCGCCGCCGGGGTGGCGGCTTCCCGAGGCATGGGTACATCCGGATGTGACCTATGAGGTGGTGTTGGAACCGGGGCGGGATCTGCCCGCATGGCTGCCGGCCGCCACCCGGATCCACGCCGCGCCGTGCGGTGCGGCGCGCGACCGCTTGTGCCAACTCATTGCCGCGATTGATGGTGCCGCCGCCTTGCCGCTCGATTATCTCATCACCAGTGGCGCCCCGAAGGCGTTGGCGAAAGCGAGTCGCCGCCAAGGCATCCCGCTGGTCTCCCTGCCGCCGCCTCCCTAACGACTCCTTGCACCTCGCATGGGCCGGGCGCGGGAGCGCCCAAGGAGGGGCGGGTTCCCAGCCGCCCAAGCCCATGTGGAGCGCAAGCAAGGCCGCCCGGCGGCCAGCCTTGCACCTTGCATGGGCTGGGCGACTCGGAGGATCGCCAATCCCGGTGCCCGCATGCGGTGGTACTTTTTCATGGGCAAGGGGCGGCGCGACCGGCTAGGCTCCGCGGCGTGCCCCTGATTTTGGCAATCGAATCGTCGTGTGATGAAACGGCCGTGGCGTTGGTCCGCGGTGAGGCGGGGCGTGCCGCAGAGGTGCTGGCCACCGTGGTGGCCTCACAAATCGAGTTGCACCGGGAATTCGGCGGAGTGGTGCCGGAACTCGCCTCACGCAACCACTCGCTGCTTTTGCGCCCGCTCGTCGAGCAAGCACTGCGGCAAGCCGGGGTGGCGGTGGGGGCGGTCGATGCCTTTGCGGCGACCACCGGGCCGGGGTTGGCCTCGTCGTTGTTGATCGGCAGCACGGCGGCCAAGGCGCTGGCCTGCGCGACGCGGCGGCCGTTTCTGGGCATCAACCACTTGGAAGGGCACCTGCTGTCGCCATTTGTTGGAGACACCCAGGTGCCGCCGCATGTCGCCTTGATCGTGTCGGGCGGACACACGTTGTTGTTAGACGTGGCCGCCGCCGGCCACTACCGGAAACTCGGCGGCACGCGCGACGATGCGGCGGGCGAAGCGTTCGACAAGGTGGGCAAGATGCTCGGACTGCCCTATCCGGGCGGGCCGGAAATCGAGAAACTCGCCCGCGACGGCGACCCGGCGGCCTACCATTTTCCGCGTGCGATGTTGCACGACGCCCACCTGGATTTTTCGTTTTCGGGGTTGAAAACGGCGGTGCTCTACACCTTGCAGCGGCAGGTGGGCACCCTTCCGCTGGCGGATCTGGCGGCGTCGTTTCAGCAGGCGGTCATTGAAATCCTCGTCGCCAAAACCCTCAAAGCCGCCCAGCACAGCGGCCAGCGCACCGTGGCGCTGTCCGGCGGCGTGAGTCTCAACCAAGCCTTGCGCGGCGCCTTCACCCAGGCCTGCGCGCGGGCTGGTGTGGAATTGGTGGTGGCCGCGCCGTGGTTGTGCACGGACAACGCGGCGATGATCGGCTTTGCCGCGTTGTTGCGCCATCTCGCCGGGGAGAGTTCGCCGCTGGATGGGGACATCCACCCGCATCTGCCCCTGATTTGATCGGATCGGATTTGACAAACGCGGGGGCACGGGTCCAGCTTGCCGCCATGCCGGATACCCAATTGCCACCCGCCGAGCAGCAAGACGCCGCGCACACCACGCCTGCCAGTCCGGCGTCCGGACCAAGACCCAAGACGGCCGTCACGCCGGTGATGGCGATGGCGGTTGCGATCGTGGCCATGCTGGTGATCCTCATCGGCATCAAGCTGAAGACCCCTAACGAAAACCAGAAGCTCGCACCGTTGCGGGCCGAACTGGAGGCCTTGAAGCGGCAGAGCGGCGCGCTGGGCCAGCCGACGCTGGCGGGCGGCGAGCAGATTGAGGATATCGCGGAGCGCATGAAAAAGGATGCCGAGGGCATCGGGTTGCTGGCCGCGCGCTACAAGCAGTTGCTCGATGAGGCGCGCGCCGCGCTGGCCACCAAGACCACCGAGGTGCTGCGCTTGGAGCAATACCGGCAAATGCTCGGCAATGATTATGAGCGCGCGAAGGCCGAGCTGCAGCAGGCCAAAGCCAGCGGCCCCGAGGCCGCGGCGTTGCGCAGCGAAGTGGACACTCTCAAGACCCAGCGCGAGGCCCAGGTCGCGGAGGTGGCCGCCTTGAAACAACAACTCGCCGCGGTCGGCGAGCAGGCGTCCAAGGCCGATCTGGATAGTCTGCAACGCCGCTTCGAGGAAACCCTCCGCGCCAAGGAGTTCTTTGAATCGCGCGCCAAGGAACTCGAAGCGGAACTCGGCAAAGCCCGCCTGTTCGCCCGCTCCGAAAACGAATTGTTGCCCGCCGCCGTCAAGTTGTTCGGCACGCTGCGCAAGTTGGAAAACCAGTCCGATTCCGATATCAGCAAGACCTACAGCCAGATTGGGGCGGACCTCGCGGCCGCCGTGGTCAAAACCCTCACCTTCCCCACCGGGTCCGCCAAATTGGGACCGGCCGATGAGGAACCCGTCCGGCGCTTGGTCGACAACGTGCCGGATGGCGACCTGTTGTTAGTCATCGGCTATGCCTCGGATACCGGCAACGTCGATGCCAATCGCACGCTGTCGTCGGCGCGCGCCACCGCGGTGGCCGAGTCGCTCACCAGTGTGAAGCGCCCGGGCCAGCTGGTGCAGGCGGTCTATCTGGGCCAGACCGACCGCTTCAGCAGCCGCGCGCCTGAGCGCAACCAACTCGTCGAGGTCTGGCACATCCGCGCCAAGTAATCAACTCACTCCTTCGGCTTGATGGTGATGAGCAGGGCGTTTTCCGCGGTTAGGTATTTCTTGGCCAGCGCGTTGATTTCCGCAACGGTGATCGAGGCGTAGTCGGCATCGCGCTCGCGCACCAGATCAAGCCGCTTGGGATCGAGTTGGCACTGGCTGAGCGCGGTGTTGAGCCAGTACTTGTTATCGCGCAGCGATTGTTTGAGCTGGCTGAGGGTGGGTTTGAGCGCGCGGTCCAACTCGTCGGCCGTGGCACCCTTGGTGGCGAGTTGGTCGGCGAGATCACGCATCGTGTTGAGCAGCAACGGCACGTCGGCGGGCTTGCCGATGCTCTGGCCGAGGATGAGGCCGAAGTTGTCCAGCGCATCCGAGCCGGTCGCCCCGGCATTCGGGCCGTATGAGGCGCCGAGTTTCTCACGGATTTCCTCGCGCAGGCGGTCCTGATAGATGTCGGCCAGCAGGTTGAGCCGGCGGCATTCGCGCTGGTTGTTGCGCACCCCCTTGGTTTTCCACAGGGCGAAGGCGACGGCCTGCGGGATTTTCGAATCATAGGCGAAGGTCTTTTCCGCGGGGGCGTTGGGCATGACCACGCGGCGCGTCTCGGCCAATTCCGGCTTGCTGCGCTCCCGCTTGGGCAGCGCGCCAAAGGTGGCCAGCAGCTCGGGCAGGACCGCCTCGATTTTGAAATCCCCCACAATGGTGAGTTCCAGATAGCCTTTGGTCAGTTCCGGGGTGAGCCATTTCCTGGCGTCCTCGAGGGTGTAGGACGCCAGTTTTTCCTTCGCTGCCGGCGTGTAGCGCGAGTCGTCGCCGTGGAGCCACCCTTCCATCTGTTGTTGCGGCCCCAGCGGGGTGTGGTTGAGTTGTTGATAGATCATCGGGATCTCCTTCTGGAATTGCCAGAGCCCCTCGTTGCGGTAGCCCGGATCAGTTAGGCTGGCGCACATCAGCCGCACTTGCAGGGCGAAATCCGCCGCGGTGGTGCTGCCGCCGAGGGTGAAGGCGTCTTCCGCGATGCCGAGGGTGGAGCCGACGTTTTTGCCGGCGAGGAGTTGTTGGAGTTCATCGTTCGAGTGCTTGCCGAGGCCGCCGCCTTCAAACACCGCGGTGGCGAAGTCATCGAGCATCGGTTGGTTCTTCGGCTGGGTGAGTTGGCCGCTACCGATGCGCGCCAGCAGGTGGATGCGGCCTTGCTCGAAATCGGTGGGCTTGAGGTTGACACGGATGCCGTTGGACAACACCAATTGGGTGAGACCCAGATCGGCCACCTCCTTGCGCGTGGTGACGCTGCCGGGCTTGCCGAAGGTGGTGTAGGCAAACTTCAGGGTGGCCCCCGCGGCCGGCGCGGCGACCGGGGAACCGGTGGATTCCTGATAGATCGCGGCCAGGTTTTTCTCGGCGGCCTCGGGTTTTTCCTTGGTGGTAAGGATCAGGTGCATGCCGGGGGCGTCCCAGAATTTCTTGAGCGCGGCATGGCAGCGGTCCGGATCGATCGCGTCCAACCCGGCGCGCGCGATTTCCAGGTCTGCTTGCGGCGTGGAGAAGACCGTGTCGTTGTTGATGGCTCGGACCAAGGCCATGGCGATGCCTTCCGACTTGCGGGTGGCTTCTTGTTTCACCGCTTGTTCGTAGCGGTTGAGCAGGTTGGCCTTGGCCTCGGCCAGTTCCGCCGCAGTGAAACCATGCTCCAGGGCACGGCGGAATTCCTGTTCGAGCACCGGCACGGCGGCCTGCCAGTTGTCATCGGAGGCGACCACCTCGACGGTGCCAATCTCAGCATAGTTGAAGGCGTCATCGTTTGAGGCCGAACCCGCGGCGATCGCGGAGTGTTCCTGTTGTGCCAGGCGTTCAAAGCGGCGGCTGAGCATCACGTTGGCAAGCGCCAACGGCAACCGCTCATTGCGCGTGGCCGCAGTGTCCGGCTTCTTCTGGAACGGCTTCACCAGCGTCAGCGAGAGGCTGGTGGAGCTCACTTCGCGGTCGGCGAACACCGCGGTGGCCAGCCCCTCGGGGGCCTTGATCGGGCCCAGATCCGGGTTGCTGCCGGGCGCGGCCGGGTTGGCCATCGAGGCAAAGCTGGCGGCGATCCGTTGGCCCATGGCCACTGGATCGACGTCGCCGACCACGATGAACGTCATGCGCGCCGGGGTGTAGTAACGGTTGTAGAACTCGCTGAAGCGTTGGCGCGGGGCGGCTTTGATGATCTCCTCAAGCCCGATGGGAAAACGTTGCGCAACTAACGAATCCGGCAGCAAGGCGCGGAATTGCTGGCGCATCAGGCGGTCGCCGACCGTGTCGCGGCTGATCTTCTCGGCCAGGATGACGCCGCGTTCGTTGTCGATTTCCTCGGCTTGGAGCAGCGCCCCGTCGCCGAAATCGCGCATCACGGTGAAGCCGAGCTTGAGGGTTTCCTCGGAGAGGTCGGGCAGATTGAGCATATAGACGGTTTCATCAAACGAGGTATAGGCATTGACGTCGGCGCCGAAGGGGATGCCGAGGCGTTGCATGTGGGGGATGAGTTCCCCGGCCGAGTGGGATTTCGTGCCATTGAACACCATGTGCTCGAGAAAATGGGCCACCCCTTGTTGGTCGTCGTTTTCCATCAGGGCACCGGCGGCGACGTGCAGGCGCAACGACACCCGCTTGGGTGGCTCGCTATTGGGGTAAATGACGTAGCGCAGGCCGTTGTCGAGGTGGCCGTAGCTCGCGCCCTTGTCCGACGTGATATCCGACGCGGCTTGCGGCCAGGGGCGCGGTGTGATCTTCTCGACTGGCGCTTCGGCTTTGGCGGCGAGGGCCGGCGGGGTGGGGGCAGACTGGGGTGTCGCCGCTGTCGCCGCTGCCGCCGCTGCCACCCGTGCCGCCGCCGCTGGCGGCGGCTGTGGGACCGCTGGCGATTGCTTGGTGCGAAGCGAAAGAAACATCGCGGTCACGGCAAGCGTGAGCACGAGGACAAGTGGGGTAGCCTTTTGCATGGGCGGAGAGTGTGCGGGCGGGGGGGGGCTTGGCAACGACGAAAATGCAGCGCTACTGCCTGCCACCAACCCACCATTCCCGGGCCTGTTCTCTTGCTTGAAATCCCAAGCGCACACCCGCGCTCCGCTGGCACAACCCTGCCTGCCACGCGGTGCGCCGCCCACCCCGCACGCACTGGCGTGAAATTTCTGCAACTTCGGGGTTGCTATTCGCCCGCCTGCCTGCTCTCCTCTCCTCCCCGGCTTGCCGGCTCTCAGTGCGCGCGTGGCGGAATTGGTAGACGCGCTAGATTCAGGTTCTAGTATTCGCAAGGATGTGGAGGTTCGAGTCCTCTCGCGCGCACCATCCTCATAACCAATGGGTTATGAATGCCGTCCCGGAGGCGGTTGACACCATTCCCAGCGTCATGGACGAGGCTGGTGACAAAATGGTGACAAACTGCGCGGGAACTCCTAACACCCGTCCCCGCAAGCGCGGGAAAAGCGGAGGTCCCTGTGCCCGGGTAAAATTCGGATCGGCTTCGGTGCCCATCTACCTATCGCAATCCAAGGGGCGGATCCGCTATTTCCTGTGCTACCACCGGGACGGCAAACGGATGCGCCAGACATTCACGGATCTGGCCGCCGCCAAGAAGGAGGCGCTGCTCGTGGCGCAGCGGATCCAGTCGGGCATGCAGCACGTCACCGACCTGAAACCCCATGAGCGCGACAGTTTCAAGGCGGCCGAGGCCATGCTCCAAAAGATCGGCATTCCGTTGGTCGCCGCTGTGGAGGACTACATCCGCGCCCGCGACCTGGCCGGAACGGAATCCCTGTCCGCGATGGCCGCCGAGTATGGCAAGCACTTCAAGAAGGTGCTGCGGCGGGTCACCATTCCCCAGATCGTCGCGGAGATGTTGGTCCACCGCGAACAGGACGGGGCGAGCAAGGTGTATCTGGGGCAGTTGAAAACCACCCTCAACCGGTTTGCCGCCCGCTTTCCGGGGGAGGTCATGGATGCAACCTCGCAGGAGATCGACGCCTGGCTCCGCTCATTGGATGTGGCTCCGGGCACGCGCAACTCGATGCTGCGCTGCATCAAAGTCTTCTTCTCGTTTGCCCGCAGCAGGAACTATCTGCCAGAAGACAAGAGCACTGCTGCCGACAATGTCCGTTTGGTCAAGTTCGTCTCCGATGACGTGTCGGTCTTCACTCCCGACCAGATGCGGACCATTCTCCACGCAGCCCCGCCGCGCTTGCTGCCCATTCTGGCCATCGGGGCGTTCTCCGGTATCCGCATGGCCGAACTCAACCGCCTCGATTGGTCAGCCGTGGATCTGGAACGCCGCATCATCGAAATCCGGGCAGGCCAGGCGAAAACGGCATCCAGGCGCGTGGTGCCGATCACCGACAATCTCGCCGCCTGGCTGGAACCCCTGAAGCGCAAGGGCAAGGTGGTTGCAGCGAAATACCTGCACCAGGATGTCACGGCGCTGGCGCGGGTGTTGAAAATCGACTGGCCGCGCAACGTGCTCAGACATTCGTTCATCAGCTACCGCATCGCCACGGTGAAGAGTGCCGACCAGGTGGCGCTGGAAGCGGGCAACTCCCCGTCCATCATCTTCAAGCACTACCGGGAACTGACCACTGAGGACATAGCCGACGAATGGTTCGGGATTCTTCCGAAAGACGGACAGATGGAGAACACGTTCCTGTGGGACAAGCGGAGCGGTAAGAAAATCCTCAACGGCACCCAGGTCGAGTGACCCCGTTCAATCCGCGCGCCAATGGTGACTGTTAGGTGCGGATGGTGCATGTGACGGCCGACCATATCGCAATACCTTGTGCGGCCGGCACGTGTTCCTACGCGGCACAAAACGCAAAATCCGAGGCATGGAGCGATGACCCCACACCCCGGATTTGTCATGCTCGGAAAATGGTGTCCGATCAGCCTTTGAAACTGGCGTTTGGCTCGCCGTTATCGAGCATGTTACCAACGTGATTCACCTATTGAGGATCATTCCGCCTGACCGGCTATTGTCTCCTGCTGAGCCTCAATCTGCACCCGAAAAAATGTCCAGTGCCACCTCGGCTCCGTCCCTACTTCATTCCACCGAGTGCTTTGACCAAATTCGCCACCTCAGGTCGCCGATGGCTGACCCGTTCGTTCCACCCGAGTATGAGAGTGTGCCGGTAGGCCTCGATACCTGGCAGTTTTTGATGGCGGGCCGCCCAGTCATGGCGCCGCTTCCATCCCAACTCCGGCACGAACACAGCCCAGTTCGCCGCCTCCGCTAATTCCACCGCCTGCGGATAACTCGTACATTCCGCCCCTATCCGCAGCCGCACCCCTCGCTCCTGCTCACATTCCGCCAGAAATCTCCGGAATCCTCCGTCTCCCTCCAGCACCACGACCGGCATCTCGGTTAGGCGGTTCCAACCGCTTTGATCGGGTACCGTCCCCACCGGCAACAGCAGCCGCATGCCATAACCTGGCAGTTCCTTCACCCGCACACTACCGTCTGCCCGCAGGCGTGGCGCCAGCCCCACATCGAGCCGCTCCGCCGCCAGTCCTTCCTGAATCCGACTCGACGTCAGGTTGTGCATGACCCATGAAATTCCCTCCCATTGCCGGGTTCGCCTCCCGATCAGCGGCACCAGAAGTTCCCGGATCACCCATTCGCCAGCACCCACTTTGAGCGGGCGGCACCAGCCCAACGCCTCTGCGGAAACATCCCCCACCTCCCGCACAAACCGCTCGCAGGACTCAGCCAACCGCAACGCCACCGGAGTCGGCTGATACGGCTTTTTAGTCCGCTCCAGCAATTCTAGGCCCAGTGCCTTTTCCAATTCCCCGAGCTGCCGACTGATCAGGCTTTGCGTGTTTGGATCACCCCTAGCCGCCAATGCGATGCTGCCGGCACTCACTACCTTCGCCAAGGTTTGCAATCTCTCCAGCGAAACTCCATTCGTTAAGAAAATCTCCGTCATGACTCTGGAGTCATGGTACATGTGAATCCAGCTATTGCAAGAGCCATCATTTGATGGCAATCTGCTCCCCGCTCGTCAGCCGCAAATGACCCGAATCCTTCCACAACCCAAACCTCCTAACATCGGGCACCTGCCCCAAACTATTGGCGGGAACTCGGGACCGGGATGCTCCCGCAACCGGCCACGGTCGCAGATTATGGCATTGCTTCGTTCGGATCGTTCAGCTAGTGATCTCGCGAGCCTGAAATGCAGTTCATTCCGATCTTCGCCACCCTCGCCTCCGCCTGACGACATGCCCGCGAAAAAGAAATCCCCTGCCCGTCAGGAAAAGATCATTCTCAATGCGGACTTCGTGGAAATCTATCGGGTGGCCACGAAGGTTCTCAACAATGCTCCCCACGAAATCGGCTTCCACACCCGCTGATCACTTCCCACTCCGTTCATGAATTCCGAAATCCGCCAGAAGCTCGATAAAATCACCGAAGTGATGTGGTCAGGCGGCCTGAACAATCCCATCACCTACGTTGAGCAATTCTCTTACCTGCTCTATCTGAAACTGCTCGACGAGGCGGAAAACCAGCACACCCAGGCCGAACTGCTCGGTATCACGCTGGACCGTCCCACGCTCTTTCCCGCCCAAGCACGCCGTTACCGCTGGTCCGAGTGGCGTTTGAAATCCGGCCACGACCTGCTCGATTTCGTAAACGACGAGGTCTTTCCCTACATGGCATCCCTTGTCCGCGAGGTCCCGTCCGTCGCCACGTTCTTTGCTGACGCCCGATTCCAGTTCGAGGACCCACATGTCTTCAAGAAAGTCGTCGATATTCTGGACACCTTACAGTTCGCCAAACTCGGTCCGGATGTGAAGGGCGATATTTTTGAATACCAACTCCTCAAACTCCAGAACCAGGCCAAGTCGGACCTCGGCCAATACCGCACCCCGCGCCAGCTCCGCCAGTTCATGGTGCAGATGGTGGATCCAGACATCGGCGATGCCATTTACGACCCCGCTTGCGGCACCGGCGGCTTTCTCGTCGAGGCACTCGACCATATCCTCGCCAAGTATTCCAGCCAAACGCGCGTCGTCCCAATCTACGGCGAAGGGTGGGAGGAAACCAAGGGTTTCGCCTCCGTCACCGCCGCGACAAATGAATTCCCCAACCTCCAGACCTACCCTCGCGGCATCGGCGACCGCTTGCCCAAGGACGACTGGAAGAAGCTGGAAGCCTCCCTTTTCGGTCACGACGTCTCCAGCCAGATGATCCGCGTGGCCCTCATGAACCTCGTGCTCCACGGCGTGCCCAAGGCCAAGCTCCGCCGCGCCAACTCCCTTGCGGAAACCGGCGGCCTCACCGAGGACGACAAGATCCGCCGCTACCAGGTCATCCTTGCCAATCCCCCGCTTGCCGGGCTCATGTCCACGGACTCCATCCGCGCCGACCTGCCAACCAACTCTCATAAGAGCGAACTGCTTTTCCTCGCCATCATGATGGACTCGCTCGCCCCTGGCGGCCGCTGTGCAGTCGTGGTGCCCGAGGGCCTGCTTTTCGGCTCCACCGAGGCCCACGTCGATCTCCGTCAGAAACTCGTCGAAAACTACCACCTCCAAGCCGTCATCTCCCTACCCGTTGGCGTCTTCAAACCCTACGCCGGCGTCAAAACATCTGTCCTCGTCTTCCAACGCCCCGTTTCTTTCACTGATCACTCGCGCAGCAGCGTCTGGTTCTATGAAATCAAAAACGACGGCTACGGTCCCGACAAAGTCTCCAGCGGCGGCCGCGTGGAAACTCCCAACGACAACGACATCCCCGCCATGCTCGCCGAGTGGAAAAAATTCAAAGGCAGCGGTTTCCAAACGCCGCCCGGCCCCGAAGCAAATTCACTCCTCGCTGCCGATACCGCCGAACCTGCCTGCTGGTGGGCTACGCTGGAGCGGATCGCGAATTCCGCTTACAACCTCTCCGCTGCGCCCTACAAACCCACATCACCCACCCGCCCCAATGCCGAAGACCCGCTCGCGCTCGTCGACGAACTACTGAATCTGGAAACCTCCATCATTACCAGCCTCCAAACCCTTCGCCAGCAACTCAGCCCATGAATGGTCCCATATGGAGCGCTGGCATCTCTGTCTGCAAAGCCGATGAAGGGCGAAAATGGTAACCTTGACTGAAACGCCGACCATCCGCCGATCCGCCGAAACTAACAACATCATGTCCTATTCCAAACGGTGTCTTGGCGATCTGACTTCATTCGTCGAGAGTGGAATCACTCCGCGTGGAGGCAATTCAAGCTACGTCGAGGCAGGTCCTCAGTTGATTAGAAGCCAGAACGTGCTGATGGGCAGTTTGTCGTTGGATAATGTGGTGAGAATCTCACCAGAAACGTTCGAATCAATGCGCCGCGCCCAAGTGCTGTGCGACGACGTGCTGCTGAATATCACCGGTGCCTCGATCGGCAGAGCTTGTCGGATAGGTATTGATCTTGGCAACGCGGTCGTGAATCAACAGGTGGCGGTCATCAGAACACAAAAAGATATCCTATCGCCTGCATTTCTGGCATACGTGTTGCGGACAGAGAGCCTGCAAAATACAATTTTGTCGAGCCAAACGGATGCATCCCAAGGATGTTTCAATCGCCAGAAAATCCGTGCTCTAGAAATCCCCCTTCCTCCCCTTTCCGAGCAACGCCGCATCGTCGAGATCCTCGACCAAGCCGACACCCTCCGCCAACAACGCCGCCAGGCGGACCAACTCTCCCGAAGAATCCTTCCGGCGCTGTTTCTGGAGATGTTTGGAAATCCAAATTCCGCTCACGACAGATGGCCATCAAAGCCCATCACCGAGGTTTGTCGGCCGCGTCAGTGGCCAACCATTTCAGGAAATCAGCTTCTGCCAGAGGGTTACCCTGCCTTCGGAGCCAATGGGCAAATTGGCTACCACCACTCATTCAATCACGAACACCCTACCATCGTGATTACATGCCGTGGGGCGACATGCGGAACGATTAGTCTGACTCCGCCAAAATGCTATCTCACAGGCAATGCTATGGCGCTCGACGATTTGGACGAGACTCTGGTGAGCAAGGAATTCATGGTTGCCTTTCTCGAATGC
This sequence comes from Akkermansiaceae bacterium, assembly GCA_903934285.1. Classification (GTDB taxonomy): domain Bacteria; phylum Verrucomicrobiota; class Verrucomicrobiia; order Verrucomicrobiales; family Akkermansiaceae; genus Luteolibacter. The sequence goes on along the minus strand of CAIZNN010000069.1, from coordinate 9,292 downwards.
CGTGGCCTAGATGACACCATCACAGGCACCACACAGCCGCAAATCACAAGAACCAATCTTGAAAAAGTTAGAATCCCACTGGTGCCACGGGACCTACTCTTTAGATTTACAGAAAACTCGAAGTCTCTGACGTCGGCAAGAAGTGCCAGCACTTCGTCCGTCACTTCCCTCGAAATCCTCTTCCAAACCATTCTGCACCGCGCTTTCGACGGCAGTCTGACCGACAAGTGGCGGGAGGGCACATGAAGGAACTGTTGCAAGAGATGAACCATCAAGCCTGCATTTGATATGTCAACCACCCGTCTAACTCTCTCCAATTTCAAGGCCTTCGGCCCGGTAGCCCAAACGGTACCCCTCAAACCCATCACCTTGGTCTTTGGCCCCAACAGCGCCGGCAAGTCGTCGATTATTCATTCGCTGCTCTGGTTCCAGCACGGGATTACCCAAGGCGAACTGGACGTCCACACCACTCAACGGACCCGTACCGATCTGGGCGGTTTCAATCAGATCGTCCACGGGCATCAGCTTGGGACCAGGCCGGTGCTCGGCTGGTCGATAGCCGGAGCAGGCATCAAAGATGGCGTTGGGGGCTGGAACAAATTTGAAGGATTTGATCTGGAACTAGCCTTTCAGAGAATTTCTGGAAAGGTGGAAATGATCGGCTTTTCAGTCTCGAGCGCCGCTGGACCTCTGTTACGTGCCGGCCGGAAGGATGAACTCTCCTGGCGGATTAATCTCCTCAATTTGGAGCATCCGGCAATGGTCCGTCTCCTGGATGCCTGTGGTTCAACAGGACTGGGCGATTTCAAAACTCTCGAAACTGATCTGATCGGAGACTTATACGACATAGAAGTTCAGGATTTCGTGCCGGTGCAGTTGGTCCCGCCCAATGACAACGACGGTTGGCTCATCAAAACAGCGATCCCTGAAGCATTCCGGCTGTTGTTTGACGCTTTTCGTCGTGAGTTACTTCCCTACCTCAGGCGGATGACGCACATTCCGCCGTTACGCGAATTGCCAGCACGAGGCTTCGATCCCTCGCGCTCGGACGACCACTGGCATGCCCTAGCGGTTGACCCAGTCGTTCTCAATAGGGTCAATAACTGGCTCGACTCCGAGGCGATGCGTCACAGCCGTTATCGTCTTGATCTCGTTCGTTTCATCCGCCGGGATGCGGTAGAGCGGAGCCTGAGCGAGATCGTCCGTGACGCCTTCGTTCAACTCGTTGCCACAAATTCGTTCGGCGACGATGTGCGGTACTACTTGGAGGAGATCGATGAGCGTTGGAAACAGGCCGACCGCGGTGCCTATCTACGCAGATGCCCGGAGTATCTGGAGCACCTTACCGAACGTGAGATCGACGCATTCAATAGCGATGGCCAGGATTTCTGGCTGGAGATGAATGAGCAGGAGCAGAGGGACTACGCCGAGCAGACAGCGGTTGACATTGAATCATCCGAACCTTATTATTACTACGATGGTAAAGCCACAGAGCCCCATTTTTTCGAGTTTCTCAAGGAATCTCCCGAGTTAATGGAGTTCTTGTCGGGCTGTTGGGATCAGGATAGAAATGACCACGCGCTGCGTCGAGCGTTGACTGTGCCTGATACCGAGCAGCGCGTCGAATTGCTGCTGCGTGATCTGCGCAATGGCACAATGGTGGCCTTGCAGGATGTGGGGACCGGCATAAGTCAAATTCTTCCGATACTCACTGCGGCCTATGCGGCGAAAGATGGGCTCACCGCCATCGAACAACCCGAACTCCACATCCACCCGCGTCTGCAAGCCGAGCTTGGGGATCTTTTCATCGAATCTGCACTGGGGGGGAACAAGAATACCTTCCTGATCGAAACCCACAGCGAGCATTTGATTCTGCGGATTCTGCGGCGGATAAGGGAGACGACAGCGAGAGATTTTAGTGCCTGGTCAAAGGAACTCAAGAAAGCCTGTCCGGACGGCATTCGTATTGAGGACGTTGCCGTGCTCTACGTTCAACCGGGTGAAGATGGTTCGGAGGTGACTGAGTTGCTAGTGACTAAAGACGGCGGGTTTTCGAAGCCATGGCCAGATGGATTTTTTGAAGAGCAACTCAAAGAACTTTCATAAACACCATGATCTTCTCCGGTTCGGTCGATGCGTATGCAATTGCGGAATGTCGTGATCTGGGATGTCTAGGATCTAGCATTGTCGCATCTACAATCAATGCCTTTTCCCAGAGCTTTATATTGGTCGAGGTTCGAGGGACATCTTGGTCTTTTGGACGAATAATCGAGGAGCTTGAATTGTTTTCCGACTGGCATATGAAGAATCGAATGAAGGCCAACTTAAAAAAAATGAGAATTGAAGACCGCGTTAAAGCGCTTCAGGCCTCACAAACTGACTTGACGACAGGTGATGTTAGCAGTCATGTCATCGCCTTGTTGCTCGACCGGGTCAATCAGGTATTGTGTCAGAAATCAGATAAAGATAGACAACCCAAGAACTGCATATTGTTGGAATATCCGTCATCAAGGTTTGAGGACCAACGGAACTCTTTAGCAATAAAGGGAATTTATAAATCTGCTGGGCAATGCACCGCCCAATCGTTTTTGGGGGAAATGCTCGCTGAACTTTTAAAGTGGACCGACACACTTCACATCATCGACTATTCGATCGGTGAGAACTGGATGGATGTCGAAGGCAATCTCAGTTATAACTATCCTCCGGCGCTAGCAGAATGGTGTAACTATCTAGTTTCGTTGAATAGGATAGTTCATGTGACTTTGCACACGAGCGGAGGACATCGCAGCATGATTCAAGAGAAGGTTAATTATCTTACGAGCGGATCTCAAGTCGAGTTCTCAGTAGTCAAACACGAAAGAAACAGAGTCCCTCACCATCGGTTTGTTTACGCGCTCGGGTTCTTGATTGATATTGATCCAGGAATAGATTTGTTTAAGGACGGACGAGTCAGAGATATTTCTGCCAAACTGGGTTACGATGAGAAAGCGCGCCTATTGATATAGGCTCGGGCCTCGCGCATTCAAATACAGCCGCCGGCCTAATTTAAAATAGCAGGTTTTGGCGGTAAATTTTGTCGGAAGTGATTCACTCTGAATGCGGCTTGACTCCCTCATGTCGGCCAGAGTTCTACAGCTCAAATCCCATATGTTTCCTGATCGGAATTACTAGTTCGTCTTAGTGAATTCCGCCGTTGTCATCATGTGGAGCAAGGTTGAGACTCCGCAACAATAGGACTTGTCTAATTAATATATCAGCAGTCCATGAACCTTGGCTGATCCAATCTGGGTTTGGCTAACCGCTAGGAAAAGGCCTACAAGAGCCAGGATCGCGTGGCGATAGATGCGCCGCGCCGCCAATCCGTGAAGCTGTAGAAAAATGGTGTTCAATACTGCTTTATCCTGTGCGCCTTCAGAATTAGGTTAGGTTGCAATGAGTTATCACTTACACACCAAGCGCGGATACAGCTTCCCGGCGGTGTCCAGCGCGATGCAAAAGGCGATCCGGCGCGCCGACGCAAAGCTGGCCGGATACTGGGCGCTCGAACTGTGGGCCAGCGGATTCGGCCAGTATGTCTGGCGCCGTCTGCTCACTGTGAGCGCGGAAGATTGTTGGGGCATTCTCACCCAGGAGGTCAAGGCGCTGCACGCCAGCTACACCGAGATCAACCAGAACACACCCGCTAAGACGCCGAAAGGCCGCATCTTCATTTCCAAGGCGGTCATCCTGCTGAGCCTCGCCAAGAAAAGCCGCGACGCCGACCACCTGCAAAACTTCGTCTATGACCAGCAGGCCGGGTTGGACCCCTCCACACTGACCGACGAACTCGAACAGGCGGGCGAATACGTCCCCATCCCCGACTATGCCTATGACTGCCACACGCCGCAGGGCCGCAAGATGGGCAAGACCAAAGCCGAGTTCTTCCGCGCCGAACAGGACGCCCTCACGCCCTTTCTCCCCGGCCTGTTTGACGACCTGATTGATTCCTGACAACCCCAACCCCGAGATCCCATGGGCATTCACCTGATGCAACCCCGCTTCCCGTTAGGGAAAACCTACGCCACCCCCGGCGCGCTTGCGCTGGACGTGGACCTGTCAGCCTACCTCCGTCGCCATCACTGCGGCGATTGGGGCGAGGAGCTCTGCGCCGAAGACAAGCAGGCGAATGAGGACGCGCTCAAATTCGGCACCCGCCTGCTGAGTTGTTACCGGACTGCCAAAGGCGCACGCCTCTACATTATCACCGAGGCTACACGCGAAATGACGACGGTCCTCTTGCCCGAAGAGTATTGAGTGGATCTCATTCGCGCTTTATGGCCAGTGGCCAACTTCGAGGGAATCGGCTGATCGATTGATCGCAATCTCAATTTTTCCATCGGTGTGCTGAAACCGAAGATAGTAGCCGTCAGTCAATTTGCTGACGTAACCTTCCTGCTCCAATCCTGGCAGGTTGATTTTGTATCGGCCGACTTGGCGGGGTGCATCGTCAGCCGAGGCTTTCCAATTCAATGTCAGAGTGATTTCCTTCTGAGCGAGGGGAATCGTTCCATGGAAATGGCCTCCGTTGTTGTTGCGGCCATTCCACGTGCGATCTGTCAATGCGTCTGGAGCCAGTGGAATAACATGTCTTGATTTCATCTGGTCAGCCTTTCAATCGTAAAAGTTCATGGGATTCATTTCTCTGGGTGTCCGCCAGTCGAGGCCGTACTTTTCCTTCAGGATCCGCTTCTTCCTCCCCCAGATGATATGGCAGAATCCAGTTTCTCCCTTCCGGGGGTGATCCGCCAGTTCCTCCATCACCTCTTTCATAACAGCTTCGAGGATTGGCTTGAATTTTGGATCGCAATCAATCGGGTCACACTTATCGTCGTATTCGTCGTCGATTGGGTCAGGCTCGCTGTTCATCGCAGTGTTGTCGGGTTGGCGGGCTCGTTTCGCCCGTGAGAAAAAGCGTACTCACAAGATCGTGATTTGTCCAATCTGTATGCCAATACAGCGATTTTCCGTCTAACGTAAGTCTATCAAACGCGAATGGTGCATGTGAGGGTCGGCCATATTGTCATACCTTGAGCGGGGTTGTTTGCCCACACGCTTGATTGCGCGGCGAAATGGTAGGTGATAGTGGAACGGGCAAATGAAAGCGTTTGGCCACGGTGAATCGAACCCAATTTGGCCGGCAATGTGCTACTGGTTGCCTGACCTGTGCGCTGAAATGGTGTCATAGACCTGCCGCAGGTTAGATGGGTATGTGAAATGTCTTCACCATTCCGCACGGATAACAAGGAGTTCGTCATCAACATTGTCAGTCCAGACAGCACCCACATCAGTCTGTGCATAGAATACGGGGTAATTTTCTTCCATGTCATCAAACTCAGCGCTCCGAACTGTCCATGTATCGCCTTGTTTTCTAAGGATGAACTCCAGGTCGTCATCGTCCAAATTAATGGCCCTCGCGACGACACGATAGTGATTTGGAGCGAAGCACTCTATATCTTCAGGCTTCCGTGTTCGGTAGCAGTAAATTTCCACGCGTGAATTCGGCAGCCACCAGTGGACCTGGAACTTTGTGTATTTCTGTGTTGGCATATTCCATCTGTCGTAGAGTCTTGTTCAGGATCTGGCTGGCAGGGGTTGCCAAACATTTGGACTCGCGGCAATTCATTGTGCGATAATAAAGAGCGAAGACGGTAGGGCTTGGGACCGAGAGGAAGGCTCGTTTCGCCCCCAAATGGTAGTGCTGATCTTCTGGAGATAGTCGAGAAGTTGTCTCTCGTTGAGTTCCGGCAATCTTCGGAGGGCATCTTCAAGGACAAAGTCCTTAGCAGGAATCGGATCGCTACACCAAAATGCGCCAGAAGTGGGTGTCTGGAAGGCAAGCTTATGACTACCGTCTGTTAGCCACCCATGGGGTGCCGATTTAACATCAATCTGACGGAGCGTGCTTAGGTCCGCCGGCCGTATAATGTCGTCAAGTGAAAAAAGCATTGGGCAAGCATAAGCCACCTCTGTGTCTGGCAACTCCGCTAAACGCATAAGCGTCTCATGTTGCGAAATCTTTGTGTCCTTGTCCTTATCTGTACTGATGTGTGCCGCATACCAAGGAACGGTCCAATCATCCGGCGCACCACGACGTGAGCGTCGTCTATCGACGACCTTAAACTGTAGAAATATGGCGCGGAATACGTGCAATGGGCGAACACTGCTGTGAATAAAGTTTCTCAAGCTCTTTTCTAGCGCAAGGCCTGTCTCTGAAGACTTCACGAATCCTTGATCGAAACCGAGCCATTTCTCTCGTTGCGGAGTGGGCTTGAGAATGCGAAGATTGGGGAAACCCAAAACGGCAGCGAAGTGCGCTCTCAATACTCCGAAGTAGTGCATTTCCAAGAGTGTTTCTCCTATCGGATTCGTAGCCATATTTCTTTGTTATGCCGTTTTGGTAAACCATTTACATCATATTGCATTTGTTCCAGAATAGCGAGTGGTGGTGTATCTGGTGCAAATACAACCTGGAAAAGCACTTCTCCGAGCATTTCGTCTATCACCGCCGATAGGGTGGCTGATGAGAGTCCGACAGGCTTTCGGTTGGTTCTTTCGAAGACGATCCTGATTTTTTCTATCGGGGTGTCAAGAAGTCTTTTCGCGAAGCCAATCGGTGCGGAGTTACCGGCCCGTTCAATCCGCATGCCAATGGCGCTCACGGCCAGGAAATGGTGCGCAAATATGGCGCGGGCCGCTGTGCGGATGGTGCGCGACAAACGACACGGGCGGGTGGCAGGAAGGAGGATGCCGGAACGCACAACCCTCCGGCCCACAGCACCATGAACCTAACGAATGCAGACAAACTGAAACGCGATGCCCGCTCGATGCTCAAAGTCGGGTGGAATGTGGATCGCATCACCCAGCACTTCATCTCCAATCCCGACGACTACGGGACCGGCCTCCGCTACGACGAAATCCACTGGATTGTTGATAGTGAGTTGGACGACATGAACCGTGCGGCCCGCAAAGCCAACGCCGAACTCCGCGCCATCAACTGCGCCACCCGCGCCGCCGTGCGCGACATGGTGCGCGAGATCGCCCGCAACTCGAAAGAACCCTTGGTGCGCGAGATCGTCGCCAAACATTTCCGCATCACTCTCTAACCCACACCACTGCCATGAAAGCTACGATTGCCTACCGCTTCCCCATTGGCCCTTGCTGGTCATTCATCAAAGTCGCCCCCACCGCCGCGCTCCGCGATTTGCTCATGCGCCGCTACCGCGCCCTCGGCTGGGAATACTTCACCACCTTCAAGGACGTGAACGGCTACGGCCTGTCCGCCGCCCGCTATGCCGGGCGCTGATCCGCAACCTCAATTCAACCATCCGATGAAGGCCCCAAGATACCGTCCCGGCACGACCAACCGGATCACTGTCACCAGCGTCCGCGAGGATGCCTGCACCATCACCACCGACACACCCGAGAACCTGTTGAAGTTCTGGCGGGAGATCATCGCCACCCAACCCGACCACGAACCCGACAAGGAGAGCGTGGTTGTCGTGATGATGAACACCCGGCTTCGTCCACACGCATGGCACCGGGTCAGCCTCGGGACGGTGAACGAAAGCCCGGCATGCCCCCGCGAGATATTCCGGCCCGTGATCGCGGCTGGAGCCTACGGGTTCGCGGTCATGCATAATCACCCGAGTGGGGATCCAAGCCCTAGCCGTTCTGACGAAGCCATGACCCGCCGCGTTGGCGAAGCGTCGAACCTGTTGCAAATCCGCTTTATCGACCATGTGATCGTCGGTGAGTCCGCCCCCGGCAGAAGTCCATACTATTCATTCCGCGAGGCGGGCCTGATCGCGTGATGTTCAATCCGCATGCCAATCGGTTAGGCGGTGTGCAAAAGGCGAATATTATGGTTCGGGTTGGCGTGCGGATGGTGCGCGACAAACGACGGCGGCGTTGACGAGGCTCAGGATGTCGGAACGCACAACCCTCCGACTAACAGAACCATGAACACCATATCAAAGCCGATGCTCGCCTCCAAGTGCGAGCGCCCCGACCTGCTGCCATTCCCGGTCCTTGCCACGCCCAAGCTCGACGGCATCCGCTGTCTCAAGCTCGGCGGCATGGCGCTGACCCGCTCGTTCAAACCGATCTCCAACAGATTCGCCCGCGAGTGGATCGAAGCCAACCTGCCCGACGGACTGGACGGCGAGTTGATGTTGCGCGGCGGCACGTTCAACGAAACCACCAGCGCCATCGGTGCCCGCGACGGCCAGCCGGATTTTGTCTTCCATGTCTTCGACTGTGTGACGGATTCCATTAGCACACCCTACCGGCAGCGGATGGAAGCTCTTGCCGCGCTGCCGGATTCCCCGCGCATCGTGAAAGTCCTGCCGGTTCTCATTCGTGACGCCGCCGCCCTTGCCGCATACGAAGAGGAATGCATCGCCGCCGGATACGAGGGCGTGATGGTTAGAACACCCAACTCACCCTACAAATGCGGGCGGTCCACCGAGCGGGAGGCGTGGTTGCTCAAGATCAAGCGATTCGAGGACGCCGAGGCCATGGTGCTTGCAAGCTATGAGGGCATGACCAACCAGAACGCCGCCGAACTCGACGCTTTCGGGCGCACGAAGCGCAGCCTCGCCCAGGCGGGCATGATCGGCCGGGGCGAACTCGGCGGCTTCGTGGTCCGCCACCTCTCAACCGGCGTCGAGTTCCGGCTTGGTTACAATCACATCGTCGGCGGGGTGGACCGCGTGACCCTGTGGCTGCGGCGCGAGATGCTTGTCGGGAGAGTGGTGAAGTTCAGCCACCAGCCGAGCGGAGCGAAGGAGGCGCCCCGCTTCCCCAAGTTCATCGGGTTCCGCGAGGCGTGGGACATGTGAGATATGCGGCCCGTTCAATCCGCATGCCAATCGGTTAGACCGATGCAAAATGGTGAAAATTATGGTGCGCACTGGCGTGCGGATGGTGCGCGACAAACGACGCGGATGGCTGGCAGGAAGAAGGATGTCGGAACGCACAACCCTCCGGCAATCCAAGCCACCATGAGATCCCAAGATACCCAAGCCGAGCGCATCACCTTCGGGGTTGAACTCGAAACCACCATCCCCGCCATGTCAGGAATTGCTGTCGGCGGCTATCATTCCGGGGCCGCCGTGCGCGTCGGGGCCGATGTCCTAACCAACCTGCCGCTCACCGCCCCCACATTTGCGGGTGACTTCTGGCGGGCCGAGCGCGACGGTTCCATCCGCGCCAACCCGGGCCGCGTGGCCTGCGAGTTTGTCTCACCCATCCT
>CAIZNN010000068.1 GCA_903934285.1 Akkermansiaceae bacterium | reverse complement strand
GGTCGGGCATACCTTTGAAGTGGACAAAATGAGCGCCGAACACAATCGATACAACTGGCAGAATGTGTTAGACCCGATCAAGAAGAACCTTGGCGAGTATGTCGGCAACACCTTGAAAAGCATCTCCATCGACAGCTATGAATCGGACATTCAGAATTGGACGGCCGCTTTCAGGGATGAGTTCATCAAGCGCAAGGGGTACGATCCCGTGCCCTGGATGGTGACGCTGGTGTCACCCATGGTGGCTAACTGGATGTTTGATTCTTCCAGGCGCGTTTGTTCGCCGAGCTCGGGGCCGGCGCTGGTGCTGGGCAGCGCTGAGGAGACCAAGCGTTTCGAGTGGGATTTCCGCGATGTGACGAGCAATTTGTTCTTTGACAACGGCTGGATGGTGGCCCGGCAGATGTGCAACGAGGCGGGTCTGGAATTCAGGCACGAGTGTTACCGCGGGACGTTTGACCGCAATCAAGGGGTCACCGCCTCGGATATCCCCACCGTCGAGTTTTGGACCGAAAAGGGCAACCCGAATGGCCCCTCGATTTTCCCCGCAGATATCGGCGCGGCCCAAGCCGCCGGCAAGGCCATCATCGCCTCCGAAGCGCTCACCGGCGGCCCGAATTTCAGCATGTGGACCGAGGACCCCGCGTTCCTGAAAGTCTTTTGTGACGAGGCCTATGCGCAGGGGGTGAACCGGTTCATCCTGCACCACTGGACGCTGCAACCATTTGACGACAAATACCAGCCGGGACGGGCGATGGGGCCGTGGGGCACGCACTTCGGGCGGCACCAAACCTGGTTTGAACCAGGCAAGGCGTTTTTCGCCTATTTGGGCCGCTGCCAGGCGCTGCTGCAACAAGGCGAGCGGGTGATGGATTACCTGTGCATGGATCAGTTGGACGGCGATGCGGACTTGGTCGCCAAGGACGTGTTTCTGCAAAGCGACATCAAAGTCAAGGACGGCAACATCGTTTTGCCCACGGGCCGGAGTTATGCTTTCATGGTGTTTCCGCGGGACGGGGAAATGCTGCCGGAGGTGGCCCGGAAAATCAAAGCCTTGGTGGCGGACGGTGCCACGGTGGTGTCGACCCGGCCTATCAAATCGCCGAGTTTGAAGGATTACCCGCAATGCGAGGAGACGCTGCGGCAATTGGGCGACGAAGTGTGGGGTTCCGGCACGGAGAACCGGTATCAGAAAGGTTATGTGTTTGCCAAGGTCGAGGATGCCAAGAAAAAGTGCAAGCTCCAGCCGGATTACACCGTCGAGAAGGCCAGTGGGGAGGCCGCCAAGGTCATGGTCCTGCACCGGCGCGATGCCGGGTTGGACCTTTACTACATCGCCAACCAGTCGGACAAGGCGCAGGACCTTTCGCTGTCGTTCCGGATTGCCGGCAAGCAACCCGAACTGTGGCAGGCGGAAGACGGCAGCACCACCGACGCGCCGGTGTGGCGTGAACAAGACGGTCGCACCCATGTGGATCTGCACTTGAAGGGCGTCCAGAGCATCTTTGTCGTGTTCCGCAAGGCGGCCACCACCGCCGGCCATATCGTGGCGGTCGACACCAAAGGCGCCCCTGCCGTGGTGGTCATGAAGCAAGCGGGCGTGGCGGTGTTGCGCGCGGCAACTCCCGTCACTGCCGAGGTGGTCTATTCGTCTGGCAAGAAACGCGCGGTGACCCTCACGCCGGAACCGGCGGTGGCGCTGGCGGGCGAGTGGGCGGTTTCCTTTGCGCCGAAACTCGGCGAGCCGTTCACCAAGACGTTGCCGGAGTTGATGGATTTCAGCAAGTCCGACAGCAAGGATGTGAAGTATTTCTCGGGCACGGCGACCTATCGAAAGACGGTCGCCGTGGCTGCCGCCTCCCTGCAAAGCCGGCGCACCGTGTTGGATTTGGGGTTGCTCAATGACATTGCGCGGGTGCGGGTCAATGGCAAGGATGCCGGCGTGCTGTGGTATCCACCCTACACCGCCGATATCACCGATTGGCTCAAGGCCGGCGACAACCAGCTCGAAATCGCCGTGACTAACAACTGGGCGAACCAGCTCATCGGCGATGAACAGGAACCCCGCGATTTCGAGGTCGGCCCAAATGTGGATTATGGCGCCGGCCCTTTCGGCGGCCAGTTGAAAAGCTATCCGGACTGGTTCGTCAAGAACCAGCCGCGGCCGTCCCAAGGGCGCAAAACCTTCACCACCTGGCTCTACTTCACCAAGGACAGCCCGCTGCAACCCGCGGGCCTGTTGGGCCCGGTGCGCTTGGTCACGCAAGCAGAGCAGGAACTGTGAGAAATTCCAACGCCCCCATGAATCTGACAAATCCAATCGCCACTCCCGGAAACCACCAATGAGAACCCCAATTAAAGACCATGCGCCACGCGGCGCTGCCATCTGCCTTGGCGCTGCCATGGCGCTGCTGGCAATATCCAACGCCTGTTGCGCCGCCACCACCACCGCCGCCAAGGAAGGCGACAAGGTCGTGCTGCAAAACGAGCAGGTGAGGGTCGAATACGACCTGACCAAAGGCACCTATAGCGCCTCCAGTCGCAACGACAAGACCTCCAACATTGTCGGTGCCTGTCTGCGGATCGATGAGTTGGCGACGAATGCGGAGGGCCTGACCCACACCTGGGAAAGCACGCCGGTGAAGGACGAACTTGGCACGGGTTGCAAGTTGTTGGTCAAGACCAACGGTCCTGGCAAGCCGGAGATGCAGTTGGAAATCGTGGTTTACGACGGGCGCAATTTCCTCGCGCTGTGCGGGGGCGTCAAAAACACCCTCGGCCAGAACATCAGCGTCAAGGAGATCAATCCGATCCATCTGGCCAAAGCGTTTGATGGGGTCAGCGGCAAGACCGAGCTGCGCATGCTCAACGGCCCCGGCGGCGCAGGGTCCGGCCAGCGCTTCACCCTCCAGGTGGAAGGTGGCCAGCAAACCCGGGTCCACCGCACCGCGAAACTGGAAAGCCCCAACAACCTGCTGGCAACCTTCGTGAGCGCAGGCCAGCG
>CAIZNN010000067.1 GCA_903934285.1 Akkermansiaceae bacterium | reverse complement strand
GGTCGGGCATACCTTTGAAGTGGACAAAATGAGCGCCGAACACAATCGATACAACTGGCAGAATGTGTTAGACCCGATCAAGAAGAACCTTGGCGAGTATGTCGGCAACACCTTGAAAAGCATCTCCATCGACAGCTATGAGTCGGACATTCAGAATTGGACGGCGGGTTTCAGGGAGGAATTCATCAAGCGCAAAGGCTACGATCCCGTGCCTTGGATGGTGACGCTGGTGTCACCCATGGTGGCTAACTGGATCTTTGATTCAGCCAGGCGCGTTTGTCCGCAGTCATCGGGGCCGGCCCTGGTGCTGGGCAGCGCTGAGGAAACCAAGCGTTTCGAGTGGGATTTCCGCGATGTGATGAGCAATTTGTTCTTTGACAACGGCTGGATGGTGGCCAGGAAGATGTGCAACGATGCGGGTCTGGAATTCAGGCATGAGTGCTACCGTGGGACGTTTGACAGGAACCAAGGCGTCACCGCCTCGGATGTCCCCACCGTCGAGTTTTGGACCGAAAAGGGCAACGTCAATGCCCCCTCCATTTTTCCCGCAGATATCGCCGCGGCCCAGGCCGCCGGCAAGAATCTGATTGCCTCCGAGGCGCTCACGGGTGGTCCAAATATCAGCATGTGGACGGAGGACCCCGCGTTCCTGAAAATCTTTTGTGACGAGGCCTATGCCCAGGGGGTCAACCGGTTCATCCTGCACCACTGGACGCTGCAACCGTTCGACGACAAATACCAGCCGGGGCGGGCGATGTTTGCCTGGGGCACGCACTTCGGCCGGCACCAGACCTGGTTTGAGCCGGGCAAGGCGTTTTTCGCCTACTTGGGGCGCTGCCAGGCGCTGCTGCAACAAGGCGAGCGGGTGATGGATTACCTGTGCATGGATCAGTTGGACGGCGAAGCGGACCTGGTCGCCAAGGACACGTTTCTGCAAAGCGACATCAAAGTCAAGGACGGCAACATCGTTTTGCCCACGGGCCGCAGTTATGCCTTCATGGTGTTTCCGCGGGATGGGGAAATGCAGCCAGAGGTGGCCCGGAAAATCAAAGCCTTGGTGGCGGACGGTGCCACGGTGGTGTCGACCCGGCCTAACAAATCGCCGAGCTTGAAGGATTACCCGCAATGCGAGGAGACCCTGCGGCAATTGGGCGACGAAGTGTGGGGCAGCGGCACGGAGAACCGGTATCAGAAAGGTTATGTGTTTGCCAAGGTCGAGGATGCCAAGAAAAAGTGCAAGCTCCAGCCGGATTACACCGTCGAGAAGGCCAGTGCCGAGGCCGCCAAGGTCATGGTCCTGCACCGGCGCAATGCCGAGGTGGATTTCTACTACGTCGCCAACCAGTCGGGCAAGGCGCAGGACATCTCGCTGTCGTTGCGGATTGCCGGCAAGCAGCCAGAACTGTGGCAGGCGGAAGACGGCAGCACCACCGATGCGCCGGTGTGGCATGAACAAGACGGCCGCACCTATGTCGATCTCCACTTGAAGGGCGTCCAGTCCATCTTTGTCGTGTTCCGCAAGGCGGCCACCACCGCCGGGCATATCGCGGCGGTCGACACCAAAGGCGCCCCCGCTGTGGTGGTCATGAAACAAGCGGGCGTGGCGGTGTTGCGCGCGGCAACTCCCGTCACTGCCGAGGTGGTCTATTCGTCTGGCAAGAAACGCGCGGTGACCCTCGCGCCGGAACCGGCGGTGGTGCTAACGGGCGAGTGGGCGGTGACCTTTGCGCCGAAACTCGGCGAGCCATTCACCAAGACGTTGCCGGAGTTGATGGATTTCAGCAAGGCGGAGAGCAAGGATGTGAAGTATTTCTCGGGCACGGCGACGTACCGCAAGCAGGTGGCCATAGCCGCCGCCTCCCTGCAAAGCCGGCGCGCGGTGTTGGATTTGGGGTTGCTCAATGACATTGCGCGGGTGCGGGTCAATGGCAAGGATGCCGGCGTGCTGTGGTATCCCCCGTACACCGCCGATATCACCGATTGGCTCAAGGCCGGCGACAACCAGCTCGAAATCGCCGTGACTAACACCTGGGCGAACCAGCTCATCGGCGATGAACAGGAACCCCGGGATTTCGAGGTCGGCGCAATTACCGATTTTGGCGCCGGCCCTTTCGGTTGCCAGTTGAGAAGTTATCCGGAGTGGTTCATCAAGAACGAGCCGCGGCCGTCCCAAGGGCGCAAGACCTTCACCACCTGGCTCTACTTCACCAAGGACAGCGCGTTGCAACCCGCTGGCCTGTTGGGCCCGGTGCGCTTGGTCACGCAAGCGGAGGCGGAGCTGTGAGAAATTCCAACGCCCCCATGAATCTGACAAATCAAATCGCCACCCGCGCAAATCACCAAACACAACATGCCATGAAAATGAATGACCCTGCCTCACGCGGCCTTGCCGCGGGCCTCTGCGCCGCCGTGGCGCTGCTGGCAATAACCAACTCATGTCGCGCCGCCGCCACCACCGCCGCCGTCAAGGAAGGCGACAAGGTGGTGCTGCAAAACGAGCAAGTGAGGGTCGAATACGACCTGGCCAAAGGCACTTATTGCGCCTCGAGCCGCAACGACAAGACCTCCAACATCGTCGGCGCTTGTCTCCGGATCGACGGGTTCGCGACGAATGCGGAGGGCTTGACCCACACTTGGGAGAGCGTGCCGGTGAAGGATGAACTTGGCACGGGTTGCAAGTTGTTGGTCAAGACCAACGGTCCCGGCAAGCCGGAGTTGCAGTTGGAAATCGTGGTTTACGACGGGCGCAATTTCCTCGCGCTCTGCGGTGGCGTCAAAAACACCCTCGGCCAGAGCATCAGCGTCAAGGAGATCAATCCGATCCATCTCGCCAAAGCGTTCGATGGGGTCAGCGGCAAGACCGAGCTGCGCATGCTCAACGGCCCCGGCGGCGCAGGCCTCGGCCAAATCATGACCGGCGGGCCGGAAGCCGGGCATCAGAGCCGGGTCCACAACCTCGCCACCATGGAAAGCCCGAACAACTTGCTGGCCACTTTCGTAAGCGAAGGCAAGCGCAGGTCGATTGTGCTGGGCGGGTTGACCTACCACGACTACTCGAAGTATGCCAGCGTGGCGCGCGGCGGCGGCGACGAGCTTGCTGTCAGCGTGATGAGTTGGGATCCGGTCGGCAAACGCGTCGATCCGGCCGTGAGCTACCTGCCCGATGACCGCTGCTATGTGGACTTCTGTACTGCCAACCAATTCGACGCGTTGGAGCAATATGGCTTGGCGGTGCAGGCGGCGCAGAAGGTCAAACTGCAAATCAACAACTTTCCGACCGTCTGCGGCTGGTATGTTGCCGTGTTCGGCGGCGGCGGCGGGTCCGAACCTAACAACACGGCCGGGATGGTCGCGCAGATGGACGCGGTGATCAAATCCGGGTTCCTGCGCTACAGCAAAGTGGGCATCCGGCTCATTCCCGACGACTACGGTGCCAACAACGAGCAGGGGTGGTGGGACGACGCGCACTGGCAGCAATACGGCCACTACGTCAAACCCTACGAGACCACCAAGAAGTGGGGGCAGGCGATCATCGAGCGTGGCGGCATCCCGCTCATCTACAGCCAGACCACCTCGTATTCCCGCGACTTCATGGCCGCGCATTCCGACTGGTACACGTTCAACGACAGCAAGCGGCTGGTGAAAGCCGATGGCAGTCTGGATCATGCCAAGGGCGCGCTGGATTTCACAGACCCAGGGCTCAAGGAACACATGCGCAAGGTTTATGAGAACATGCGCGACGGCGGCTTGGCCGGCCTGATGTTCGATTATCCGGAAGACCGGTTCAGACAGGACGGCGGATTCGAGGACAAGTATTCCACCTCCGCGGCCGCTTATCGGACGATTTTCGAATTGCCCAAAACCATCCTCGGCCCGAATTCCTACATCGACGAGCGCAATTGTTGGGGATCCGCCAATAACAGGGGTGCCTTCATGGACGTGACGGCGGGTGTGGTGGACTCACAACGGGTGTGGGGCGATACCGATGTCGCCACACCCGAGATGTATTCGCGTTGCGGCCACCGCTGGTACAAGAACCGGGTCATCTTCACCTATGACATGGACTCGAAGAACCTGTTCAAGACTTCGCCCAACAACCGCGACGGCCTGCGCCAACTGCTCACGATGGTCTATACGGTGGCACCGCGCTTTGTGCTGGCCAGCAGCTTCAGCAAGATGACTCCCGACCAGTTGCACGACTTGTCGCGCATCTATCCGATCCATGACACGCCGCGCAGCGCGCGGCCGTTGGACGCCTTCACGCGCGAGGACGGCATCCCCCATATCTACGACCAGGTCATCGATGACAGCTGGCACCAGCTCGTTTTCTACAATCCGGACGCG
>CAIZNN010000066.1 GCA_903934285.1 Akkermansiaceae bacterium | reverse complement strand
TTGGGGTGGCGTTTTTTACCACAGATTTCACAGATTGAAGAGGATTACACGGAAAATAAGACCGCAATCTATCTACTCTTCGGCTCACCCTAAAGGTGTCTGCCATATAATTCATAACTCATTCATTATCTGTGAAATCTGGGTAATCTGTGGTTTCTATTTTCCCATCTAGGCCTACGGCGGCCCACCTTCTTCGGGGCGCGGCGGCACGGGACGCGGCTTGCCCTCGTTCTTGTGCTCGGCATGCGAAAACTCCGTCGCGTCGATTTTCGAATCGTGGTTGCGATCCAATTTGTCAAAGAGTTGCTGCTGTTCGTTTTCGTTGAGGCTACGCATAAACGGCACCTGCCGGAATTCCTCCAATGTCAGAAACCCGTCCCCGTCCTTGTCTAACAACCGGAGCAGGTGGCGCGCATCGTGCGGTGGTCCCGGCTGGCCCGGCCGCTCTGCCGCCGGGTGATCCAAAGGCGAGATTGAGCCATCACCATTGACGTCGAGCCGGCGGAACAGCGTCTCTTGGCGTTCCGGCGGCAGCTTCTTGACAAACTCGCCCGCCTTGAACTCCTCGAGGCTGATGCCGCCGTTTTTGTCCGTATCCAATTCTTTCAAGCGCAGCATGAGCTGCCGTTTGCCTTCCTGGGGTTTGACGAACCTATCGAGTTCCTCGCGGCTCAAGCTGCCGTCGCCATCCTTGTCCAGGCGCTTGAACAACTCCGTCCGTTTCTCTTCCGGCAGCAACTCGATCCGCTTCATCGCCGCAAACTCCTGCTGCGAGATCATCCCGTTGCCATCCGTATCGGCCTGCTTCCAGGCCTCCACAAATTGCTGTTGTCGGCCGCGGCGCGCCCCGTCACCGTATGCGGGCGCACTGCCGGGTGCCGGTTCTGGTGCGGCCAGGCACGCGGCCGGCAGCCAAAAACCCGCCAACACGAGTGAACCAGGGATTGTTTTCATGGGAGTTCAGCGCTTGTTTAGTCCCGACACGCCGGGACCGCGAGAGTAAACCCCCAAATCCCCGAAAAGTTTCGCCCGCCGCCCCGCATGGTGGCCGGCACGCCTGAGGGGAGCAAGTGGCACCGTCATTTTCCTGTTCATGAGCGGGGTGTTGCTCTCCGTTGCCGCACGGCGCGGGCCAGGTCGTCGAGCACTTCCACGGTGGTGTCCCAGTTGATGCAGGCATCGGTGACGGATTGGCCGCGCACCAATTGTGCCAGCTCGCGGGATGGTGCTTGATTGCCTTCGATCAAGTTCGACTCGATCATCACGGCGGTGATGGCGCGCGAGCCGGCTTCGAGTTGCTGGCAGAGGTCGCGGGCGACGCGCGGTTGGTTGCGGAAGTCCTTGGAGGAATTGCCATGCGAGCAATCGACCATCAGATATGGCGGCAAGTTTTGTTTGCGCAGCATCGCCTCCACCGCGTCGATGCTGGTCTTGTCGTAGTTCGGGCCGGTTTTGCCGCCGCGTAAAATCAGGTGGCAGGTTTCATTGCCTGCGGTGGAAATGATCGCGGACACCCCCTGCTTGGTGACTGATAGAAAATGATGCGGATGGGAGGCCGACTGGATGGCATCGATGGCGATTTGGATCGAGCCGCCGGTGCCGTTTTTGAAACCCACCGGCATCGACAGGCCGGAGGCGAGTTCGCGGTGGATTTGGGATTCGGTGGTGCGCGCGCCGATGGCGCCCCAGGCGATCAGATCGGCGATGTACTGGGGTGAGATGGTGTCGAGGAATTCGGTGCCGGCGGGCAGTCCCATGGTGGCGAGATCGAGCAGCAGTTTGCGGGCGATGCGCAGGCCGTGGTTGATATCGAAGGAGTCATCCAGGTGTGGATCATTGATCAAGCCCTTCCAGCCCACCGTGGTGCGCGGCTTCTCAAAATACACGCGCATGATGATGAGGATATCGTCCTTGAGCCGCTGCGCTTGCGCCATGAGCCGGCTGCCATATTCCATCGCCGCCTCCGGATCGTGGATCGAGCACGGTCCCACCACTGCCAGCAGCCGGTCATCCTTGCCGCATAAAATCGCCTCCGCCCCGGCGCGCGCGGTGGCCACCAATTCCGATGCCGGTTCGGTCACCGGCAGATAATAGGCCAGCACCGCCGGTGAAATCAGCGGGTTGAGGCCGGCAATACGGAGGTCATCGGTGCGGTGGCGGGTCACGCGCCAAGCCTAGCGGGGTCTAGTCCGCAGCGCAAGGCGCAAGTGGCGGCGGTGCAGGTGCCGCCACTGGCAGGGCTGCCAGTTTGGGGGTGGCGAGGTTGGCGGGCTTGAGGTCGAGCAGGGCGATGGCTTGGAACCAACGCGCGAGGTCCTTGGCGGTGTCGTCGAAATTGTTGGAGCCGAACGCGAACCTGGCACCCATGGATTTGGCGAGCTTGAGAAACGCGGGCTTGGGGAAATCCGAGCCGGCCTGGATCTCGAGCGCCACGCCGTTGGCGACGGCCTTGGCGATGACCTGGCGCATGCGCGCTTCGGTCCACAGTTGGTCGTGGAGGTGGGCGATGCAGGGCGGCAGATAGGTCGGGTTGGCCAGAATCGAGATCGGTTCGTCGAGGACGCGCAGGTTGTGGGCCAGGTATGCCAACATCCATGCCTCCGGGTCGGCGATGGTGACGTCGGGCAGCCACAGGCGGCGCGGTTTGCCCTCGGCGGTGACGCCCAGGATCATGGTGTCGGCGAGGATGAAGTCGAGGCGCTTGAACTGCGCCGGGTCGATCCGGGTGAACCAATCGCGGTCGTTGACCTGGATGCCGACGGGCAGGCGCTGGCCGTTAGGGAGCGGTCGCGAATGGGCGTCGATGAAGTCCTTGAGCTTGGCGTTGTCCGAGAGCGGCCACTCGCGGCCGAAGTTCTCGAGCACGGCGCTCCCGATGCCGCTGCGCTCTTGGCGCAGCGCGGCCTTCTCCAGGGTCATGCCGCCGCGGATGTGAATGTGATAGTCGGTGAGCGCGAGCCCCTTGAGCCGGGCGTCGGCGAGGTCCCGGGTGAAGGAGTCGCCTTGCGGATAGAGGAACGGTTGTTCCTCGGCGCGCAGCATGGAGATGGATAGGCAGGCGACGAGAAGGGGCGGGAGGAGGCGCATGGGTGGGGGATCTTTCAGCGGGCGGCTTTTGGGGTGTTGAAGAAGGCCTCGACTTCGGCGCGCGAGCGGGTGTTGAGGATATCCTCGCGGCGCAGCCAGCCTTTGCGGGCGAGACGCACGCCGAGGCCGATGTGATGGAGCCGGGCGGTGGAGTGGGCGTCCGGGTTGATCGCGCAGAGCACGCCGAGGTCGCGGGCGCGCTTCCACCAGCGCCAGTCCATGTCGAGGCGCAACGGGCTGCAATTGAGCTCGATGATGGTGCGGGTGGCCGCGGCGCAATCGATGATTTTGGCGTGATCGACCGGATAGGGATCGCGCTTGAGGAGCAGGCGGCCGGTGACGTGGCCCAGCATGGTGACGTGCTCGTTTTCCATGGCACGGCAGATCCGCCGCGTCATCTCCTCTTCGGTTAGGTTGAAGATGTTGTGCACCGAGGCGACGCAGTAGTCGAGCCGGGCGAGGATCGGGTCGTCGAAGTCGAGGCTGCCGTCGCGCAGGATGTCCACCTCGCAGCCGGCGAAGATACGGAAATCGGGGTGGGCGGCATTGAGGCGGGCGATGGCGGCAAGCTGCTCTAACAATCTCGCCTCATCCATGCCGTTGCCGATGAAGGTGGATTTCGAATGATCGGCGATGCCGAGGTATTGGAGGCCCATGTCGATGGCCTCGGCCACCATCGATTCTAATGAATCCAAGCCGTCCGAGGCGGTGGTGTGGTTGTGGAAGGTGCCGCGCAGGTTGGCGAGTTCGACGAGCCTGGGCAGCTCGTGGGCGGCGGCGGCTTCCAGTTCGCCGCGGTTTTCGCGCAGTTCCGGTTCGATGAAGTCGAGGCCCAGGGCGTGATAGAGGTCGGCCTCGTCGTGGATGGCGGCGGCCGGCGCGGGCGCGTCCGCCGCGGTGGGGGTGAAGCCGTACTCGTTGAGCGAGAGGCCGAGTTTGAGGGCGCGGGCGCGCAACGCGACGTTGTGCTCCTTGGAGCCGGTGAAGTATTGCAGGGCGAACGGGAATTCGATGTTAGAAACGGCGCGCAGGTCGCATTGCAAGCCGTTGTAGAGGCGTACCGACGCCTTGGTGTCGCCGCAGGCGAGGATGGTGGCGACCTGCGGCAGGGTGGTGAAATCCTGGCAGACGAGGGCCGGGGAGGTGGTGGCGACGAGGAAGTCGAGGTCGTGGACGGTTTCCTTGGCGCGGCGGAACGAACCGGCGACGGTGGCGCGGGAGATTTCGGGATGCAGCCGCAGCGTGTCTAACATTTCAGCGGCGAGCGGGGTGATGGCGCCGAGGGTGAAGGCGTCGGCGAACTTGTCGTGCAGGGCGATGGCGGCGAGGATATTGGCTTGGGTGGTGGCGCCGAAGCCCGGGAGGGCGGCGACGGTGCCGGCCTCGCAGGCGAGCTTGAGGGCGGCGATCGAACTGATGGCGAGCGATTCGTAGAGGGTCTTGACTTTTTTCGGGCCGAGGCCATGCAGCTCGAAGAGATCGAACAGGCCCGGGGGGAACTCGGCGCGGAGGTGCTGATGGAAGGGCAGGGTGCCGGTGCTGGCGAGGATGTGGAGCTTGTCGCGCAGCGCCTCGCCGATGCCCTTGATCCCGTCTAACTGGTTGGCGGCGGCCAGTGCGACGATGTCGCCAGCGAAGTTGCGCACGGTCTCGGCACCGTGCCGGTAGGCGCGCACTTTGAACGGGTTTTCGTTCTTGAGTTCGAGCAGCAGGGCGATTTCGTCAAGGACGTCGGCGAGCGATTCGCGGGTCATATCGAAGAATGGTTCAAGACAGAAGATTTTGAGACAGAAGACTTTGAGACAGAAGACTTTGAGACAGAAGACAGAAGACAAGAGCAGAGAACGTGCGTGCTTCTGATCTTCTGTCTTCTGTCTGGGAGCGCAGCGGTCTTCTGTCTTCTGTCTGGATGCGCCGCGGTCTTCTGTCTTGTCATTTCTTTCGCTTGTCTTCTGTCTTCTGTCTTCTGTCTGGGAGCGCAGCGGTCTTCCGTCTTTCTCACATTCCCGGCAGGCTGAGGCCGCCGGTGAGTTTTTTCATTTCGGCGGCCGCCTGGTCCTTGCCCTTGGCGATGGCTTCCTGCACGCCCTTGAGGACGAGGTCTTCGAGGAACTCGGCGTCGGCGGGGTCGATGACCGAAGGGTCGATCTTGATCGAGAGCACGTCGCCGGCGCAGGTGGCGGTGACCTTGACCTTGCCGCCGCCAACCGAGGCGTCAACGATCTGGAGGGCGAGTTGTTCTTGTTTGGCGGCGAGCCCGGCTTGCATTTGCTGGGCTTGTTTCATGAGTTTGGCAATGTTCATAGGCGGCGGCGTGGTTAGGTGAGGATTTTGCCCTCGAATTTTTCGAGGGCGGCGTGGATGAGCGGATCGTTGTAGAAGGGGTCGTCTTCCGCTTTGGCTGGTGGCGCGGGCGGCGCCGCTGCGGCGACCGGGGCCGCAGCCTGCCACGGCGGCGCTTCGGCCGGCGCGGCCGGTTCGCTGACTTCGGGCGCCGCGGCAATCAGCGAATCCAGACCGAGGAAGCCCCCGGGCGCGGCGGGCTTGGGCGTGGGTCTAACTGGAATCGGGTCCGCCGGCGGCGTTTCCTCGACGAGGCTGCTGAATTCGGGCTCCGGTTCAGGCTCCGGCTCCGGTGCAGGCTCCGGTTCAGGCTCCGGTTCAGGCTCCGGTGCGGGAGCGGGAGCGGGAGCGGGTGCGGGTGCGGGTGCGGGCTCCGGTGCGGGACGGGGGGTGGGCGGGGCGCACAGGCTGGCAGGGGTCGCTGTCGGTTGGGGCAGGGCGGCGAGGAAATCGGCGCCCCGGGTGAGGGCGTTGATGACATCGGTGAGGCGGATTTCGCCGAGGGTTTGAATCGCCTTGATGACTCCGAGCTCGAAGTGGAGGCGTTTGTTAGTGGCCCATTTCATGCGGCCTTCGGTATCCGCGAACCCGTCGATGGCGGCGAGGATGCGGTCGGGTTGATATTTGCCGGCAGCGCCCGTCAGCTCGTGCCAAAGGTGGCTGGGGATGCCTTCGCCATCGGCCGAGGGGTCGAGTTTGGCGACGAGCAGGGCGCGCAGGCAGCCGATGAGTTCGCCGAGGAGTTGGGAGAGGTCGCGCCCGGTCTCGGCTTCCTTTTGGACCAATGCCAGCGCGGCGGGGGTGTCGCGGGCGAGCAGCGCGGCGGTGAGGGCGGCGACTTTTTCGCGCGAGGTGAACCCGAAGACATCCAACACGTTGGCCTCCTCAATGGTGTTGCCGCAGAAGGCGACGAGTTGGTCGAGCATCGATTGGGCATCGCGCATGCCGCCATCGGCGCCTTTGGCAATGGCCCAGGCGGCGGCTTGCTCCAGTGTGATGCCTTCTTGCACGGCGATGTGGAGCAGATGCCGCGAGATGGTTTCAATCGGGATCGGGCGCAGATCGAAGCGCTGGCAACGCGACAGGATGGTCGGCAGGATTTTGTTAGCCTCGGTGGTGGCGAAGATGAACTTCACATGCGGCGGCGGTTCCTCGAGGGTTTTGAGCAGGGCGTTGAAGGCCTGATTGCTGAGCATGTGGACCTCATCAATGTAGTAAATCTTGAATTGCCCGCACGCCGGGGCGAAGCGGACCGACTCCCGGAGGTCGCGGACCTGCTCGACACCGTTGTTAGACGCGCCGTCGATTTCCAGCACGTCGAGCGAGCGGCCCTCGGCGATTTCGATGCAGATCGGGTCGTCGGGGTTGAAGTCGATTTTCGGGCCGCCGGGGCAATTGAGGGCCTTGGCGAGGATGCGGGCGGTGGAGGTTTTGCCGGTGCCCCTGGGGCCGACAAACAAGTAGGCATGGGCGAGTCGCTTTTGGGCGATCGCATTGCGAAGGGTCCTTACGACGTGGTCCTGGCCGAGGACATCGTCGAAGGTTTTCGGGCGGTATTTCCGGGCGAAGACCTGATAGCTCACGCGGTCCAGTGTAGGGATGCGGGCGGGTTTGTCATGACTCAGTTTTAAAGAAATGGAAATTTCTTTGCCGGGCGGGCTTGGCGCGGGCGTGTGGCGGGTGTATTTCCCCCTGGTGAGCCACAGCAGCAGCAGGATTCCGACGGCGGCGGAGAAGCGCGCCTTGTATGCGCAGGCAGGGCAGCGGATTGGCGGCCTGGTGGCGGGCGAGCCGGACCGGGTGGCGCGGATGGCGGGGATAGTGGCGGTATTGCACGGGTTGATGCCGCATTACTATTGGACGGGATTTTACCGGGTGAGTGGGGATTGGCTGGTGATCGGGCCGTATCAGGGGACTCCGGGCTGTGGCCGGATCGGCTGGGGGCGCGGCGTGTGCGGCACGGCGTGGGCCTGTGGCGCGACCCAGCTGGTGGCCGATGTGCATGGCTTTCCCGGCCACATTGCCTGTGATGCGCGCGCCGCCAGCGAGTTGGTGGTGCCGCTGCGTGACGCGCAGGGGCGGGTGGTGGCGGTGTTGGATGTGGATGGGCTGGAGGCCGGGGCGTTTGACGCGCTGGATCAGGAGGCATTGGAGGGGATTTGTGCAAATTGGGGCGAAGTCTGAAGCGCGGCGCAAGCCCGCCCACCCATCAGGCACCCGTCGGACGGTCGCCCCGACGCCCCGGCACGCCGGTGTTTCCTCCAGCGCCTTGCCGCACTAGCCATCAGGTCCACCGCCCGCGAGTATTACCTCCGCTGGGCCGAGGCTTGGACCAAGGCCCGTGGCGATCATTGCGCCGACACCACCACCGCCTTTTTCGACGCCCCCGGCCGCTCCACACATCCAGCCGACTGGCAATTCCGTGGGGAGCGCCGGCGTCCCGCCGGCTGTGTGAGGCATCCTGCCGCACACTCTTCAATCCATGCTCAGTCGATGTCTACATCCTATCCCATGACATTCCCGCCCTGCCGCGGGCCGCTGACTTCGACTGGCCGCGCCATCCGCCTCGCCGGCCTCGCCGTCGCCACCGGGCAAACCCACGTGCATCGGAATGTCCGCTTCCTCCGTTTCTGTTTGGAGTGCCTGCCTGGAGTTCCATTGGCCCCGTCCCGGACCGAAGCCAAGAACGTGACCGAGGATGACACATTTGTAGTGTGCCCCGATCCGAAAGGGCTCGTGTATTTCCCAAAGGACCAAGAGAGCTACTATACGCGCTATCTCGCCGCAATGAAGGAACCTTCACTCATGCCACAAGCACAAGGAGAGAAGGCGTTCAGCATTCGATTCACATGGCTCCGGTCATTTCATGATCCAATTGCTATCCGGATTTGGAAAGATGGTGAGGATCGTTACATCAGAGCCGTAAAGCTAACAGAAAGGAAAGACCACAGTCTTGGACCCGCTTCCAAGGATTTCACAAGAAAGCTGACCCCCGCCGAGTGGAAACAGATTGCCGCAATATCAGAATTGCCTCGGGTTTGCGCCCTGTCAGCATCATCACCCGTAATATGAGCCTCCACTCCCGTCACGAGGTTCGTCCCAGTTAGTGGCGGTGCGTGCTCTTTAACGATCGGTTAGAGAAAGAATGGAAGAGGAATGGTGGGGCAAAGGAATGCAGCCACGCATGAATCTCTATCATTCCTCTAGCCCAGCCAATTCCTTGCGAGATGGCAATCCAGTGGAAGAAGAGGGTCTCGCGCAAAGCCGCCAAGGCGCAAAGGAAGAGGGGCATGAATTGAGGGAACCTATACTTTGCGTCTCTGCGCCTTTGCGCGATATCTTCTTGTGTCTGCCTGAGATGATGTTCAGACATGCAGTGAGACATTCCCGGCGAAGTTATTTCGGCCGATCCAAACTACTCGTTTGCCGGGTCGTGGCGGTTTTGGCAGAGTCGCCTCGCTAGGTAAGGCTCGGTGGACCCGGGCCCCACCAGCCACCGCCGTGCGATGCACGTAACGCGCCAGATAGCGCACGACATTCCTCCCGTTGCCGACCGATTCCACATCCACCACCCAGCGTTTCTCCCAGGCGGCCTGCTTGATCGCAGATAGGTCATTGCGTTGCTCCGCAGCACCGTGTTCCACAATCTTGCGCCGCAGTCATAGCCGGGCAATGCGGCTTCGATGGCGTTGCATTGGGGCGAGCACTCCAAGAGCGTCAAGCACATGATCCGCGATTCATCATGGGGGTTGATGGCGGGCAGGATTCTGTTACGGTGTGACGCATGGGCGAGTTGCGCAAAGTGCTGAGTGGTGGAAGGCGAGGGTCGGCGAACCGGCCGCGCAATGGCATGCCATGGCTGCGGGCCGGGTTCTTTGTGCTGGTCTGCGGCGTGCTCGGGTTGTTTTTCACGGCGATCCCGGCCAAGATCAAACGCGGCCTGCGCGATATTTTGGCGCCCAAACCGGTGGTCATTCCCGCGGATGAAGGCGACCTGCGGCGGCAGATCGAGTCGCGCCTGCGCGCCGAGATGGAGGAGAAATTGACGGCCGAGCTGGCCGCCCTGCGCAGAGCCGCGGCGGAGGTGGCCAAGAAGGAACAAGAACAAGAGCGGGAAAATGAGGAGCCCGGGGAGGCGCCGCCAGCCCAGCCCGACAGCGTGCCGGGCAGCGTGCCGGGCACGGTCAGCGACGTGCGGCAACTCCGCGCGGGCATTCCCTTCAAGACCGAGCTCAAGCTCGAGAAAGGCGCCATCGCCTCCAAGGAACGCGTGGATGCGGCGAGTTATGCCGCGTTTTATCAACTCAGCCTGCGCCTGCCGGCCCCCGCCACCACCCTCGCCGAGCTGGAGGCGTCCAACCCCAACCTTGCCAAATTGCTGCCGGGCCTGCCCGCGCTGGTCGCCAAGGCCGAGGTTTCGGCTTGGTATCACAAGTTATATGATAACAAGGCGGCGCGCATCCGGCGCGACGCCACCCTGCTCAACGAGCTTCTAACGAAACACAACTTCTACGACTGCGAGACGATGCTCAACCTGCGGGCCGCCAACGGGCGGCGGGTGTTTTTCCTGCAGGCGGAAATGGATGTGGTGTCCGACGGCTCGGATGGCGACCGGCTGCCGACGATGCCGGAGGCGATAGTCAACTCGACGCATTACCAGCCATTCACCAGCTACGGCTGGCTCAAAAAGGGCACGACGGTCAATCCGATGATCGCGGGTTGGGAGCGCCGGATCAAGGAGGGGGAAAAGGAACTGGCGGAGCGGGCCACCGGCGCGGAACGCAAGAAATGGCTGCGCGAACGCATCGCCTTTCTCAAGCGCGGGGTGGCGGATTTGACCAGTCGTTGTTTCCTGATCGCCGGGTATGACCCGTTCATTGTGCTGCCGGTGACGCTGCTCGCCGCGCAAAATGACCCGTTCGCCCCCAAAACCGGCGACTTCGCCGTGGTGATCCACGGCGACAAACTCTATCCGGCAATTGTCGGGGATGGCGGCCCGGCCTTCAAGGTCGGCGAGGCGTCCCTGCGCATGGCCCAACAGATCAATCCCCGCGCCCTGTCTAACAACCGCCCGGTGTCCGACTTGAAAGTCAGTTATGTGATTTTCCCCGGCAGCCGCGACGCCGAGCGCGGGCCGCCGGATTATGCCAGATGGCGCCAGCGCTGCCATGAACTCCTCACCGAAATCGGCGGCCTCGGCCCCGGTTACGCGTTGCACGAGTGGCAGGACACCCTGCCCAAGCCCCCGCCACCACCCGTGGTGACGCCGCCCGCAAGCACCCCGCCACCCGCCGTGCCACCGCCCGCCGTGCCGCCACCCGCCGTGCCGCCACCCGCCGTGCCGCCACCCGCCGTGCCGCCACCCGCCGTGCCGCCACCCGCCGTGCCACCGCCCGCCGTCGCGCCCAGCCCGGCACCGCCGCCCTAACGGCTTTGGGGGCTTGATCTAATCGTCGTGCTCGTCGGCCAACAGGCGGCGTTTTTTTTCCGCCAAGAGCGCACGGACGACCGCGACCAGCAGCAGGATGGAGATGAGCGCGACGGCCGACTCTAACAATGTAGCTGTGCCGTGCGCGGCGCCACCCCACAACATGGCCGGCAATGCGGCGAGGTTTTCGATGCCGCGGGATGCGCCGAGCAGGGCGATGACCCCGGCGCCGATGATGCCATGCCAGCGGTGGCGCAGGGAAAACAAGCCGCAGATGAGCAGCGCGCCGCCGAGGGTCAGCGCGCCGGTGAGAAAGCCATATGAGGCAGGTTTGCCGAGGACGCACATGGCGACGGCGCCGAGGGCGAGGATCGCCAGGCCGGAGAGAAAGATCGGGAGGCGCATGGTGGGCTGAGGCATGGGGTGGGGTGGGGAGTTTAGGCCAATAGTTGGTGTTAGCCAAGCGCGCGCTGCGGGGTTTACAAGTTGGGCGCGCCAGCTAGCATCGGTGGCGATGCGCACACTCTGGTGCAATGGTCAATGGCTGGCGGCGGGGGATTTTCCCGCCGCGCCGCTGGATCGTGGCGCGATGTTGGGCTTGGGGTTGTTTGAGACGCTGTTGGGCGTGGACGGGCGGGTGGCGTTTGGCGCGCGCCACTTGGCGCGGCTGGCCGCAGGCTGCGCGCGATTCGGCTGGGTCGCACCGCAGCAAGAATTTGCCGGGTTGCAGGAGGTGATGGAGCAATTGTTGCAGCGCGCCGGCCATGGCCGCGGCCAGGCGCGCATCCGCTTGGCGGTGACGGCGGGTAGCGGCGGGTTGGCGGATTTGGCCAGCGGCGCGGATCGCTTGGTGTGGATGGCGGCCATGCCGGTGGCGGATGCTCCCGCCAGTGTGGCGCTGGATGTGGCGCCGTGGCCGCGCAATGAACGCGCGGCGTTGGTGGGATTGAAATGTGCCTCGTATGCGGAAAATCTGCTGGCGCTCGATCAGGCGCGGCGCGCCGGGTTTGATGAAACCTTGTTTTTTAACACTGCCGGCGAACTGTGCGAGGCCGCCACGGCCAATGTCTTTCTTGTTAGGGGAGGGGTGCTGCTTACCCCGCCGCTGGCTTCCGGTTGTCTGGCGGGCGTTACGCGGGGCGTGGTGTTGGAGTTGGCCGCGCGGCATGGGATTGCCTGCGAGGAGGTGGTGTTGCGGCGGGCGGATCTGGACGCGGCGCAGGAGGTGGTGCTAACCGCCGCGACGCGCGGCCCGGTGGCCGTGGCGCGGATCGGCGCGCGGCACCTGCCGCCGCCGCAGTTGGGTGGGCACCTGCGCGGCTTGTGGGAAGCGGCCGTGCGGCGCGAGATTCTTGGCTGCGGCTGAGTTTTTTTCTTTAGCTTGGCGCGCGGATTGCGTACACATTCGGCAACCCTAACCCCCCAACCCCAACCAGTCATGCCACGCCCAGTCACACTCTTCACCGGCCAATGGGCCGATCTGCCACTCGAACAACTCGCCCCGCTCGCCTGCGAGATGGGCTATGATGGCCTCGAACTCGCCTGCTGGGGCGACCACTTCGATGTGGACGCCGCGCTGTCCAGGAAATCCTACGTCAAGGAGAAATGGGAGCTGCTGGCCGATCACGGCCTGACGTGCTTCGCCATTTCCAATCACCTCGTCGGCCAGGCGGTGTGCGATTTGATCGACGAGCGCCACAAGGCGATCCTGTCGCCGGCAATCTGGGGCGACGGCAGTCCCGAAGGAGTTAGGAAACGCGCCGCCAAACAAATGATCGCCACGGGCAAGGCCGCGCGGGCATTTTTCAATGCCAAGCCCGGCCGCAAGGGCAAGGATGATTTCCCGGCGGTGGTCAATGGCTTCACCGGTTCGTCAATCTGGCATTCGATCTATGGGTTTCCGCCCACCTCGCAAGAATACTATGACAAGGGCTTCGCGGATTTCGCCAAACGCTGGCTGCCGATCCTCGATGCGTTCGACAAGGCCGACGTGAATTTCGCCCTCGAAGTGCATCCGACCGAAATCGCCTTCGACATCGCCTCGGCCCAGCGCGCGCTCGCGGCGGTGGGCAACCACAAGCGGTTCGGCTTCAACTACGACCCGTCGCATCTGGGCTATCAAGGCGTCGATTATGTGAAGTTCATCCGCGAGTTTGCGACGCGCATTTTCCATGTCCACATGAAGGATGTGTGGTGGAGCCACGGGGATGGTTCCGTCGGGGTGTTCGGTGGTCACACCAATTTCGGCGATGCCCGCCGGTTCTGGGATTTCCGCTCGCTGGGGCATGGCGATATCGAGTTCGAAGATATCATCGTCGCCCTCAACGACACCGGCTATCGCGGCCCGCTCTCTGTCGAGTGGGAAGATATCCGCATGGATCGGGTGCATGGCGCGGCGGAAGCCTCCTCGTTCGTGCGCAGCGTCGACTTCCCGTCGAGCAACATCGCCTTCGATGCCGCCTTCGACAAGGCCAAGCAGTAACCACAGGGAGCGGGACTGGCCAAGTCCCGCGTCCCTCTGAAAGCATATCTCAAGAAGCGGCACTCGCCAGAGTGCCGCTTCTGTTGCAACGCGCCCCTACGGGGTGAGGCGTGAGGCGAGGCGTGAGTCCGAGAGTGGCCACCATGCCGGCCACGCCTTGTTATTTCTCTGGCCCCTTATGTGGGCCCCTTATGTGGGCCCCTTATGCGCGACAGTCGGATGGTCCGATCGGACTACTGGAATGGCGCGCTGGCACGGGGCGTCATTGACCAAGCCACAAAGGAAACCGCCCATGGCGCGGGCCATGGGCGGCAAGGTCGGTTCGGGCTGGCAGCAGACAGAGAAACGGGACTTGGGTAAGTCCCGTTCCAGGGGCCCGTTCCAGGGGCCGGCGCGATGGGTCGTTAGATCTTCTTTGGCATGGCGACCCAGGCGCCGTTTTTCTTGCTGCTTTTGACGCAGGTTTCGATGAAAGCGATGCCGGTCCAACCGTCCTCGACATTGGCGTACTTGCTGCCGTCGGAGGTGAACTTCTTGCCGGCCTGCCATTTGCGCACATCGGCTTCGAAGCAGCGGTGGAGGCGGGCGAAGGCATCGTGGAACGCCTCGGGATGGCCGGCGGGCAGGGTCGATTCAGCTAACAAGTCGGCGGGCAGCGATTTGGGCAGGAAGCCATCGCCGGCGCTGACCGCACCGCGCCAATACACCCGGTCGGGTTGGTCGGGCAGGCAGATGGTGAGGCATTCCGGGTCTTCCTGGCGCCAGCGCAAGGTGCCCTTGGTGCCGGCTATGGTGATGCCGAGGTCGTTTTTGTGGCCGATGCAGATTTGCGAGGCGCGCACCAGGGCTTTGCCACCGTTGCCCAGCTTGCAATAGATGGTGAAGTGGTCGTCGAGTTGGCGGCCTTCGACGAAGGTCTCCATTTGCGCGGAAACCTCGGTGACGTCCAGCCCGGTGACGTAGCGCAATTGCATCAGGGCGTGGGTGCCGATGTCGCCGCCGCAACCCGAGCCGCCGGCACGTTTGGGATCGACGCGCCAACTGGCTTGCTGTTGGCCGGTGGCTTCCAGTTTGCTGGCGAGCCAGCCTTGGATGTAATAACTATCGACCCAGCGGACCTCGCCTAACAACCCGCTCTGGACGATGTAGCGGCTCAGGCGGGTGGTCCAGTGGCCGACGTAGGTGTGGGCGACGCCGAAGGGGACGCCGAGCTTGTGGGAGGTTTTCACCAGGTCGGCGGCTTCCTTGAGGTTGAGGCAGAGCGGTTTTTCGCAGAACACGGCGATGCCAGCCTTCATCGCCTTCATCGCCGGATCGTAGTGCACGAAATTGGGCGTGACGATGAGGATGTAGTCGAGCTTCTCATTGGCGGGGGCGGTGGCATTGGCGGCGATCATCGCATCGTAGGAGCCGTAGCCCTTGATCGGATAGGGCCAGTTGGCGGCCTCTTCGAGCGCGACCTTGGGATCGGGGAAGAGCGCGCCGGCAACCACGCGGCGGGTGCCGTCCATGTTGATGGCTTTTTGATGGGGGTGAACGATGAAGGCGCCTTTGCCTCCTCCGACGAGTCCGACATTCAGTGGTCTGTTCTTCATGGTGGTTTGGGGGTATGTGTTAGGAGAGTTCAATTGAAAATGGCCAGCAGCGGGCGGTGATCGGAGGCGGCGCTCCACTCCGGGTCATCGAGGATACGGGACTGCTTGAAATCGACGTCGTGCTTGAGGCCCTGGGTGACGGTGATGAAATCGAAGCGGGAGTAGATATCGTGGAGTTCCCAGAAATGGGTCCAGCGCTCGCCTTGTTGGTCTTGGGCGGGGATGGCGGTCAGATAGGTCGGATCGTTGTAGTTGCCGGTGATGGTCTTGAGCGCGGCGCTGCCGCGGGTGTCGTTGAAATCGCCGTAGACGACCAGGCGGGCGCCGGGCTCGGCCTTGAGGATCGCCTCGACATGTTGGCGCAGCAGGCGGGCTTCACACAGGCGCATGGCATCCTGATCGCCTGTGGCCACCTCGCGTTTGGATTTGAGATGCACGCCGAGCCAGCGGTAGGATTTGCCGTGGGCCTGGATGGTGGCATCCAGGATGCCGCGATTCATGGCGTAGCTGGTGCCGTTGAGCTTGAAGTCGAGCGCCGCCGGGGTGGCGGTGGCGGTGATGGGAAAGCGCGACAGCAACCCGAGATGGCGCACCTCGTCGCCACCGCCGCTGTAAATGGCGTGGGGCAACACCACGCCGCTGGCTGTGAGCGCCTGCTGAATTTCGGTCAGGTCCTGGCGCGTGCCGATCTCGCAGATTCCGATCACATCGGGGGCGTGGCGTGCCAGGAGTTGGATCACCGCGCGCTTTTCGGTGGCTGGCTTGGTTAGGCCCTTGAGTTCCGTGCGCTCGATGACACGGTCCATGGTCAGCCAATTATTGACGTTGTAGGCGATGAAACGCAGCCCGCGGGAGCCGGCCTCTGCGGCGGGTGCGGCGGCGGGTGCGGCGGCGGGTGCGGCGGCGGGTGCGGGTGCGGCGGCAGGCGGCGGCGGGGTTTGTGGCGGGGTATTCCACGCCGGGCTGCCGTGTTTTTTGCCGCAGGCCGGGGTGGTGAGCAGGGCGAGGGCACAGCCCAGCGCGGCGAAGAAGGCCGGGGACGGCTTGACAGACGGGCGGGCTAAAGCCCGCGCTCCAGCGGAGGGGGGGGTGGGATCAACTAAGAACCGGGGCAGGTGCATGAGATCATGATTCCCGCGATTCTTTGCCAGCAGGTTCCTTGATGTCAGGGCTCTTGGTTTTGACTTCGGTTTCGGCCTGGGTGATTTCGCGCTCGAAGTCATCGCGGGCTTTTTTGAACTCACCCATGCTCTTGCCGACGCCACGGGCCAGCTCCGGTAATTTTTTGGCTCCGAAGAGCAGCAGGATGATTATAAAAATCATCACCATTTCAGGCATGCCAATAGGTCCCATGAGTGTGTGTGTGTTGGTGTTGGTGAACAAGCCGAGAATAAGCCTGCGGGACTGACTTGCAACTCAAATTTCGTGCAGGCGGCCGCGCCGGCGCAGCCGCTCACGGCTGGCCGTTGCCCAAGTTGCTGCGTTTGCGGCCGTAGGTGAAGTAGATGATCAGGCCGGCCGCCATCCAGATGAACAGGCGCAACCAAGTGTCGGGCGATAGAAACGCCATCATGCCCAAGCACAGCACCGCACCGATGATCGGCACCACGGGCACCCACGGGCAGCGGAATTTGCGCGGCAGGTCCGGGTTGGTGCGGCGCAACACGATCACCCCGATGCACACCAGCACAAACGCCAGCAAGGTGCCCACGCTGCACATCTCGCCAAACAAATTGCCCGGCAGCAAGGCCACCGCCACACCCACCACCACCGCAAACAGGGCGTTGCTTTTCCACGGCGTGTGGCGCGTCGGATGAATGTCGGAAAAAAACTTCGGCAGCAGGCCGTCCTGCGACATGGTGATGAAGACCCGGCTCTGGCCTAACAACAGCACCATGATCACCGAGGAAAACCCCGCCAGAATCGCCGGCACGATGAGTTGTTGGAGCCAATGGAATTGTTTGGGCAGGTGGCTCAGCGCGGTGGCCACCGGTGCCAGCTTGTCGACCACCCCGCGAAATTCGGTGTAATTGGCCAGCCCGGTGATGACCCACGAGAACAAAATGTAGAGGATGGTGCAAATAAACAACGAGCCGAGAATGCCGATGGGCAGGTCGCGCTGCGGGTTTTTCGCCTCCTGGGCGGCGGTGGAGACCGCGTCAAAGCCGATGTAAGCGAAGAAAATCATGCCCGCGCCGGTGAGCACCCCCTGCCAGCCGAAGTGATAGATTGTATGGCCGTTGACCACCTCGGAGAGGCGTTCGGGGATCATCGGGCTGTGATTGGCCGGGTTGATGTAGGCCCAGCCGATGCCGATGACCAGCAGCACGATCATGAGCTTCACCGCGACCATGATGGTGTTGAACAGCGCGCTTTCCTTGGTGCCGCGCATCAGCAACAATGACATCAGCACCACGATGGCCGCCGCCGGCAGGTTGGCGATGCCGTGGATCACCGTGCCGTCGGCCAGTTTCTCCGCGTCGAACGGCGAGAGCGCCAATTGCAGCGGCATGTCCACATTCATCTGATGGCAGAATTTCACAAAGTAGGCCGACCAACTCACCGCCACGGTGGCCGCGCCGATGGCATATTCCATCACCAAGTCCCAACCGATGATCCACGCCAGCAGTTCGCCCATGGTGGCGTAGGAATACGAATAGGCGCTGCCGGCCACCGGCACCGCCGAGGCGAACTCGGCGTAACACAAGCCCGCGAAGGCACAGGCGATGCCGCTGACGACGAACGACAACACCACCCCGGGACCGGCGTTGTCTGCCGCCACCTTGCCGGTGAGCGAGAACAGGCCCGCCCCAATCACCACACCGATGCCCAGCGTGACGAGTTGGAATGCGTTGAGCGAGCGTTTCAGCGTCGGGGTGTCGTAGAACGCTTCGGTGGAGCAGGCGCTGGCGACGATGACTTCGATGGGCTTTTTGCGGAACAGGCTCATGGGCGGGCGAGGGGTGGGCGGGGCGGCAACACGGCAACAAGCGCGCGTCTCGGCAGCGCGCGGGGCTGTGCCCGGGGACCCTAGGATGCCACCCCGCGTGCTGGCAATCCTCGAATTTTTTTCATCTTGTGCCTTGCGGGCGGGGCGGTGGCTTGGCAGGTTGCGCGCCACATGGTGCGAATCCTCTCACGAAAGCTGGTGTTGGGCATGGTCGGTCTGCTGGTCTTGGTCGCGTTCAATCCATCGCTGCAGGCAGCACAAGCGGCGGCGCCAGCGGCGGTGGTCGAGCCGACGCTGGATCAGAAGATCGATGCTTGGTTCGGAATTATCACGGCGCCATTTGTGAATGCGATTTTTTATGAGGTGCCCATCGGCGGCTACAATGCCAAATTGGTTGTGTTCTGGCTGGCGGCGGCCGGGCTGGTGCTGACGGTGGCGTTCAAGTTCATCAACATCCGGGCGTTTGGTTTGGCCCTGCGGACGGTGCGCGGCAAATACAGCTTGCCCGGGGATCCGGGGGAGGTGAGTCATTTCCAAGCCTTGAGCGCGGCGGTCTCGGGAACGGTGGGCTTGGGCAACATCGCCGGGGTGGCCATCGGGATCCAGAACGGCGGACCGGGGGTGGCCTTCTGGTTGTTTCTGAGCGGCTTTTTGGGAATGTCCACCAAGTTTGCGGAGTGCACGCTGGGGGTGAAATACCGCGAGTTTGATGCCCAAGGCCGGGTGCATGGCGGGGCGATGTATTACCTGCGCAAAGGGTTTGCCGAACGCGGCATGAAACCGGTGGGACTGGCGTTGGCGGGCTTTTTCGCGGTGATGTGTGTGTTTGCCTCCTTTGGCGGCGGCAACGTGTTTCAGGTCAATCAAGTCACCGCCCAGTTGGTCAACATCACCGGGGGCGAAACATCGTTCTTTCATGACAAGCAGTGGCTGTTCGGCTCGTTCATGGCGGCTATGACCGCGCTGGTCATCATCGGCGGCATTCAGGGCATCGCCAGGGTCACCGACAAATTGGTGCCGCTGATGTGTGTCACCTATGTGGGCAGTTGTTTGATCGTGCTGGGGGTCAATGCGCCTGAGATTCTGCCGGCCTTGGCACGGATTGTGCGCGAGGCCTTCCAACCGCGCGCCGCGGTCATCGGCGGCCTGCTCTCCGCCTTCATCTGGGGGATGCGGCGGGCGACGTTCTCCAACGAGGCCGGCATCGGCTCGGCGCCCATCGCCCATGCGGCGGCCAAGACCCGGCGGCCCGCTTCGGAAGGGGTGGTTGCCTTGTTAGAGCCGTTCCTCGACACGGTGGTGATTTGCACGATGACCGCCTTGGTGCTGGTGGTGACGATGCGCTTTGATGGGGCGAGCGGCAATTTCACCATTCACGATCATGCCTTTGTCTTGGGGCAGGTGGTCGGGGATGGCACCAAGTTTGGCATTCAGATGACCTCGCTGTCGTTTGAGACGGTCAATTCAGCATTTAAATACGTGCTGTTTGCGTGCGTGTTTCTGTTCGCGTTCTCCACGCTGATCACCTGGAGCTACTACGGGATGCAGGCGTGGCAGTACTTGTTCGGCAAGCGGGCGCTGGTGGCATGGTCCTACAAGGTGATTTTCTGCCTGATCGTGGTCGTCGGCTCGTCGGCCTCGATGGGCAACGCCACCGACTTTTCGGACGCCTCGTTGTTTGCCATGAGTATTCCCAATCTGATCGGGGTGTATTTCCTGTTGCCGGTGGTGCGGCGGGAATTGGACCGCTTTGTCGCCTTCAGCCGGCGGGTGGACGCGGAAATCCCGATTGCGGAAGCCGACGCGATGGAAGAGACAATGCCGGATTGATCGAAGCGCCAACCCGTGGCACACTCGCGCCGCCCATGGCCCGCCAATACACCCTTCATCGCCCGCTTGCCGCCCATTCCGGCATCGATTACGTGGCCGCGCTCAATGCCGCGCAATATCAGGCGGTAAGCTCGCCGCCGGGCAAGGCCTTGGTCATCGCAGGTGCCGGCTCGGGCAAAACCCGCACCTTGACCTACCGCGTGGCCTGGCTGCTGGATCACGGCGTGGAACCGCGCCAAATCCTGTTGCTCACCTTCACCAACAAGGCGGCCCGCGAGATGGTCGGCCGGGTGCGCGACCTCATCGCCCGCGACACCTCGGACTTGTGGGCCGGCACCTTCCACTCCATCGGCAGCCGCATCCTGCGCCGCCACGCCGAGGAGCTCGGGTTTACCCGCGCGTTTTCCATCCTCGACCGCGACGACCAGAAATCAATGCTCGCCAAGATCATCGCCGGTTGCGACATCGACACCAAGGAGCGGCGCTTTCCCAAGGCGGATGTGCTGGCGTCCATTTTCAGCCTGATGGAAAACAGCGGCTCGAGTCTGGCGCAGATCATCGCCGGCAGTTATGAGCGGTTCTACGATTGGCTCGACCAAATCGAACAGGTCCGGCTCGGCTATATCGAAAAAAAACACGCCACCAATTCGTTGGATTTCGATGACCTGCTGGTGCTCACGGTGCGCCTGTTTGAGCAGCGCCCGGAGGTGCTGCAGATCTATCAAAAACGCTTCGGCCACATCCTGGTGGATGAATACCAGGACACCAACCTGGTGCAGGGCCGCATGATCGATCTGTTGGCAGGCGATTCTAACAGCCTGATGGCGGTCGGCGACGACGCCCAATCGATCTACTCCTGGCGCGGGGCGGACATGGCGCACATTCTGGGCTTTCCCAAGCGCTATGCCGGCTCGCAGGTGTTCACGATTGACACGAATTACCGCAGCGTGCCGGAGTTGTTGGACTTGTCGAACGCGGCGATCCGCGCCAACCAGGGCCGCTTCGAAAAGGACCTGCGCTCGTCGCGCGCAGCGGCGGGCGCCAAACCCGCGCTGGTGGCCCTGCCCGAGCCGCGGACGCAGGCCGGGTTTGTGGTGCAGCGGATGATGGAGTTGCACGACGAGGGGATAGCGCTCAACGAAATGGCGGTGCTCTACCGGGCGCATTTCCACAGTCTGGAAATCCAGATGGAGCTCACCGTGCGCGGGATTCCCTTTGTGCTGACCAGCGGCCTGCGGTTTTTCGAGCAGGCGCACATCAAGGACGTGTCGGCGTTTCTGCGCTTTGTGGTCAACCGCCGCGATGAGGAAAGTTTCTTGCGCATGGTGTTGTTGTTGCCGGGTTGCGGCCCGGTGGCCGCTGACAAACTCTGGCGCGAATGGCTCGACACCGGCTGGGCCAAACAGGACGACTTGCCGGTGAAGTTCTCCGAGGTCATGCTCAACTTCAAAAAGGTGCCCAAAAAGGCCCTCAAACATTGGCAACAGTTGTGTTATACCCTCGACGAACTGGCGCCCAATGGCTTCCCGGCCAAACCCGACGCGATGATTTTCAGCGTGCTGGAGGGCGTCTATAACGAGTACGGCGAAGCCAGCTTTGAAAACTACGAGAGCCGTCGCAACGATTTGGAACAACTCTCCCAATATGGCCAGGGCTTTGAAGATATCGTCGAATTCCTCTCCCAGTTGTCATTGATGGGGTCCGTCGATGGCCAGCCCGGCGCGGACGCCGCCGGCGCCGACGAGGACAAGGTGACGCTGTCCTCGATCCACCAGGCCAAGGGTTTGGAATGGAAGGTGGTGTTCCTGATCTGGCTGGTGGACGGGCAGTTTCCCAACGGCCGCATCCTCGAGGCCGACGACCAGCCGATGTTGGAGGAGGAGCGCCGCCTGTTTTACGTCGCCATCACCCGCGCCAAAGACTCGCTCTATCTCACCTATCCGATGACCAACCCCAAGTCCTACTCCGGCGATGTGATGTGCAGCCCGTCGCGCTTCCTCGGCGATTTCCCGCCCGAGCTGGTCGAGGAATGGGACGTCGGCAACGCCGACTCCTGGAGCGCCGACGCACCGTTTTGAAGACGCCTGGCACACCGCCGCTACTTGCCGCGCGGCGCGCCGTCGTGCGGGGCGGCGGCGGGGGGCTCGCCGCGGTGGTGGCGGGCGCGCACCAGGGAGAATGCGAGCGACACCACTAACAAGACTGTGCCGAGCACCAAAAACGAGATGATGCGCTGGGTGCCCTCGAGTTTGCCGATGCTCATGAGCAGGATGTAAACGACCGTCAGCAACAAGGTGTTATGCCCCATCCAGCGGTACTTGCGGGCGCCGGTGAGCAGGTTCATCCCGTAATAGAACAAACCGATGCCGACCCACGACACGGCCACCCACGCCTGCGGCACGATATGATAGAAGGCATACGGCAGGACGACAAAGGCGCAGGTGAGGTAGGCGTTGCGCATCATCTCGGTCTGCAACTCGAGGCGGTCCTTTTGCCACTTGAGAATGCGCGAGCTCGTCAGGGCCACCACGCCTAACACCAGGGCCAGGCCGCTTTCCTGCTTTACCAGCACCATGTAACAGCCGACCACCACCAGATAGATCAGGAAATTCGCGACGATGATGAAGCGCGAGCGGAACCAAATCGCGGTGGTCACCACCAGCAGGCTCTGCGCCGACAACCACACAAAGAGCTCCGGCACTGCAGTGGCCTTGATCAACGCCATGTTCAACGCGGCGTATCCGGTCATGGCATACACAAAGGTGGCGAAGCGGCTGCCCTCGCGCACCCAGAACAGCACCGCCAGTCCTAACAAAACCAACGCGGCCGCGACGTTGACGGCGAAGAACGCGTCGCCGTAGCGGATCAAGGTATGCAGCAGCACCAGGAAATAGCCGCCACAATTCAGCACCGCTCCCACTTGTGCCACCGCCCCCTCGCTGGCGCGGTCGCGCCGGCCGGCCATGGCCAGCCCGTGGCCAGCCATCCACACCAGCAGCAGCCACACGCCCGCAAGCGGCCCGCTGACCACTGCCAGCGGGTGGCCGAGCACCGGATTGCCGAGCGCCCAGAGCAGATAGGTCAGCAACCCGCAGGGGGTGGCAAACACCACCAGCCACGGCCAGTCGCGCCGGCGCAGCGCCACCGCCGCCACCACCGAGAGCACCGTCACCATGCCGAAGACAAACCCCGGCGTGCCCACCGCCAACGCGGCGGCATAGCCGGTGAGCATCGCCAGGCCGGTTAACACCACCGACCTGCGCCACCACCCGATGCCCAGATTGACGGCCACCGCGAGGGCCAGGCACGCCGCGGCGGGCAGCGCGGCCGGGTCTAACATCGATGGCGCGCCGAAGTAACACAAGCGCAGGGTGGCGAAAAACAACAGCGCCATGGCGATGCCGCGGCACTGCTTGCCGATCGCCGGCAGCGCCTGGTGCAACGCTCGCGCCAACCCGAACAAGCCGCCCGCCAGAAGCCAGCCTGCCATTGCCGGCAGCAATGCCGGCCAGCCGTGCCATGGCAACGATAGCACCAAGGCCCCGCCGATGGCCAACACCCCGATGCCGATATTGGCGAACAGGTTCTGCCCGACCGCCACCTCAAGTTCGCCGACGGCTGCCAGGGCGTCCCTAACAGGTGGCGGGTTCTCTGCGGGGCCCGGTTCGCGTTGCGGGACCGGCGCCAAGCCGAGCATCAACTCGACCCTGGCGAGGCGTTGCTCCAGAGCGGCCAGGCTTTCGGCGAGTTCCGCCGGTTGGTTCGGCTGCTGGGATTCATTCATGCCTGGTCCCACTTGCGCCTCCCGGTCGGATCAGTTCTCACGGTTGCCGGCGGCGGCGCTGGGCGTTGCCCATGGCCGCGCCGGCCCGTGAATCAAGCAGTTAGACGATTACTTCAGGGTCAGGACGTACTTGGCGACGGCCTTGGCATCGGCCTCGCTGATGTCTTTGGTCGGCTTCATGACCACTTTATCGCCTTCCTTGACGCCGTCCTTGATGGCGGCGGCGATCTTCGCTTCGCCGAGTTTCGCGGCTTCGACAGTGAGGTCCTTGCACTTGAGCTTCTTGCCCATGGTGGTTTGGCCTTTGCCGTCGGCACCGTGGCACTTGGCACATTCCTTGGCGTAGATGGCACTGCCATCTTCCGCGCTGGCACTGAGGGCTGCGGCAACAAAGGCGGCCGCCGTAACAAGGCACAATTTCTTCATGGTCTTCATGATTGGGTATGGTTGGTTGTGAATCAGGCAACTCCGGCCAGCATCACTCGATGCCACCATCGTCATAGGGAATGGTGGGGGGTTTCCGGGTCTTGCACAACAAAAAAAAGTTATTTTATTACGGGTTGCGCGGCGGCCGGGGTGGCGTGGGCCAGAGTCGGGGGGCCGTTCAGGTGGGGTCGGGCCGATGGGGCACGTGGCCGCTGGTGAGCAGGCTTTGTGACAGGAACAATTTGATCAGCACGGTGAGAATGATGAAGGGCAAACTCAGCAGCATGAGGCCGAGGAACCAGCCCTCGGCGCCGGCGAATTCGAGTTTGTAGCTCATCACGCCGCGCAGGCTCTTGGAGAAGAACTGGCCGCCCATCACCACATTCCAGCGCATCGCCAGCACGCCGAGCAGGACGAAGATGGCGCAGGTGAAATACAGCCGCGTGCGGATGGCGTCGGAGACGAATTTACGCGCGACCTGGAGCGAGCCCAAGGTTAGCAGCGGGATGAGGGTGCCCATCAGGAGTTGGCCGATGCTCAAGGTGTAGAACAAGCGCTGTTGGGCCATGTATTCCATCACGTGGAAGCCTTCCTCGGCGGAATAGGCGCGGTGGATCCAGTCGAGGGCCTCGATGGCGGCGTCGATGACCAGCGCATAAAACAGATACATGCCCATGACGTCCAAACAACGCATGTCGAGCGCGCGCCGCCGCCGCCAACTCAACACCATGTATACGAAGACACACAGCGCAATGCCCGAGACCATCGCCGACAAAATGAAAATGATCGGCATGATGGCATTGCCCCACCACGGGTTGGCCTTGATCGAGCCGAAGATGAATCCGACATAACCGTGGAGCAGAAACGCGGAGGGAATGCCGAGGATGGAAATGATCCAGCTCAGCTTGTGATCCAGCGCGATGGCGGCGGGTGACACATCGGAGACGCCGACGGTGAGCAGGCGGTAAATGAATCCGCGCAGCCCCGGTTCGGTCCGGCCCCAGTTGACCAAATCGCCGCGGTAATCGAACCACAATTCCAGCAACAACACGGCCATCAGATACCAGGCATAGACGAAGCCGAAGATGGCCATCGGCGAGGTGAGGTGCGGGGTGATCATGATCTGATAGGAGCGTTCCGGGTGGCCCAGATGCAGCAGCAGCGGCAGGGTGGCGCACAGCAGGAACGCCAGTGCCGTGAGCAGGGATAGCCGATAGACCGGTTCCAGCGCCTTGACGCGGAACACCCGCACCAGCGACGCCATGATGAACGCGCCAGCCACCAGGCCGGTGATATACGGATAGAGCACGATCAGCACCCCCCACAACGGATGGCTGCCGGATTCATTGGGGTAAACATAGCCGTCGAAGTGCGGGGCGACCTCGGCGAGGATGGCGGTGAGTTGCAGGGACATATTAGCGGACTTCCTTGTCCAGGTTGGCATAGAGCACCCGCGGATTGGTGCCCAGATGCGGTTTGAGCGTGTTGACCTTGTTTTCCTGCACAAACGCCTGCAGCGGGTCGTCGGCGAGCGGGTTTTTCAAGTCGCCGAAGACCCGCGCCTGGGTCGGGCAGACCTCGACGCACGCCGGCAACAGGCCGCGGGTGATGCGATGATAGCACAGGGTGCATTTTTCCGCGGTTCTGGTCACCGGACTCAGGAAGCGGCAACCGTACGGGCAGGCCTGGATGCAAAACCCGCATCCGATGCAGTAGGAGGGGTCGACGAGCACCGCGCCGTCGGGAGTGTCGAAGGTGGCGCCCACCGGGCAGACCTGGGTGCACGGCGACGCCTCGCACAGGTTGCAGAGTTTCGGGACGAAGAACGATTTGAGGATGTCGGCGCGCGGCACCAGGGCGGGCGGGAAGCCGCCGCGTCCGCCGTTGGGGGAATCCACCAGCACTTCGCCGCGCGCGGCGGCGGTGGCTGGCGCGGGTTTCTTGATGATGTAGCGCTCGATCCAGGTGCGGAAGAAATGGCTGGCCTCGGGGACATGGTTTTCGGTTTTGCAGGCATCGGCGCACAGGCCGCAGCCGATGCACTTGTCCACATCGAGGCACATCAGCCATTTGTGTTTGCTCGCGTCGTAACCACTCGGCGCCGGCGAAGTGCTGAATTTTTTCTTGAGCGCGCGAGCCGCCGGCAGCGCCAGCAGGCCGGCGAGCACGCCGCCGACGGTGGCCACCATGCGTCGGCGTGGAATTGAATCATTCATGGGACTTCGTTGGGTTCATGGGGGAGATGGCACTCGATGCACTTTTCCGCGTAATGGTCTTTGACAACGATTTGGCGGAACCCCGCCGGCCGCGACGGACTGGCCTCGTGGCAGCGCAGGCAAATCGCCCCGCTGGGTTTGTCCATGTTGCTGGTTGGATCCGTCAGGTGTTGCGGGCTGACCACGCCGTGACAGGCTTCGCAGGAGAGGTTTTTATGGCCGCCCTTGGCCAAGGTCTTGAGCACGTCGGGGTGGCGCACGCCGCAAGCCAGCTTGCCGGCAAAGACCGGTTCATGCCGGGTGGTGTGTTCCGCCAAGGCCGCCCCTCGATAGAAGCCATACTCATGGAATGAGGCAGGGGTCAGCAGGGTGCGCGCCACAAGATAGCTAACCCCAATCGCAAAGATCAGCAGGACAACGCGAAACACTTGCGGCGGCATCTGGAAACATCTCATGGCGGACAATGGCTGGGTGGGTTGCCTGGCAAAGCGGCCTCTGGCCCAATCGCACAATCCACGATAAAATACGGTTTTTTCGGGGATGTCGCGTTGAAACAACCCTGGAGCAAGCGGCGCGGGGTGTTGCGGAGGATACGCGCAGTTACGGGGCCCTCAGGGGGCTGCCGCGCGCTGTTGGTCGAGCACCAGGAAGGCGCCGCCGGCACCGTGGGGATCGCACAGGGCGTGATCGGCCGGATTGGCGCGATCGGCACAACTGTGGAGGAATTCACCCAGGGGCAGCAGGCTGGCGGTGGTGGCCCACGGCGCCGACCAAGCGGTTAGGTCGGTGAAATTGACGTCGGCGGTGAGGTCCTGTTGGCCCGGGTGGTCATAGATGGCGGGCCCTTCGAGCCGCTGTTGGAACCGATAAGCGCGCAGGGTGCCATGCGGGCGGCGGTGATAGAGGGCGGCGGCGCTGGCTCCGTAGTCGATGGTGAGCAAGCGCCCGGCCTGCCAGGCGGGCAGCCAGGTTGCGAGCCAGGCGCGGTACGAGTCGTGGACTTCGATCCATTGGCCGCTGGGGTGGGGGTGGTCGAAGGATGAGGACGGCGGCAGCGGCGCGGGCGGCAGCAGGCATTCGTGGGCGCGCTGGCCGGCGGCAATCACCACGGCCAGTTCGCGCCAGCCGGCGGCGGTGAGTTGAAAGCGCCTAACGGGAAAGGCGTCCGCCAATTCGTTGGAAAAAACCACCGCGCGCCCGCCACAGGCGGCGAGTGCGTCGGGCATGGTGCGATGCCAGCGGGCGCGCCGGCCGAGACGCTTTTGTTGCAGCGCGGTGAGCAGCGGCGAGGTCTCCACCAGGTGCAGGCGGGTTTGCCAGCGGAGCCGCCACGGCAGCTGGGACAACACGGCGGCGGCCAGCGTGCCCTCGCCCGGCCCGATTTCTATCAGATCCCGGCATGCCGCCTCGCGCAGCGCGCGCGCCGCCCACGCGGCGATGGCGCGGGCCGGGGCGGCCGAGAGCATCGGGGCGGTGGTGAAGTCGCCGCGGCGGCCGATGCCGGCAATACGACTCGCGTAGTAGCCGGCGTGCGGGTCATACAGCGCCCGCGCCATGAACTCATCGAAGCGGATGGGGGCTGGACCGATGGGACTTATGGGACCGATGGGACTGATGGGGCCGATGCGGGCGGGGTGAAGCCGGCGGCGGTGAGGTCGCGGCGCGCGGCGTTGCGGAAGCTGCCCCATTTCGAGGCGGGCAGGCGGCTGAGCAAAATGAGCAGGGCTTGGGCGATGCCAAAGGCCACCAGCCAAGGGAACGCCTTGTCCATGAAGCCATAGGAATGCAAGCCCACGCCTAACATGTTGACGCCGAACCAGGAGAACGCGGTGATGGCATT
This sequence comes from Akkermansiaceae bacterium, assembly GCA_903934285.1. Classification (GTDB taxonomy): domain Bacteria; phylum Verrucomicrobiota; class Verrucomicrobiia; order Verrucomicrobiales; family Akkermansiaceae; genus Luteolibacter. The sequence continues at coordinate 18,035 of CAIZNN010000066.1, read as the reverse complement.
GCCGCCGATGGCCATGGCCATCAGGCCGCGCTGGCGGATGAAGCCACCCCAGCGGGCGTGCAGGATCATGCCGCACCACAAGACGATGAGCAGCGCGCCATTTTCCTTGGGATCCCAACCCCAGAAGCGGCCCCATGATTGGTCGGCCCAGATGCCGCCGAGCACGGTGCCGACGAAGCTGAAGAGGGTGGCGAAACACACCACGCCATAGACCATGCGGGTGAGGGTTTGTGCGGTGTCGCGAGTGAGCCGGCGGGTCAACACGCCGAGCACGACGTAAGCCACCGCCAGCATGCCCGCCAGGAACATGGCGGAATAGCCGGCGGTGATGATCACCACGTGGGTGGCCAGCCAGATGTTGCTATCGAGCACGGCTTGCATCATTTCGAGGGTGTCGCCGTTGGAGCCGAGGTGGTGGGCGATGATCAGGGTGATGAAGCCGACCATGCCGGCGCAGGCCGCGCCGATGCCGTCGCGGAACAGTCGCTCGAGCACCAGGCCGAGCACGACCGCGCCCCAGCCGACGAAGATGGCCGACGAGTAGAGATTGGTGACCGGCGGGCGGCCTTGCAGATACATGCGCGCGAACATGCCGAAGGAGTGGACGACCAGCGCCAGCAGCAGCAACAGGAAGGCGGTCTGGCGCAAGCCTTTGGGGCATGCCAGCCACGAGCCGCAGGCTAACAGGAAGGCGCCGACATACAACACCGTGCTCTGATAGAAAGGCTCCATCTGGTTGAAGCGCAGTTCGAAGGAGGAACGCCCGGTCCAATCGGGATGCTCACGTTGCAGCGAGTCGGCGTAGGCGGTGGCCGCCTGGGTGAAGCCGGCATGGTCACCGGCGCGGAAGGCGTCGCTGAGTTTGGCATAGGCAGTGAGGGCCGCGGGGATCGCCTGCGGGGAATCCACCCGCAGCAGGGCGCCACCGGTGGCGAGCCAGTCGCCGGGTTGGCCGCCTGCCGGGGGCGGCACGGTGAGCATGGACGCCGCCTCGGCTTGGCCTTGGTAGCGGGTTTCGGCGGCGCGCAGCAAGGCGAGTTGGTCCTTGTCAGGCGGGGGGGTGTTTTGCTTGGCGGCGGCCTTGGCGGCGGCGTAGGTGTTGATCTCGGCGGCGAAGCCGGTGGATTTCTCCGGATGGATGCTGTCCTTGAGGCGCTGATAGAGTAACAGCGAATTGCGCAAGTTGTAGATCGAGGTTTGGAATGGAGTGCGCTCCTTGGCAGTGGCGTCCGCGGCGCGGCTGCCCTCCTCGTCGATTTTGGCCAGATACGGGTGGAGTTCGGCGAAGCTGCAGTATTTCTTGTCGGCTTGGGGCCAGCCGAACATGCCGAGGACTTCCTGGTTGGCGATGGCAAATACCGGATAGGTGTCGGCCACCGGCGCATTGAACAACACCTCGGCCAGCCAGCGCGAGGCCGTCATTTTGTCGCCGTTGGCGAGGCGCAGGGTCTGCTTGCCGCGCAGGATGAGCAGCGAGTTGCGGGCGACGGTATCGAGCGGCTTGATGCGGCCGCCGGCCAACACCGGCAGGCGGCTGAAGCTGCCGAGGTCGAAGTCACTGGGGCTGGGTTTGGGATCGCGCCACGACGAGCCGAGCCAGAGTCCGGCGATGAGCAGAACGAGATAGGGGATGAAGCGGTTCATGGCGCGGTGGCGGATTTGGCACGGCGGGCGAAGCCGATGAGGTGATAGGTGAATTGGAGCAGCAGGCCGAGGGACACGATCACACAGGCGATGTAGGGCGCTTGATAGCTGGGGTTGCGCACCACTTGGAGCACGGTGCCGCTGTTATCGGGTTCGAAGCCGGATTGGTAGTAGGTATCGCCCTGGTAGCGCAGCGGGTGATTCATGTAGATCTGGACCTGGCGGTTTTCGTTGTGTACGGGGTCGGCCAGCGTCACCTTGCTCGAGAAGTCTTTCGGGATCTGGGTGCCGGGGTAGGTTTCATGGGTGAAGTCGAGCAGCGACAAACTATAGGATTTGTAGTAACGGGCGGGGCGCAGTTCCAAGCTCCAATGGCGGCCATCGACCTCGAGGTCCTGGGGTTGGGACATGGCCACGGACACCAGCCAGGTGCCCAGTGACTTGCCGTCCTTGGCGGGGATGATTTCCACCACGGCGCTGGCCGTGTCGTGCTGGTTCATCTCGGTGGCGCGGGCCATGGCCTTGAGCGCGATTTGCGCGCCGGCACCGTTGGCGGCGGCGGCGAGGGTGGGGCCGCCCTCCTGGCCGAGCATCTGCAAGTCGGAGTTGCGGTAGAACCCCTTGACGACGACTTTGAAGGGCAGCGCCTCATGGCTGATGGCGCCGCACTTGGCCAGCACTTCGCCCGGGATGGCGATGACCGGGTCGGCCTCCGCGCCAGTCAGTTCAGTCAGCGCCAGTTCGGTGCGGCTGTCGTCTTCCGAGTAGTTTTTGGTTTGCCCTTCCTTGAGGCGCATGTAGCTCGACACCGAGAATAAATCGGTGGCCAGGCCGCCGGCGAGCATGATGATGAGGCCGAGGTGGATAAGTTGGATGCCGAGTTTGCGCCAGCTCCACGAGAAGCGGCGGATATGGGCGGCGATCAAATTCACCAGCAACACCGCACCGACCAAGTGGCCGCCGGGAAACACCGGAAGGCGAAAGCTCGTGGGGGTGTAAGACCACCACACAAACCAGCTTTGGAAGTATTGTTCCTGGATGAAAAACAGGCCGTATTGGACTTGCGCCAAGGTGCCGGCGAGCACCAGCACAAAGGCCGCCGCAAGGCAAATCACGGTGAGACGCAACGAGGAAATGGCTCCTAACAAACGGTGGAGGGCTGTCATCATTCAGGTTGGGTGAAACGGACCGACTCGAGAAAGGCGGTGAACTTGGCCTTCTCCGCGCCTATCAAGGCCTCCGGTCCGCTGAATTTGAAAAACCAGGTGTCACCGCCGTGGCGGGTCCAACCGGCGGCGCAGCGGGCTTTGGCACCGGTGACGTCGATGAGCGAGAGGGTCTTGGGGCCTGCGGTGAGTTTGCTGATCGAGGGCGGGAGGGCGGCGGCGTCCAGCGGCGGCAGGTCGACTTGTTGGCGCCAGCGGTTGACGTTGGCCAGATCGCCGCCGACATCCCCCGCAAAGTGGCTGATGGCCAGCTCCGCCTTGCTGCCGTCGGCCCCGGCGACCGTGAAGGTGGCATAGCGGGAACTGGCCGGTGGCGCCAGCACCCAACCGGCCGGCACCTGCCAGGTGAGGCTGCCATCCCCGGCGGCGGCCGGGGCGGGTGGGGCCCCGGCGGCGGGTGCCGGGGCGGGTGGGGCCCCGGCGGCAGGAGCATCCGCGGCGGCGGGTTTCACCGATTGCATCCACTGGATGAAGTTGGTCTTCTCGGTGGCGGTGAGGGCGGCATTGCCGCGCATTTTGAAGAACCAGGCGCTCTCACCTTGTTCGGCAATGGCCCCGATGAGCCGGCCATCCTTGGTGGCATCGCCGTTGGGGGCGAGGCCCTCGATTTCCACCAACAGCGCATCGCCGAAGGCGGTTTTGACGGACTGGGAGGTTTGTTTTAGCGCCGCCTCATCGATGGGATCCTGTTCGAGTTGGCCGCGCCAGCGGTTGATGTTGGCCAGCAGTCCGCCGGGTGCGCGGCGGAGGGTGGAGAAGGTCATCTCGACCGTGGCACCGCCCTCGCCTTCGGTCTTGTACTTCATCAGCAGCATGGCCGAGGGCGGCTGCTTTTTCCAATGAGCTGGCGGGGTGTCGGTGACTTGCGGGCCGGCAGCCATGCCAGCCCCTGCGGCGGCAAGTTGCTCCGCGCTGAGACCGGCGTGGGGATCCGCACCGGCCGCGCCGGGGGGCATGCCGGGCACCCCGGCATGGGGGTCGGCAGCCGGAGTGGCCTCGGCGGAGGCGGCGGGGGCGGCGTCCTTGGCGACGCGGTAAACCTTGATTTCCCGATCTTGCTTGCAGGCGATGGCAGACACGATGAGAAATCCCAGACAAAGAGATGATAATTTCATGGGCGGTGGAAGTGGACGGTGGCGGTGGGCAGTGGGAAGGCTCGCCGCGGAGGGCCGGCGAGTCAACTCCGGAGCAAAAAACGAGCAGGGATTGAGGTATCGGCTATTCCTGGGCTTGGCCGTTGTGGCACTCGTTGCAGGTCGGGTCGGTATTTTCCGAATCGATGTGGAAAAACGGCACACCCTTCGGATTGACCTTCTCGAGATCCTTGCCGGAGCCTTGGGCCACAATGATGTGGCAGGCGTTGCAATCACTGCCCTTGATGGCACTCTTGCCGTCGGAGGCGAGGTGTTTGCCATCGTGGCAGCGGAAGCAGCCATTGGAATCCTTGTGGCCAATGTGGTCGGGGTGAATCCGCCAGTCCACTTTCATCTCGGGGAAAAAGTTCGCCTTGTAGATCGCCTTGGTCTCGCTGACCAGCGCGTCGACCCGCTTGTCATCCGGGTACTCGGCGCGCAGAAAACTCTCGATCTTCGCATTGGCCTCCTCGCGGGTGGCGTAGGGCTGGACCAGCGCCTTGACCGCCTTGGCTTTGGCCCACGGCATGGCCGGGTCGATGCGGCCGAATGCCAGCGACTGATCGACCGCGGCGTTGGGCGTGAGGTACTTGTGGGACGGCCGATTGTGGCAATCCATGCAATCCATGGTGCGGATCGGATGCTTGGCAATATCATCCTTGAACTCCTCGCTGCGGTATTCGGTGACTTTGCCGTTGGCATCGGTTACCCGCACCCACGGAATGTTGAGCCGGGCATCATCCGTGGCAATGAATTCGATCTTGTTGGATACATTCATGTGCGAGTGAATCCCTTCCACCGGGCCATGCACCGGATCGCTGCCGCCCACCTTGAGCACCATCTGCACCGTGAAGGGCGTGTTGGTCTCGTCGGAGAGGAAATGCCGGTAGGTCTTCTGCAGGTCGCCGGTGTGCTTTTGCGACCAGTGGCACGATTGGCAGGTCTCTTGCGCCGGCCGCTGGTTGACGTTGTGGAGCTGGATCGGCCGGTTGAAGTCACCCAGAATCGTATGATAGAGCTGGCGCATGCCGCTGACCTTGGTGCGGATGTAGGCGCCGGCACCGGGGCCCACATGGCAGGCGACGCAGGCGACCCTGGCGTGGGCGGAGTGTTGATAGGCCTTGAATTGCGGCTCCATCGCGGTGTGGCAGACCTCGCCGCAAAACGAATTGGTCTCGGTCATGTGATAGGTTTGGTAACTGCCCAGCGCAGTTAGAAACAGGAACCCCAAACTGCCTCCAACAAACCCAACCAGCAAGCGGCGGTCGCGTTGGCGTGCCAGGTTGATGTGCAGGACGAACTTGGAAGCCACTTCGGGATGGCCTTTGGGGATGCGGCGGGTTTCCAGAATGTAGCCCACCAGCACCATGGCCAGACCCGCCAACAGGAAGGTGGGTGCCACCACGTAGGCGAGAATGCCCATGTAGGGGTTGGCGTGGGTCGCAAACAGGTCCACCGAAAACAACAGGATGAACGCAAAAAACGCCGACATCGCCAGCACCAGCCCGGCCAGACTGAGCCAGTTGCGCAGGCGGCTGAGGCGGGTGGGCAGCGGAGTGGAGGTGGGGGAAATGGATTCTTCGCTCATGGGGGAGGGCTCGGTAGAAGGGTTGGGGTGGGTCGCGCAGGGGTTTTGTCACACTCGGGCGCGGTGACGCAACGATTGTTTTTGGGGGGATGCAAAAGGCGGGGCCTCGTTGCCGAGACCCCGCCTAAATTGGCTGGCGGCTGGGAGCCGCCACTCTGGTTACTTCTTGAAGGCGCGGACGTATTTCACTTGTTCCGCCGCTTCCTCGGCGGTGATTTTGTCCTTGTAGCCCTTCATCTTGTCCTTGCCTTCAAGGATCACCTTGAGGGCTTCGGCATCGGTGAAGGTGGCTTGAGCCTTGGCGTCGGTGTAATCCTTCACTTTCAGCTTCTTGCCCATGGTGCCGCTGCCGGTGCCGTCCTTGCCGTGGCAGGAGGCGCAATTCTTGGCGTAAACTTCCGCCGCATCACCAAAGGCCGCGGGGGCGGCAATCAGCAGGGCGAGGGAGCACATGGAGGCTTGTAATTTCCAGTTCATGGTCGTGTCGTTGGGGTTGGTGAATTCAAACGTCGGTCCGGTCTACCACATCAGAAGCGGATTTGCAAGCCGGTGGATACCATGTGCGCGGTGAAATCATCGAAGCCGCCACTCTGATCCGAGGAAGTCGTGTTGCTGTCAATGTAGGCATAACGCAGGTTCCACACCATGTTCTCGGTGAGCACCCGGTTGAGCGTCACGCTGGCGACGCTCTCCTGGGTTTCGAGGCCGTAACCGAGGGAAGCAGGCGACGAAGTGACCTGATTGTAGTTGTTAGCACCGTAGTAGCTGTAGCTGGCGGTGATGTCGGTCCGGTCGTCGATGGCATAGCCGACCGCCAGCGTGGCGGTCAGGTAGTCATTGTCGGAGTCCGGAGTGGTTGCCGAACACGGGGTTTCAGTTTCCGAACTGACCCAACTGGCAGTGCCCTGCACATACATGCGTGCCATCGGGCTCCACGTCACACTCTCGCTCAGGATTCGCGAAGTGACAGTGCCGCTCTCAACCATGGCGAAGATGGTGGGAAGGCTAGGTGCCGTCCAGCTGATGCCTTGGTTGTCGAACTCGGTGTTGCGATAATCATAGCGCGTGATCAGCGACAGGTTGCCGAGCGGACGCCAGGTCATGCGGAAGTTGACGTCGGAGGTCTGCACGTCGTGCTCCGTCATGATCGGGCGCAGGTTGTTGGCACCACCCGGGTCGGCAGCCGTCACTTCGCTCTGGTTGCTTTCGTAGTGGTCGAGGGCTTGGTCGCGCTCACTGTAGAACCCTTGGAGGCCGAAGCTCAGGTGGCTCATGGCGTACCAGTTGGCTCCCAGCACATACTCCTGCTCGTCGATGGTCACATCGGTGGCGAGGAATTCGCCAGGCAGCTCGATATCCTGCCGGAAGATGTCCTCGTTTTCCTGGCCCCATTGGCCTTTGGCGTAGAGCACGACGTTGTCGATGCCGTTGTAGCGCAGGTCAAGAGCACCGGTGAGGGCGTCCTTGTCGGTGGATGCCCCGAGTTGTTGCAAGCCAAGCCAGGAAGTGGAATTATAGGCCCGGAACTGGCTGATGGTGTCGGTGCTCTCATATTCATAGCGCAGGGACGGGGTGACGGTCAGATCCGCCATCGGCACCCACATGAAGTTGAGGTTGGTGATGACCTGTTGGACGTTGCTGCCACCGACCATCTTGTCATAGCTGTAGTCGCGGGAACCCGGGAGTTGGCCCACGCCGTACGCATAGCTGCGGGTGCCACCGTCGATGTCGGTGTCCATGGTATTGTAAGCGGCGGCAAACGACAGCCAGGCATCCTCACTGAAGCGGGTCACGCTGTGGATGTTGCTGGCGAACAGATCCATTTCGTTGGAATCTTTGAGTGTCACCTGGTTCAGACCGCGCGGGGTGTAGCGGCTGTTGTCGAGGTTCACGTGCTCATAGACGAGGCCGAGGCCGAGGTCGGTGTTGCCCAGGGTGTGCTCGACATCCAACTCGAAGAGATCGGTGGTTTCGTCGATGTTCCAAAGCGCGGGGACCAGTTTGTATTGGGTGACGCCGCTGCCGACCACCACATCGCCCCAACAGCTGGAGTCTTTATCTCCGTTGCGGTAGGCATGGCTGTAGCGGAAGGTCACTTCCGGCAGGTTTTCCATGCGCAGGCCGGCTTCCAAGTAAGCTTCGCCGCGATCCAAGGTGCGCTCGTCGTCAAACGGTTGCCGCCACTGGGTTGGCGCCGCCGCCAGCCAGCCGCCGCTGGCATCATACCAGGTGCGGTATTGCTTCCAGCCGGCCTTGACGTAACCCACGTCTGCCTTGGTCAGGTCGACATTGATTTCGTAATCTTCCAGACCCGGCAGGGCATGGCCGTCAAGCGTCAACGTCGTGGTGTTGTCCAGCGCCTGCGAGAATTGCATCGATTCGATGCCCCCGTAGAAGTCGCCATTGGTCTGGGTCCGGCGCATCATGCCGGCATCATCACCACTGACGAAGGCGCCACCGATGGTGAAGCTAACCCAGTTGGAGGTCGGGGCGGCCGGGGCGGCAGCCGCCGGGGTGGCGGTGCCGGCCTGGGCGCTGGCGAGGGTGAGCACCAGCGCTGGCGCGGCCAGTGCAAGACGGAACGCACGCAGGGTTCTGGAGTGTCCCAAGAATTTGGAAAAACGGATCGGTTTCATGGTGGAATTATCTTTAAGGTTGTGGAGGTGGGTTTAGAAGCGCAGTTCGACGTTGGTGTTGGAGCCGTGGACGGCTTCATGACAACCGGCACTCCAGCAGGTGCCCTGCTTGAAGCGGCTGGCGTGGGAACCGGATGGGCCCATCGCCGCTGCGGCCGTGGAGGTCCTCGCATCGGTGTGGCACTTCAGGCAGAGGGTGGCGTTGCGCTCGGTGAGCATCTTCTGGTTGACGGTGCCGTGGGGGTTATGGCAGGTGGAGCAACCTTCCTTGACGGCGTCATGGGCGAACACGAACGGACCAACCTGGGCCTTGTGGCACTCGTAGCAGGTTTCGTTCTTGCCGTTGAGTTGGGTGCCGCCGCCTTTAAGGGCATTGCCCGTGTGCGGATTGTGGCAATCGCTGCAGCTCATCTTGCCGGCGAGCACCGGGTGGCTGTAGGGCAAGCTGAATTCAGCCTTCTTGTCGAGATGGCATTGGAAGCAGGTTTCCGGGGATTTCTTCGGATTGACGATGAGACCCTTGCCGCCGCCGGCTTCGACGTGCTTGCTGCCCGGCCCGTGGCAGGATTCGCAGCCCATATCCACGGCGTTCTTGCCCTTGGCTTGCAGTTTGGCATGGTCGGCGGTGCGGAAGTCGCGCACAAGTTTTTCATGGCAGGTGGCGCATTCCTTGGTGCCCACGAAGGTGGCGCCGGGGATGCTGGGGGGGGCCATCAGGGTGCGCGAGGTGGCGCAGGACATCAGGACCACCGCGAGCGAGGCCCCTCCGCCGGCAACCCACAGCAGGTTGCTTGGTTTTTGAAGGATCCATCGGCTGATGGTCGAGACGGTGGGGAGTTTCCAGCTTGTTTTCATCGGGGGTGTTGATTGAGGTTTGAGATTTTGCGGTTGGTGGTGCTTGCGGTTGGGTGCTAAACTTGGCTCGGGATTGTGCGTCGGGGTAGGATAACGGGTTGGCGTGACGGGTGGGGAAAGGGCTTTTGCGGGGGCGTTACTGCGTTGAAGCTGGCGGACTCTGGGGACAAAGGCGGCGGATGACTACGCATAATTGCCCAAATCGTGTGCAAATCCGGCTGAAACCGCCGGATTGGCTCAGTATTGGCGCAATTCCGGGCTGCCCGGCGGTTTGGCCTTTCGCTGCGGCAAATCGGTGGCACCCTCGGATTGGCAAGTGCCGAACTGAGCATGCACTGGATCGACTGTCACAATCACCTGCAAGAGGCGAGTTTGGGGGCTGCGCCGCCCCTGCTTGCCGCGATGGCTGGCGCCGGGGTGCTGCGCGCTGTGGTCAATGCCACTTGCGAGGCCGAGTGGGCGGCGGTGGCCGCCTTGGCGGCGGCCTATCCGCAGACACTGGTCCCGGCGTTCGGGATCCATCCGTGGCATGCGCATGAGGCCGGCGCGCAGTGGCAGCGGCGGCTCCGCTGGTTGTTAGAAAAACTCCCGCAGGCGGGGGTGGGGGAGTGCGGGCTGGACCGCTGGGTGGCGGTGCCGGCGGTGGCGGCGCAGGTGCCGGTGTTGGTGGCGCAACTGCGCATTGCCCGCGAGTTGCAGCGCACCGTGACCATCCACTGCGTGAGGGCCTGGGGGCGTTTGCTAGAGACAGTGGCGGCCGAGGCCCCGTTGCCACCCTTCGTGTTGCACTCATATAGCGGGTCCTTGGAAATGGCGCGCCGGCTGCTGCCGCTGGGGGCGTATTTCTCGTTCTCCGGGAGGGGGTTGCAGCCGCGCCAGGCGGCGGTGTTAGAGGTGTTCCGGCAGTTGCCGCGCGCGCGCATATTGCTGGAAACCGATGCGCCGGAGATGTTGCCGCCGCCGCCCTATCTGACTCATCCGTTGCCCGGCCAGCGCAATCATCCGGCCAATCTGCCGGCCATCGGCGGCGGGCTGGCCCGCGCGCTGGGCATGAGCGCCGAGGCCCTCGCCGAACTAACAACCAGCAATGCCCGCGCGTGTTTCGGCTGGTAGGGCGCGGCCGGTGACGCGGTGATGCCGGTTGTGGGGCCAGCATGGAGTGCGGTGACGAGTCCCCGCACTCCAACACTAGCTCGTTCCGCGCTTGCGCAATTCGCGTTCGCGCAGCCACAGGAAAATCACCGGGGTGACGATGAGGATGTGCACCAGGCTGGAGAGCATGCCGCCGATGACCGGGGTGGCCAGCGGCTGCATGACTTCCGCCCCCTGGCGGTGGCTCCACATGATCGGCAGCAGACTGGCGACGATGGTCGCCACGGTCATGACTTTCGGGCGCAGCCGGAGGCGGGCGCCGTCCTTGACCGCTTGCATCAGATCGGCGCTGCTGAAGGCCGCGCCCTTTTCGGCCATGCGGGCTTTCACGGTTTCCTCCAGATAGACCACCATCACCACCCCGGTCTGCACCGCGGTGCCAAACAGCGCGATGTAACCGACCCACACCGCGCCGTTGAAGTTGTATCCTAGCAACTTCTGCAGCAGCACGCCGCCGCTCAGCGCGAAGGGCACCGCGAGCATGACGTGGGCGGCTTCCAGCGCGCTATGATAGACGAGGTAGAGCAACACGAAGATCACCAGCAGCACGATCGGCAACACCAGCTGCATGGTCTGCGCAAAGCGGCGCTGGTTCTCGTATTCGCCGGTCAGCTTGTAGGTCATGCCCTGCCAGGTGACGGCCTTGAGCTTTTGTTCCAGCTCCCCAACGAAGCCGCCAAGGTCGCGGTCCTGGACGTTGGCCTGGACAAACGAGCGGAGGCGGCCGTTGTCCGAGGCGATTTCATTGGCGCCGACCCCGCGGCTGATCTTGGACACCATGCCCAGCGGGATGTAGGGGATGTTAGGTGAGTCGCCGCCGCTCATGCCGCGCGGCGCGGCGATGAGAATGCGGCCGAGCTTGGCGATGTCGTCGCGCTCGCCGCGTTCGACACGGATCTGGATCGGGAAGCGCTGGCGCCCTTCGATGGTGGTGCTGACGTTCTTGCCGCCGATGGCGATTTCCACCGCGTCGAGCACGTCGCGGGCGCTCAGGCCGTAACGCGCCATGGCGATGCGGTCCACCTCGATGTTGAGGTAGGGTTTGCCCTGGACGCGGGAGGGCGACACGCCCGTCGCCCCGGCGATGCCGTTGATGAGTTTCTCGATCTCAAACGCCTTTTGTTGGATCGCGTCGAGATTGTCGCCGTAGATCTTCACGCCGACTTGGGCGCGGATGCCGGTGTGGAGCATCAGGATGCGGTTTTCAATCGGCTGCAGCAAGGCCGGGACATAGCCGGGCACCTGCTTCATCTTCTCGCTGAGTTCGGCCTTGAGCTTGTCCAGGGTCATGCCCGCGCGCCACGCCGGGTTGCGCCTCACGCGCAACCAGCCGGCGGGAATGTACTCCGGCTTGAGCATGATGGTGGTTTCCAACATCTCGGTGGGGGCCGGGTCGGTGGCGGTTTCAAAGCGGCCGAGCTTGCCCGCCACGCTGGCCACTTCCGGAGTGGCTGCTATGACGCTGTCCTGCCACGACATCACCCGCTGGATCTCCTTCAAGCCGGTCTTGGGCAGCATCACCGGCATGTACAACAAGCTGCCTTCGTTGAGCGGCGGCATGAATTCCCGGCCAAACCCGGTGACCAGCCCCGCCACCCGCGGATAGCCGGCGTCGCTGAGGGACTTCACCGCGGCGCGCGGCAGGCCGAATGCCACTAACAATGAAACGGCGAGAATCAGTCCCGCCGCGCCGAGCACCGTCCTGCGGTGCTTGAGCGCCCAGTCGAGGGTCGGCTCGTAGATCCGCAGCAGCAATCTCATCACCAGGTTCTTGTCCTCGGCGTGGAACGGCCCCCGCACTAACAGCGAGCACAGCACCGGCACCAGCGTCACGGCTAACAGGGTGGAGCCAATCATCGCAAAGGTCTTGGTGAAGGCCAGCGGATGGAACAACTTGCCCTCTTGGCCGGTCAGCGCGAAGACCGGCACAAAGGCGAGGATGATGATGGCCATCGCGAAGAAAATCGGCCGTCCCACTTGTTTGCAGGCGGCCAGCGTGGTGTCCCAGGTCTCCGGGCGGGTGAGCGGGCGGCCTTTGTGCTGCTGCTCTTTTTCACAATGGCGGATGACGTTTTCGGTGACCACAATCGCCGCGTCCACCAGCACGCCGATGGCGATGGCGATGCCGGTGAGCGACATGATGTTGCTGGTGATGCCGAATTGCCTCATCAGCAAGAATGATATCAGGATCGACACCGGCAACGGCAACGTCACAATCAGGATGCTGCGGAAATGCCATAACAACACGATGTGCGCGAGGGTGACCAAAATGATTTCCTCGATCAGCGCGTGCTTGAGCGTGTCGATGGTGCGGTCGATCAAATCGCTGCGGTCATAGAACGGCCGGATCGTCACCCCGGGCGGCAGGCTCGACGCGATCTCGCCGAGCTTCACCTTGACCCGCTCGATGACCGCCTTGGCATTCTCGCCGCTGCGCATCACCACCGTGCCGCCTACCGCTTCCTGGCCGTTGAGATCCAGCGCGCCACGGCGGAAATCGGCGCCGAGCTGGATCGTCGCCAGATCCCGCAGATAGATCGGGATCCCATCCTTCGCCTTCACCGTGACCAGTTCCAAATCCTCCGCGGTGGTGACCAGCCCCACGCCGCGCAGCACGAATTCCGCGCCGTTTTCCTCGACGGTCTTGCCGCCGACATTGAGGTTGGCATTTTGCACCGCGGTGAGCACCTCCATCAGCGTGACGTTGGCGGCACGCATCTTGGTGGACGACAGCTCGATTTGATATTGTTTGACAAAGCCGCCGATGCTGGCGACCTCGGCGACGCCTTGCACGCTGGCGAGTTCATAACGGATCTTCCAATCCTGCAGCGAGCGGAGTTGCGCCAAGTCATAGCCGCCATCCGCCGCCTTGGCCGGATCGACGTGCAGATAGTATTGATAGACCCAGCCCAGCCCCGAGGCGTCAGGACCGAGTTGCGGCTTCACCCCCTCGGGCATCGCGCCTTGCAGATAGTTGAGCCGCTCCAACACCCGGGTGCGGGCGAAGTAGGTGTCCACCCCTTCCTCGAAGATGATGGTCAGCAACGAGAAGCCGAACATCGAACTGGCGCGCACCTCCTTGACCCCGGCCAGACCCTGCAGGCCGGTGGACAACGGATAGGTCACCTGGTCCTCCACCTCCTGCGGGCTGCGGCCCATCCATTCGCCATACACCAGCACCTGGTTTTCTGTTAGGTCCGGGATCGCGTCCACCGGGGTGAGGCGCAGGGCGCGGATGCCCAGGGCGATGAGCATGAGCGCGCCGCAAATGACGAGAAAGCGGTTGCGCAGGCTCCAGTGGATGATGGTGTCAATCATGAGGGTTAGGGTTGGATTTCCACGCCGCAATCCGGCATCGCCGCACCGAAAAACGGGTTCCTCATCTCACGGCCGCCGGCCTGAATCCAGCGGGCTGTCTTGGGCACGCCGGAAATGGCCTCGTCGACCATGCCGCACTCGTAAACCTGGAACGCCGGCATCCCGCCCGCCTTGCGCAACGGCCCGAGCACCGCAGTGGCCGCCACCGAGAAGCGGTGGAACGCCTGCCGCGCGGCTTTCAGCTCGCCCACCCCGTGGAAATGCCGGGCGCCGTCGAGGGCATCGAGGGCCTTGCCATCCGCTGCCGTGGGACGGAGTTGTTGGATCATGGCGGCGGTCGTTGCCATCACGGGCGCGCCCGCCGCCGCGAATGTTGTTAGGTCGTCCGCCCCCAGCGCCGCCGCCATCGCGTCGGCGACCTTGACGAATGCCGCGATGGCGGATTTTTGCGTGTCGTTCAAGGCGGCGGCCACCGGCTTGGCTGCGGCGGGTGGTTCGGCGGTGGCGACTGCTGCGGCCGGCGCCATGAATGCGCGGTTCATTTCCGCCTGGCCGTCGATGAGCAGGTTGCCGTTGGTGACCACCCGCGCGCCCTCCTTGAGACCGGCCAGAATCTCCTGATAGACATCGCCGCGGCGGCCGGTTTGCACCACTTGGCGCTGGTAGCCGCCGCCGCCCTGATCGATGTAAACCACCGCTTCAGGACCGGTTTGGATCACCGCGGCGCGCGGCACGGTTAGGACTGCGGGTGCCTCGAGTTCGACCATGCCATCGGCGTAGAGGCGGTTGAGCAGTTCGCGTTTGCCATTAACGGGCGGATTGGGCAACTCGACGCGCACGCTGGCGGAACGGGTGGCCTCGTCGAGGGTCGGATCGATGAAAGTGATTTTGCCAGTGTAGGATTTGGTGGGGACCGACGGGGTGGTGACTCTAACGGTCAGGCCGGTGCCCAGCCACGGCAGGTCCTGTTCATAGGCGCGGAAAAGGAACCACATGGTGGAGAAATCCGCGATTTCAAACAGCCGCTCGCCGGTGGCCACATATTGGCCGGCGGAAGCCGCCTGCACCACCACCGTGCCGCTGATGGGAGAGAGCAGTTGCGAGGTGAGAGCATCGGCGGGCTTGTGCTCGAGGGCTTCGATCTGCGCCGGCGCCAGGCCCATCTGGCGCAGACGCAGCGCGGTGCCCTTGCGCAGGTCGCCGCCGAGTTGGCGGTATTCGCGCTCGGCCTGCAGCAACCCCGGGCTGTAGATCTCCGCGAGCGGTTGCCCTGCGGTGACCTCTTCCCCCAGATAGTTCACATCCAAGCGGTCGATGCGCCCCTCGACGTAGGCCGCCAACACGCGGTGGCGGGTGGCGTTTTCCGCGATCGTGCCGGCCACCCGCAGGGTGCGGACCAAGGGGCGGGTGGTGGCCTCCGCAGTTTGAACGTGCAGCACCTGGATCTGATTTTGGGTGAGCGCGACGACGTTGTCGCCACCGGCGCCGTCGAGGCCCTGCTCGCCTCGGTAAATCGGGGTGAGTTCCATCCCGCAGATCGTGCAACGGCCGGGCTTGTCGCTGGTCACCTGCGGGTGCATCGCACATTGATAGAAACGCAGCGCGCGCGCGGCGGCGGCGGCGGCGGCGGGGGGCGCCGGGGCTGCCGGGAAGTGGCGCAAGGCGAGCCAGGTGGCGGCGGCCGTGACTATGGCGGTTAGAAGGATGGTGAGGAAGGCTTTCATGGCATTAGCGGTTAGGCACGAGGCTGCGGAGTTGTTCGAGCGCCGCCAACTGCATGGCGATGAGGCGGGCCCGTTCGAGACGGATGGCGAAGAGCATGCGGCTGGCATCCAGCAAGTCGGTGAGGGGAGCCTTCGAGCTGAGCCACGCGGCCTCGATGGAGCGGGTGGTTTGCAGCGCCTTGGCGTGGATCTCGCCGCCATAGGCGCGCGCCTGGGCGGCGGCATTGGCGGCGGCGGTGGCGGATGTTAGAACTTCGGTTGCGACTTCCAGGCGCATGGCTTCCACCTCCCGGCTGGCGGCGAGTTGGCGGGTGCGGGCGGCGGCAATGCCGGCTTGATAGGCAAGGTCATTGAACCACGGCAGGCTCATTTTGACGCCCACCGTGGTGCTGCGCCACTCGCCGCCCGAGTAGCCATTGCCGTCGATGCCGACCGAGATATCAGGCCAGCGGTCGCGCTCGGCAATGCGGGTGTCCTGGCCGGCGGCGCCGGCCATTGCCTTCATCGCGCGGACCTTGGGATTGGCATGCGGGATGCGCGCAATCTCCGCCGGGGCGAGCGGCACCGGCGGCGGCGTGGCTGGCAGTTGCAACGCGGGCCACGCCGAGTCCAAGCTGCGGCCAAGGGTGAGGTTGAGTTTTCTGGCAATCCCCTCGCGGCTGCGGCGGGCGGCGTCGAGCACCTGCGTCTCCTTGGCCAGCTCGGTTGCCATGCGCAACGCGTCGAGACTCGAGCCGGTGGGATCGGCCGCCCGTTGGCGGGCGTTTTCCGTCATTGTCGCGAGCCAGCGGACTTGCGCTTGTTGCAGCGTGAGCGAGTCATCGGCCAAGGCCAATTCGATGGCATCGCGTGCGGCGGTGGCGCCGGCGGTGAGTGCGGCGGCAGTCGAGTTGGCCGCCTCGGCGCGGTGGATGGCTTCCGCTTTGCGGCGCTTGGCGTCGTACAGCCCGGGTTTTGGCAGTGCCTGTTCGACCCCGACGATGATATCTCCGTCATTGGCGCGCATCATGCGTTCGGCAGCCATCAAGCCGAGACCGACCATGGGGTCGTCCCACAAGCGGATGGCGTGCACGTCGTGTCCGGCGGCCGTGGCGCGGTACTTGCCTGCGGCGGCAGCCGGGTGGTTGCGGGACGCTTCCACTCGCAACTGTGAGAGCAAGGCATCATTCAGCAGCTGCGCTTCGCCCGCGTGCAGCAGGCCGCCGGCCACAGCCAGACCGGCAAGAAATTTCGCATGCATAAGTCCATGGAGTCATTGTTATAAAACACGGTTAGAAACCCGGCGCCGGATCACCCCGCAACCCAAATGGTGGAGATGAGCAGGCACAATACGCCTGTCAGGGCGCTGACTCAGATGACAAAACTGCAAAACGCCACCGCCAGCCGGACCCCGGCAAAGCCGGCGCGTGGCGGGGATACCGGTGCCCCCGCGCGGCTAGCTGGCAGCCCGGCGTCGTGCCACGGGACCGCGACAACCTGGGTGTCCGCGGTTTTCATGGCGCCGACTTTCAGCGTGCCTGGGGGGGGCAGGGGTGGCGGCGCCGGCGTGGGATCGGGCGCCTCGCTGGTCGCGCAGCAGCAGGAGTTGCTTCCGGCGCAGCATTCACATGGCGTGGTGGCCGATGCGCCACAGGGCGCGGTGACGCCACCACCCGGCACCACCTGGGCGAGCTGGAAAGCCAGCCCAAGGAATAAGGTGATCAACGTCTTGATGCCCATGACACTGCTGCGAGGGACAAGGAGGGCGATTATTCCAACAAAACCAGGCGGGATCCTTCAGCCTGAGGTCGCGCAACGTGAGGTCGCCATTTCAGAGGTTGCGCACTGCCGCGACGCGCTGCCAGAGCCGGGCGGCTCCTTGGCTCATGTTGCTGCGCACCGTCGCCCAAGGGGTGGCGGCCGTGGCCTTGCGTTTGGCGCTAAGCCGGTGATCGCTCAACGCGGCGAGGCGCTCGCCGGTGACCGAATCGAGAATTTCCCCTTCAAACGAGACATTCGACACAAAGGTGGCCACCGCATCAGAACCCAGACTTCCGGTCAAAGTTGCCCGCGGGCTGGCATGCACGACCGTCACGGGAGTCCCCGGATTCCGCCGCTCTACCAGATCGGTCAACGCGGTGCGCACTCGCAGCGTGGAGGGACCTGCCACCCCGACAAACTTCATCTTGCCGGCTAACTGGGCCCGCAGCGAGGCGCTCATGTAGGCTGCCAGTTGGTCCTTCACTGGCGCACTGATCCCCGGAGTCGCGACCACCGTGGTGACCGGATCGAGGAGCACACTGTCGTATTTTCTCAGGTCAACCCCCGGTTTGACGTAGGCGGCAACCGCGTCGGCCGTGCCGTATCCGGCGTCCAACTGCTTGTAATTGCCCAGAAATCCTGAAGGTGAACGCCCGCCGGGGGCACACGAGGATACGGTGAGAGCAGTTCCAGCCAGGGCGATCAGTCCGATACGATGGATTGGTTTCATGGGATGAATGGGTGTTCTTGCAGAGCGGAACACTGGAAGTGTGTCTCCGCCCTCTGCCACAGATACTGGTGGGTTGCCGTGGACCGGTCAAGAGCGAATCACAGCCGGCATTTTCGCCCCGGGAAATTCACGGCGGACGCCGCGATGCATGCAAGAAGGCCAACGGAGGAAGGCTAACGGGGTAAGGCTAACGGGGTAAGGCTAACGGGGTAAGGCTAACGGGGTAAGGCTAACGGGGTAAGGCTAACGGGGTAAGGCTAACGGGGTAAGGCTAACGGGGTAAGGCTAA
>CAIZNN010000065.1 GCA_903934285.1 Akkermansiaceae bacterium | reverse complement strand
ATCCGCCAAGCCACCGCGCTGGCCCGCAACATGGTCTGCGAATGGGGCATGAGCGACAAACTCGGCATGGTCGAATATGGCGAAGGCGATGCGCCCATCTTCATCGGCCGCGGCGATACCGGCCGCCATCCCAACTACTCCGGCCACACCGCCAAACTCATCGACGAGGAAATCAAATTCTTTATCGACGATGCGTTCCGCCAGGCCAGTGCGATTCTTACCGGCGCCCGCGACAAGGTCGAACTCATCGCCAACGCCCTCCTCGAATACGAGACTCTGGATGCCTCGCACCTGCGCGACCTCATCGAGCGCGGGGTCATGAGCAACCCGCCCAACGTGCCCAAGCCCCCGCCAGTTCCCGAGGAGTTGCGCAAAAAACCGACCAAGAAACCCGCCGAGGAAAATCAACCCGAAGATCACGGGCCGATTCCAGGCGTCGTCGGGGCTCCCGCCTGAGTCACACCACGCAACAACCCCTGCCCACTTGCCAAGGGTTTGGAGTGGCAATCGGTGGCAATCGGTGGCAATCGGTGGCAATCGGTGGTTGATCTATCCGATTCCTGGGAGCCCGCTTCGGAGCGCGGGTTGCCTTGCCGCGCATGCCCGTCAGGACAACTCGCCCGTCTCTCCCAGCGCATCGCTCACCTCGTATTTGGCGTTCACCAAAAATTCCGGCCGGTAGCGCAGCAGGCAGCCAACGCCGCCGTGCGAGGCCAGCAACTCATCGCCTTCGCAAACCTCGATTGCCAGGTCGCGGGCGGTGGCGAGACGCACCAGCTCCTCGCGGTCGGCATGCGGCAGGCCTTCCGAAATCACCAACTGACCGACGCAACCGGACAGGATCGCCTCCCGGCACGGGTGCACGCCGATCACGGCGAGCCCACCGCGTCGGACTTGTTCGTGCAGTCGTTCCACCGTGTCGCGCGATTCGTTGCGCTCGGCCTCAATGAACGCGGCCACCGATTGCTCGAGGACAGCCGACGGGTCATGGCCATTGGGCGAGTGAAACACGGTGCCGGCGACTCGTGCCTTGATGTGCTTGGGAAGCGCCTCACTCAGGCGCGCCACATGGCGCGGATGACCGGCCAGAATCAGATGATTGAGCCCGCGCTTGGCCATCAGATTGGTAATCACCGCCACTTGATCCCGTTGAAAGCGCCGGTCATCTTCGGTCTTGCGGTGGTGGTAATGCTCCCGGCTCCATTCGCGGCCAAGCCGCCCGTGCATGTCCGGCCGGGTGGTTAGAATCTCCTCGCTGACGCTACCCAAGGTAATCTCGAAGATGCGTGCGCTGTCTTCGCTGCCGATCGCAACCACGAACCGGTGAAAGCGGTCCTTGAGCTGCACCAGCGGAAAGATCGCCGCCAACCGACCGGCTGCAAAGTGCGAGTCGAGCGTCGCTCGGAACGGCATGACCATCAGCAACGGATGATCGCCCGCCCGCACAAAGGCAGCCACGCTGCGAATGTCTGCGGCCCAGGTTTGGCGAAACAGGGGTTCCATGTCGGCGCGAGCCGCGTCGAACCATCGCCGCGCATCGCGCCCAATGGTGACCCGGGCACTGGTGGCCCACATGCCAAACGCCGCCCGCTGCGCCTCAATCGGTCGCCGCAGGTCAAAGTACGCGCTGAGCACGGGTGCCTCGGATTCAGGCAGGGTGGCAAGGGCCGCTATGTGGCGGCGCAGTGCGATCATGGAGTTATGCGACGGATCAAGCGACTCGGATGCAATCACACCCCTCACTATAGCGAGATCCACCAAAACACAAGCGCCAATCGCACGCGCGACTCTGCCCCGCCCCGCCCACGCCAACTATAATGCCAGTCATTACCTTGTTGACATGCCCGCGGCCTGCGGCACTCGATATGCCATGCCGTGCCAGCCATGGGGCACCTTGGCGGCTGCGCTGGGTGCCCTGGGCCCAGCAGCATGAAAAAAAGCCGCACCCCGCAGGCGCTTGATTGACAAGGCCCGCTGCGGCTGCTAATTCACCTGCCATGCCTGAGCTGCCCCAAGACGTCTGGTTTTACTCACGCGACGGGGACCGCCGTGGACCGGTGTCCCTTACCGAACTGCGCGCAATAGCCACGGAAGGCGGACTCAACCCAAGGCTGGATCTGGTCTGGACCCAAGGCATGCCGGATTGGAAGCCCGCCGGCGAGATTGAGGTCTTGTTCGAACGTTGCACAAGCGCAACGCCAGCCGCCGCCAACCCGTACACGCCACCCCAAACCGAGTCGTTCGCGGAATTGATGCACCGGCAAGCCGAGTGGCCGGGCGCACGCCGCCGCGCCTACCTGACGGCCACCATTTTGCTGCCCATCCTTTGGAATGTGGCGCTCGTGACTGGCCCGGCGGTCCTCGGCATGCCACTGGAGCCCGCCGTGCTGCACCAAGTCACCCTCGGCGGCACCTTGCTGCTATGCCTCATCGGCCTCTACTACGGGCTGCAGCGCTTGGCCAACCTCGGCATGAGCCGCTGGTGGTACTTCGGGTTTTTGGTGCCGGTTCTCAATCTATGGGTCGGCTATCGCTGTTTCGCCTGCCCGGCCGGCTACGCCTATCACAAACGCCTGGATGGCATCGGCATCGCGCTGGCGATTTTCTACTGGCTGTTAGTTGGGGTGGGCATCCTCGCGGTCATCGCCTTGGTTGTGATTATGATCCGCTTTGCCAACGACCCGCGCATGGCGGACCTGTTGCGCCAACTGCGTGACGCCATCGAGCAAGCCCGCGCGGCGCCAGCGGCGCGCTGAGCTCACCGCACCCGATAATAGCCATCTGGATTGTAGAGGAAATAGACATCCTTGGGATTAAGCCGCGGCAACCAGGCGAACGGCCGGCCTTCTGCATCCACTTCCTCGGCCAGCGCGGCTTTGGCCGGAGGCGCGGACGGTGGTCTGGCATCCGGGTCCTTGGTGAAGGAGGACTCTTCCACCCCGTTGATGATGTGGTTGACCCACTTGAGCTCCTTGGCCTTGTCGCCAAACTCGCTCCAATCGCCGCTGGAGGAATGGGCATACATCTGCTTGATCAATTCCTCGGGACTGATGCCCATTTTCTGCGCAATCGGCGCAGACAGACGTTCCCACCAGCGGTTGCTTTCCTCAAAAAATTCGCGTTGTTGGGTTAGA
Source organism: Akkermansiaceae bacterium (assembly GCA_903934285.1). Taxonomy (GTDB): domain Bacteria; phylum Verrucomicrobiota; class Verrucomicrobiia; order Verrucomicrobiales; family Akkermansiaceae; genus Luteolibacter. The sequence continues at coordinate 7,409 of CAIZNN010000065.1, read as the reverse complement.
TTGAGTCTGGCGCTGGCGATCTGCGAGCTGATCTGATGGTGGAGAATGACCGCATTGGGATAGGCATAAGACTCCTGCGCCAGGGTGGTGATACAGGCGGCCATGGAGGCGGCAAACGATTTGACCAGCACATGGATAGGCGCGTCGCTGGCTTCCATCGCCTTGAGGATGCGATAGCCTGCCATCACGGAACCGCCCGGACAATCGTCGATGACGATGAAGATCGGCAGCTTGCGATCCTTGTTGTTCCAGTAGTCGATGCGGTCGGTGATGGAATCGGCGGTGGCCGAACTGATCATGCCATTGAGGCTGATCCGGCGGTCCGAAACCACCAGCGTGCCGTCTTCCCTCAAGGGATTGGGCAGGTACACCGGCTTGGCATCGGCAAACTGGGCCCGTCTCTCGGTGGCCTCAATCAGTGCAATGTCATTTTGCAAACGCGCCACCTCCAAGACCCCAGCCATCTGCACGCTCTTGAGTTCGTTGGTGAATTTTTCGGCACGCACCTTGGCGATTTCACCTTCGCGCGCGAGCTTTTCACGCTCGGCCTCGAGCTTGGCGATCTCATCCTTGTTCGCGTTCTGGCGCTTGGTGTTTTCAAGCGCAAGCTTTTCGCCGATCAACTCGCGCTCCATCTTGAGGCGGGTGATTTCGGCTCGCAGGGCGTTGGTCTCTTTGGTGAGGCGCTCGGCTTCCAGCTTATTCTCAGCGCCCAGCGCCTCCTGCTCCTTTTGCTGCGCTTGGAGGACCGCGTCTTTGGCCGCCGCCGGAGCGGGGGCTTCAGCAGCGGCTTTGGGCGCGGCGTCTTCAGCGGCCGCCGGCAAGGCGAAGCAGCACGTCGAGGCAAGGGCAACAAGGGCAAGTCGAGGGGGCAGTTTCATACGGTGTGCCGTCAAAGCGATGCGGCGGAGCTGATTTGTGCCACAATTTGGCGGCGGCTAAAATCCCGTGCGCCGCCCTTTGGCCCGCAACCCGACAACGATCAAGATGCCGACCGCCACCAGAAACACGCACGCCACAATACCTAACACGGTGAACAACCGCGAACTGGCGAAATCCACCTCCGCGTCGCTGATCCGGTCACCGGGCGCCTCCCCCGGCTTGCGCCGCAGTACCAACCCGCCATCAGCCACCTCCACCGAGGTCAGCTTGCCCATCGCCGGCCCGATGACCGGGTCGGCCAGGTAGCGCTCGGTGATCCGGTAAGGCGACATTTGCCCGATGAATTCGTCAGGCACTGTGGCGTTGGGCACAGTGATCGACTCCAGCTTGAGCACGACCTCACGGCCCAGCAATTGCGGCCGGGCCACCACCGTCGCATTGAGATATCTCGGATCCGAGGCGATCCATCCGCGCTCCCCGCCGCGTGCCAAGCGGGGCTTCCCGTTGAGCTTGAAGGCGATGCCGATCTTCAAGACCGGCCCGTCCACCGCCAGCACGCGAAAGGTGCCGCGCAGTTCTTTGAACGGCTCATACGCCGCAATCGCCAGATTCATCTCAGCCGGCGTCAGCGCGAGGGTGGCTGCGCCCTCACCGGCCAGTTCGTGACGAAACCCCTCCAATTTCTCGGCCAGCGGGTTGATCTCGCCCTCACGGCCATCCAAGGTGGAAAGTTCCACTGGCACTGGCGTTGCCGCCGTGAACTTCGCAATCTCCGCGTATTGCCGGAACAAGCCCCAAGTCGAAAACACCACCAGGAAAACCATCACCGCCAACGCCGCGAGCAAGATCGCGCACCCCGCAAATGGCGAATGCGCGTTGGCAGCGATGGGCTTGTTAGGTTTGGACATGGTGGCTCTGTCAGGAATCCCCGGGTTGTGCGCACGGCTAAAGCGCCTTAGCCCCCAGTGCGACCCGGCGCTCCCGGCACTTCGGGCGCTTCGGGCACTTCGGGCACGTCCGACACGTCCGACACGTCCGACACGTCCGACACGTCCGACACGTCCGACACGTCCGACACGTCCGACACGTCCGACACGTCCGACTCTGGAAGTTTCTCAGGCGGGGATGCCTCATAGTCCGCCGATCTGATTAAATCAGGATACTCTGCCCGCCAACCCTCATTAGCGGCTTCTGCGATCACCTCTCCCGCGATCACCTCTCCCGCGATCACCTCTCCCGCAGTCACATCCCCCGCGGTCACCTCATCCGCGGTCACCTCATCCGCGGTCACCTCATCCGCCACTACCGGGGGCGTGCGCAGCAACCGTTCCGTGCGCTCCTTCACTTCCTGCTCTTCCGCCTTGCGCGCCTTGCGGGCATCCCACCACGCCAGCCAGATGCAGATCTCATAGAGCACGATCATCGGCAGCGCCATCAGACTCAGCGTGAACACATCCGGCGTCGGTGTCAAAATCGCCGCCGCCACAAAAATCGCCACGATGGCATACGACCGCGTGCGTGACATCGTCTCATACGACAACAAGCCCAGCTTGACGAATACCATCACCACCACCGGCAATTCAAAGGACAAACCGAACAGCAAGGTGAACTGGGTGGCAAAGGTGATGTACTCGCCGATCCGCCAGTCATTGGACACCCCGAGTTTGCCGCCCCACTCATAAAAGAAGCTCAGCGCCCGTGGCAGCACGCCGTAATACGCAAACAACACCCCGCCCAAAAACAACCCGAAGCCCACCGCCATCGCCGGCCACAACACCCGCTTTTCATTCGAATGCATGCCGGGCAACACGAATTGCAGCACATACATCAACAACAACGGAAACGACACCACGATGCCCGCGAAAAATGACAACTTCATCGACAACATGAACGTCTCGGTCGGCCGCAACGCCGACATCAGCCGCAAATTCCCCCGGTTGTCAATCTCCGGACTCGGCGCCGTCTTGAGCAACGCCCGCACTTGCGCTTTGAGATCCTCAGGCCCCGGCAACGCACCCACAAAGCTATCCCGCTTGTCCTTCGGCAAGGCCAGCGCTGCCCGCAGCAGCTCGATCGCCTGCGCATGAAACCGCAAATTGTCGTCCCCCAGCACTTGGAAAAATGCCGCGCGCGGGCCCGCCTCCAATCCCAACACCGCATGCTCCACCGCCTTGGCCCGCTCCCAGGTCTCCACATTCACCGGCCTCACCGCCGCGTCCTTCGCTTGCGGCAGCTTCTCCAACAATTGATCGACCCACACCTGCTCCACCGGGCGCCGCAGCACCTCCATGAGTTTTTCCTGAAAGCTGAAACACACCAGCATCGAGATCACCAAGGTGATCACAATCCGCGTGATCATCACCCGCAGATCCTCCAAATGTTCAAGGAACGGCTTCTCGTTATCGGGATTCACATGATCCCTGAGTTGAAAAATCTTTTTGAGCAAAAACATACCAGCGGGACGGGATTGAAGCCGCCCGGCGCCGATCCGGCAAGGCCAGAAGCACATTTCCCTCATTTCGCCGGCGCCTATTCTGGCGTTGCAGCCCATTCGCCGCTGTTGCATGGTGTTGTCCGCCCAGCCGTCCCCTTCCCTGCACCGCACCCCCATGTTTGATCCCGAATCCATCAAAGCCGACTTCCCGATCCTGGACCGCAAAATCAACGGCCAGCCCTTGGTCTACCTCGACAATGCCGCCACCACCCAGAAACCCCGCGCGGTGATGGATGCCTCGCGTTATTACTACGAGGCGCTCAATTCCAACATCCACCGCGGCACCCATACCCTCGCCCGCGCCGCCACCGCCACCTTTGAAAATGCCCGCCGCACCGTGGCTGACCACCTCCACGCCGCGGCCGCCGAGGAAATCATTTTCACCTCCGGCACCACTGATGGCATCAACCTGGTGGCCAACATCCTCGCCCTCGCCGGCACGCTCCAACCCGCTGATGAAATCCTCATCTCCGCCTTGGAACACCACTCCAACATCGTCCCCTGGCAGATGCTCTGCCAACGCTCCGGCGCCACCCTCAAAATCATCCCCTGCCTCGACGATGGCACCCTCGACCCGGCCGCCTTCGCCACCCTCCTTGGCGAGCGCACCAAAGTCCTCGCCCTCACTTGGATCTCCAACGCCTTCGGCACCGTCAACCCGGTTGCCGCCATGACCCACGCAGCCAAGCAAGCCGGCGCCCTGGTCGTCATCGATGCCGCGCAGGCCGCCCCGCATCTGGCAATCGACGTCCAGGCACTCGGGGCTGACTTCCTGGCATTTTCCGGCCACAAAGTGTATGCGCCAACCGGCATTGGCGTGCTCTGGGGGCGCGCCGCCATCCTCAATGCCCTCCCCCCCTGGCGCGGCGGTGGTGAAATGATCCGCGAAGTCACCTTTGCCCACACCACTTACAACGACCTTCCCTTCAAGTTCGAAGCCGGCACCCCCAACATCGAAGGCGCCATCGCCCTCGCCGCCGCCCTCGACTACGTCAATGCCATCGGCCTTGAGGCAATCCACCAATTGGAAACCCGCCTCACCCGCGCCGCCGCCCACGCCCTCGCCACCATCCCCGGCATCCACTTCTTCGGCCCCCCCGCGCGCGCTGGCATCCTCTCCTTTGCCATTGAGGGCCTCCACCACTACGACCTCGGCACCCTGTTAGACCAGATGGGCGTCGCCGTCCGCACCGGCCACCATTGTTGCCAACCGCTCATGGCCCGCTTCGGCATCACCGGCACCACCCGCGCCTCCTTCGCCCTCTACAACTCGCAAGCCGACGTCGACGCCCTCGCCCAAGCCACCCACAAAGTCGTCGCCATGCTGCGCTGAACCTCAAGGCAGGCACGGCACTTGCCAGAGTCCGGCGCGAATGCACTGCTACCGGCAAGGCGGGCACGGCACTTGCCGGGTGCCGCGGCGCTGTGCCGTTAGGGCAGGTACCTCTTGAGCCACTCGGTCATTTCACCGGTGAAGCGCTGCTGGCGTTGCGGATTCACCTTGCCTAACACCATCTCCGCCAGCTTGTTCGCCGGGTCCTGTGCCTCCAAATGACTGGCTCCCGCAATCTTGACCACCATTTTCGGCTCCGGCAGCGCCGCGGCGAGTTTGAGCGGACTGCCGGAGTCATTCCACGGCGAGGGCTCCGCACACAGCGACAGCGACGGGATCCGCAGGTTGGCCGCGGCCTTGGCCCCGAGGCCGTCACGGTCCACTGCATCTAGCAAAACAAGCGCGCGGATGCGCTTGTCCGCCGCCGCTGCCAGCAAGGCGCTCAAGCCGCCCGAGGAGTGGCCGCAGGCCGCCGCGCGCTTGCTATTCACCCGGCCATGGAGCCGGCTGGTCTTGTCCGAATCCTGCGTGGCCGCCCAGTCTAACAGGCCAAGCAGGTCCCGCCCGTGGCCCGCATGATCGGCAAACCGCTGCAGCGATGGCACCAACACCACGAAGCCCGCGGCCGCCAGGTGGCGGCCTTGGTTGGCGTGAAAATTCTTGTTCTGGGTGAACCCGTGGGCCAGCAGCACCACCGGTGCCGCTGTTTTGCCAGGTGGCAGATAGACGTCCACCGGCATTTCGAGGTTGCCAGCCAGCTTGACGGTGGCCGTGAACGACTCGACCCGCGGGGCCTCGGCGGCGTGAAGGGCCGCTACTAACAATCCCACCGTAACGATCATGGAGCGAGCGATGCGCATGGTGTGAAGATGCGCCCAAGCCCGGCCTGTGGCAAGGCAAATCCCGGCCGGCTGCGGGTTTGGAGCAGCCGCAGCCGATCTAACTAACTGAGCGGGGTGGTGTGAGGCCGGCAGCCAGGCGCGACGCGGATGCGTTCACGCCCGTTGCCGCAACTCGACGTGGCGGGTCTTGCCGCTGGTGGTTTTGGGCAGGTCGCCGACAAACTCGATTTCGCGCGGATATTTGTAGGGTGCCACCGCCTGTTTGCAATGGTCCTGCAATTGGCGCTTGAGCGACTCGTCAGGCGCGGTGCCGTTGCGCAATACCACGAACGCCTTGACGATCTGGCCGCGGATCGGGTCGGGCTTGCCGACCACCGCCACGTCCAGCACCGCGCTGTGCTCGAGCAGGGCGCTCTCGACTTCAAACGGCCCGATCCGGTAGCCCGAACTCTTGATCACGTCATCCTTGCGCCCGATAAACCAGAAGTACCCGTCCGCGTCGCGGGTGGCACGGTCGCCAGTTAGATACCAGTCGCCGCGAAACCGGTCGGCCGTCACCTCCGGGTGCAGCCAGTATTCCTGGAACAAGCCGAGCGGGCGGACCGGCGCCACCCGCAGCGCCACTTCGCCTTCCTGGCCGGCGGGCAATTCGTTCAGGTCCTCGTCTAACAGCGCGATCTCGAATGCCGGATTGGCGCGGCCCATCGAGCCGGGCCGCACCGCCGCGCCGGTGCAGCGGAAATTGCCGATGAGCATCACGGTTTCGGTCTGGCCGTAGGCCTCGTGCAAGGTCAGGCCGGTGGCGTGTTGCCAGATGGCGAGCACCTCGGGGTTGAGCGGCTCGCCGGCGGTGACGGCATGGCGGAGGTGCGGGAACCGATACTTGGTTAGATCCTCGCGCACGATGAGGCGCAGCGCGGTGGGTGGCGCGCACCAGGTGGTGATCGGATAGGTTTGGAGGGTGCGCAGCGTTCTAACGGGGTCGAACTTGCCGCGGTTGTCCGCCACGAAGACGCAGGCGCCCATCAGCCACGGCGCGTAGAAACTCGACCAGGCGGCTTTGGCCCATCCGACGTCGGAGATGTTCCAGTGGAGGTCGCCGGGGGTCAGGTCGAGCCAATACTTGCCGGTGAGCCGGTGCGCGATGCCATAGCTGGCCTGGGTGTGGAGCACCATTTTGGGATGGCCGGTGGTGGCACTGGTGAAAAACAGGATGCCGGGGGCGTCGCTGCGGGTCGGTTCATCCACAATGGTGGCGGCGGCGGCAGCCACCCCGGCGTCGAAGTCGATCCAGCCGGGAGTGGCCGCGCCGACGACGATGCGCAGGCCGCAAAAATCCGTTAGTTTGGTGGTGCCCGCGGGGTCGGTGATGACCGCGGCGACTTTGGCGGCGTCGATCCGGTAGAGCAGGTCACGGGGTGTTAGGAGGGGGGTGCCCGGCACCGGCACCGCGCCGAGCCGGATCAACCCGAGCATGGCGATCCACCATTGAGGCACCCGCTGCAGCACCAGCAGCACGCGCTCGCCGCGGCGGATCCCGCTGGCCTGGAAAAAGTTGGCCGCCCTGCGGCTCAGGATGGCCAACTCGCGGAAGGTGAATTGTTCCTCGCGGGCGGCGTCGTCGGTCCACCACAGCCCCAAGGCATCCGGTTGTGTGGCGGCCCAACGCTCGATGACATCGGTGGTGAAATTGAAATGAACGGGCACGTCAAGCATGTCGGAGTCGGAGTCGGAGTCGGAGTCGGAGTCGGAGTCGGAGTCGGAGTCGGAGTCGGAGTCGGAGTCGGAGTCGGAGTCGGAGTCGGAGTCGGAGTCGGAGTCGGAGTCGGAGTCGGAGTCGGAGTCGGAGCTGGGATGT
>CAIZNN010000064.1 GCA_903934285.1 Akkermansiaceae bacterium | reverse complement strand
TCTGCGTGATGGTTCCCGTGACAGGCGGAAGTCCTGGCATCGGCGGAGGCTCAACGACATCGAGGCGCCGCACCACGGTGCTTTGGGCCTTGAAAGGCGGCAGCTGCCTCGGCGGCACGGGCGGCGATGGCGTGCCATCGGCAATGGGGTCGACAATCGCGGTTTCACCCGCAGCGGCGGGAGTGGAGGGCAGGGGCGTTTCATCCGCAACCGGACTCTCGATAGTGGGTTCGGTGCCCGATACGGGCTCGGCCACAGGCTCCTCCTGCGCCGCCAGCAGACCGTGACTGATGAGGATGGCACACAGGATTCGCGTGAACATTGGTGTGGGGGGGGGTATGGGTGAAGCAGCAGGCCGCCTAACTGATAACAATCGGTTCCTATCATGGATTCCCGGAAACGGTCAACATTATCCCGTGATATTATTTGCGGGTGTGAGGTTTACCGGTGGGAACGCCCTGAAGCCCGTAGCTAGGAGGTGAAAGCGGACGAGCACCGGTGGCGGGAAGTGCACCCCGACAAGGTGAAGCAGGCCGAGCGCCGCTACCGGGACGCCAACCGCGAGAAGATCAACGCGAGGCAGCGGCTGAGTGATCAGGCGAAGCGTCGGCATGCGCGGAACCTGGACAAGGCGCACAGGCAATTCAAGCACGCACATTGTTTGTTGGACAAGTGAGCTGAAAAATTCCTGACTTGTCCCGTTGAACAGCCCGCCCAACGCGGCGGGCTCACTCCAAGCCCGATCACATTCAATAGGAATCCAACTGCCTCCCCGATGGATGAAAACCGCCCGCTTGATACCCGGATCCTGGATGGCTACCGCCTGATCCGGTCTCTTGGACGTGGCGGCTTCGGCGAGGTCTGGCTGTGCCGCTCCGAGGCAATGGGCGGCTACCATGCGCTGAAGTTCATATCTGGCATCAGCCCCGACCTGCTGGCGAAGGAACACGAGGCGCTGGCACTCTATCGGAAGGAGGCCGCCCGCCTGCGCTCGCCTCACCTGATGCCCATCGAGCACATCAATTGTAACGAGTCAGGGCTCTACTACGTGATGCCGTTGGCCGATGGCGTCGTGGACGGTGATCCGGCCGACCCGACATGGCAACCGCTGAGCCTGGCTGCCAGGATCCACGCGCAGGCGGCCAAGCCGCAGTGGTTCAGCAGCGCTGAAATCAGCGCCATTCTCCGCCCCCTTCTGGAAGCCCTGCAAACCCTGTCGGATGCCGGTCTGGTCCATCGCGACGTGAAGCCGGATAACATCCTGTATTTCAACGGTCAGCCATGCCTCGGCGACATCAGCCTGTTGGGCTCAGACGCATCCGTGATCACGCGTCGCGGCACGCCGGGTTACGTGACTCCTTCATGGTATGTTGGCGGCCACCCGGACATGTATGGTGCTGCCGCCTTGCTCTATACCCTGCTGACAGGCAACTTGCCGGACAAGATGGGCCGATCCGCCTTCCTTTGGCCGCCGCAAGGTGAGGTCTCGCTCGCCGCAGCCGAACGCGCGGACTGGAAACGCCTTCATGCCGTCATCCGCCGGGCCACGGATGAAAAAGTCGCCGAGCGCTTCATAGACTTTGAGGCGATGGCCAGCGCTCTCCACAACGAACTGCCGGTGAAGGCCGGACTTCCTCGAACACTCTTCCCAGCCCTCGCACTTGCGGGGATTTTGGCAGTCACCGTGTTCGTCGGGTTAAACAACAAGCAGGTGGAGCCATCGGCCCGGCCTCCAACTAACCGAGCCGCCGGAAACGGGCAGGCAGCCAAAGAAGACGGGCAGCAGGAGGCACGGTCCAAAGCAAGCCCCGAGGTCCAGCCCGAGGTCCTGCCCGCGCCAACATCTGCAAGCCTGCCGGCAGCAACCGCCTCCCACAGCCCCCCTATAATCGCGGACTCCAGCGGGGATTCCCCGTCCATGCGCGAAAGGCTGCTCAAGGTCATACCGTCCGTCATCGTGGCGGTTTCCATGGACATGGACCAAGGACCTGATCTTGAGGAATACAGTCGACAGGCCGGTATTCGCACAGCCTATCAAAACCGCGATTATTCAGCCTGCCTCGTACTGTTGGACGAGCGCCTCAACACATCCCCCGAACTGCGGAAAAACCACGCATGCTCGCTTTTCCGGGCGCTATTGCTGAAACGCCTTGATCGCACCCATGAGGTCGATCTCGAACTGAGCCGAGTGAATGTGGAACCCGGCACGGTCAGGACGCCCGACGGCCTGCGGCTTCACCAAGTGACTGAACGGATCATCTTGTGGGAGGCACTGGGGCATTACCGGCAGGCGGAGCAATTCTTGTCCAAGACCATTCCGCCGCTCGTCGAAAGCCTCACCGACAGCCATTCCGGTATGGGATCCTCGGTGGCGCAAGATTTGTACAACCAGCGGGCGCGCATGAGAATTCTCGGCGGCGACTTTGCCGGGGCCCTGGCCGACGAAAATGCGGCATTGGCGCTGCCGCCTGAGCCGTTTGAATTGTCCGGTCAGCAAGCAACACCGGCTCAACTCCAACAAAGCCACCTCAACACCATCGTCACGAGCTGGGGCTTGCTGCGACAGGAGTTCACGGCATACGCCGACTACCTTGAGACCAATGGTTCACCGGAACCCAAGCCGGACATGAGGAATCTCGACGACGAGTGACCCCCCGGTTCCGCCGGCCCACGAAAAATATTTCATTTCACGGGGGAGATTTCCCGACTTCCTGCGAATGAGATGTTGGATGCAGGCGACTTTCTTCAACCAGCTCACGGATTGGATTCCGCTTCGGCGGCTCAATCAGGCAGGGTGGGGACGGTAGCCGATCCTCCATCCCGGCATGTCCCGGAACCACAAGAACAACACAAATAGCAAATCAATAACCATCATGAGAAAACACATCCTGATCATCGCCGCAGCCATCGTGACCACCCTCGGGGTGGGCTTCGCCGCCAATTCCATTCACAAGATTGCCGACCACTCCAAGTGTGAAGCGGGCATGAAGTGCACATTCTGCGATGGAACCGGTTGGCAAAAAGGGACCTCTTTCAAGTGCTCTTTATGCAAAGGCACCGGTTCCAATAACTCCTATTGAATACTCCCCCATTGTCGTGCCCGGTCGGCTCCATGCCCAACTATGGAGTCGGCCGGCTTACTTTACTGGCCATGCTGGATCCAAGACTATTGCTGTCGTTGTTAGCGTTCGCCGCTCTCTTGCCAGGGTCAGCGATGGCCCTTCCTGCCACAGATCCAGCCCTTCTGCCACCCATGGAATCCTTCTTTGCGGAGTCGGCGCGCTTCGCCGAACGAATCAGTCCGGATGGAAAGCGCGTGGCCTATCTAGGCCCGGACGACAACGGAACCAACCGGTTGTGGGTGGTTGGAACAGAGCAAGCAAGAACACCCGTACCAATCTCCCAAGTTGGCGGCCCCGCAGTCGCTGTGTTTTTTTGGATAGGTGACGACGCCATTTTATGGCAGGCATCCGATCCGGGCGGGCGAACCCGCTTTTTTGTTGGAGATCCGGAGATTTCCACGGTGCGGGAGATTCTGCCGGACGAGAAGCGCGTCATGAGCCTGGCCGGAGTGGTCGGTTCCGACGACCCGTGCATCCTTGTCGGGCTGTCGGATGGCCCATCCGCATTTCCCGATCTCTTCCGTGTGAAACTCGACGGGAACGAGAAACCCGAGTTGATATGCGCCAATCATCATCGGATCACCACATGGGCATGGAACAAGTGCGGTGTGCCGGTGGCCGGGTTGCGCTGGACGGGTGACGGGGCCAAGGAAATCCTGAACCTGCGCGATAATAGCGGCACCGTGGTTTTTCGCGCGGAGGCGGCGGACGATGCGCGGTTGTTGTTTGCGTCGGCAACCGGCTCCCACATCGTTGTTATCACCAACAAGGACGCCGATCTCACGCGCCTGGAGCGTATCGATATGGCGACGGGGAAAAGGCAGGTGCTCGCCTCGGATCCTCTTGGCAGAGTCGATGTTGAGCAAGTGGTGACCGATGCCAATGGAGCAAACATCCTTGCTGTTGGATACTCCGATGAGAGTATCCGTTGGCAGGTCTTGGACCCGGCATTCGGCAAGCTGTTTGAATCCAGGGCAGATCTGCCGGATACATGCTGCATGACAGTCCTCGGGTTGGATGCCTCCCGCAAACACTGCCTGGTGAAACGCTTCTCGGACCGCGATCCTGGAACGGTCTATCTATACGATGTGGAATCCCGCAGGATGCAAACGCTGTGGCAGGCGCGTCCGGAGCTTGACCGGTCAACACTGTGCGGCACGAGTTCATTGAACTACCCCGCACACGACGGTTGCCGCATTCCCGCCTTCCTCACCGTGCCGCGTGACTCAAAGCCGCCCTGGCCATTGGTCGTGTTCCCCCATGGTGGCCCACGGATGCGAACCAGTCCAGGCTTCGACGGGCGGGCCCAGTTTCTTGCCAGCCGGGGATACGCGGTCTTTCAGCCCAACTTCCGCGGTTCGCGCGGCTACGGCAAGGCGTTCATGAATGCAGGCGACGGACAATGGGGCAAGGGCGTCATGCAAACCGACATCACCGACGGGGTGGATCATCTGGTGGCCACAGGCATGGTGGACAAGCGCCGGGTTGCAATTCTCGGCGGTTCCTACGGCGGCTACGCCGTGCTCTCAGGGCTCACCTTCACACCAGACCGGTATGCGGCAGGAGTTTGTTTGTTCGGAATCTCCGATCTGCTGGCCTATATCTCCTACTCTCCAATCGAATGCCTGCCGTATGCGGGTGATACGGCACGCCGACTCGGTGATCCATCCTCTGCGGCGGGCCGGGCCTTGCTAGAGGATCTGTCGCCGGTCAATCACGCCGCGTCGGTCATGGCCCCGCTGCTCATTTACCACGGGGCCAACGACAACTTGATCCCCGTATCCCATGCCCGGCGCATGGCAGCGGCACTGCAACGCTCCGGCAAGGAAGTGGACTACTTGCTGGCTGCCGATGAGGCCCATGGCTTTTCACATCCGGAATCGGAAATGGCGGTCTATCGCGCCATCGAGATTTTCCTGCTTAAACACACCGGAGGATGCATGGGTGAGCAACCGACACAAGCGGTCCTCAAGCGGTTGGAAGAGTTCCACACTGCCGGGTCTGCCGATTTACAACAGAAGCTCTGACTTCAGTCGATGTGGCTGACGAGACCTGCTGAAACACCGTCTTCCAAAGCACCGTAAACTTACCCACCACGCCGATGATCTTCCCCGACACCCCGGTCAATTTGCTAACCAGGCTCAAGGAGTCCGAGGACAATCCGCATTGGCAGGTTTCTTGGAAGCGCTTTCTCGAACTCTATCACACTCCCATCGAGGCGATTGCCAGATCCTGCTACCGCCACCACACCAACGGCCACGAGCCATCCACGGGGTTCATTGAGGACGTCGTTGCCAACACCATCGCCGACTTCTTCTCCCGCAGCCAACACCGCTATGACTCCGGCAAGGGCCGCCTCCGCACCTACCTCCGGGTTCTCACTAATGCCCGGGTCGTCGATTTGCTCAGAAAAGAGCGCCCGCTCGACCAGCACCCCCTGGGAGGCGATTCTGATTCCCTGCCGCCGGGTGAATCCGCACCGGAAACCGCAGCCTTCCGCCAGTCGCTGCTCGCCACCATGGTCGAGGACCTCCGCAATCAAATCCCCCTGCGCCAGTTCGAGATCTTCGAGCGCGTCAAGCTCAAGCACCAATCGCCAGAATACGTCGCCGAAGACCTCGGCATTCCACGCGCCATGGTGGACCGCTACATTCACAAGGCCATGACCAAACTCCGCGGGCTGGCCTGCCTGACCGAGTACCAGCAGGAGTTTTATGAATGAACTCATGAGGCGCGCCGGCTTCCCATCCCATCCACTATCCCCACCCCCCATGGACTCCATCAGCCTGCTCACCCGCTCCGGCGTCACCGCCCTCACTCCAGACGAGGAAGCCCTGCTCGTCCGCGAGCTATCCGCCGCCTATCACATGGACGAGGCCGCTGCCACCAGTCGCGACGTCCAGCGTATCGCTGAAAAAATACGCGAGCGGATGCACAGTCCTCCACCTGCTGCCATTCCGCAACCCAAGGTTCAGGGTTAAAGAGGTTGCAAGGACGAGGAAACGCCCTCCGGAAGCAACGCAGGCGGCGCTGAAACACAGTGAACGGCAAGCACACGGCCACGACCATCCGCAAGGCGGGCAAGCTGTTGGAGCAGGCGTAGGCTACGGGATCCATCCGACCGCGCCAATTGGCGCGTCATGAAGATCAGCGCCGGGCATGACATCCTCTTCGCTACCCCCGATGTCAGGCTTGGGGGGGATCAGACCGCCGCGTGGGTCGCAGCCTGCAAGAATCGCCTCACAAGTAATTCGGGAAACTCGGTTTATTACCCGGTAGCGTCGCCCCCAATAAACGGGCACATGTAAATTGCCGAAATTCGGGTATTTACCTGCACATGATTCCTGCTGCCTTCCGGCTCAGGCCGGCGGGGCTGCACGCTTTTGGAGCGGGGGCAAAACGGGCCCGATCGCCATGAGCCAGGACTGGGGTGGTAGCTGGCAGGCACATCCCAGGAAGGCCCGGGCCAGCTGGATATTTGGATGTTAGAGGTGTCCGGCAAACGCCGATTTTGGGTCCGTTAGAGTACGATGCCAAGGATGGGTGGCGGGCCCCCCACGATAGATTTATGAAAAATTATTTTGACACGGTGGGAGGAAATCATATTTTCCGTCTGCCGTCTGCAGGGGAAATTACTAGCGGGCGGAGTGATAAAGTATCGAACCAAGGTGCTTCGGGCAACCGATCCTTTGGTTTCAACTGACAGGAAAAGCCGTTTGACTGGCGGAGTTATTCACGGTCGACGAGGGCGCGGCATACAGCGCCTACCAGAAAGCCGGGTAGCCATGCTATCCGGGTATTGTCTTTTGGAATCAACGTGATCAAGCCTATACCAAAAATGAAGCACCAACAAGAACGGCGTCATTTTGACGTGTTCCGCGAAGGGATTTCTTCCGCGAACTTGGGTTCGGTTGGTCGGTGGACGGCGCGGTTGGTTAATGATCCATAATGACACTGCCCGGAGATCTGGCGACCCACAACCGACGAAAGAACTATCACTTATGAGCAATTCAATTCATAATCAAGAAAGCATTAAGAATCAACCTGCAAGCAAAACCAGCGGGATCACACCTGATGGCGATATGAGCAAGGGACAGAATACTCCACGCAAGCGCCAGAAGCTGGATTGGGACGCCATGAACCCTGCGTCTTATCCAGCCGGTTACACGAACAATGACAGGCGTGGATTCCGCCGCGTGCTGACTTGGCTGGAGAAAAATAGGAGCGAGGATCCACCCCAGGAGATTCGTCAGTCCAAGCACTTTGAGCCTGCAAAGGCCTATTGTCAGGCACAGCGGGAAGCTGTTAACCAAAGCGTGCAGGCATTCTTGCACGCGCCGAGAGTCAGCAGTCCGGGACAAGATACGACCGGTTCGGACAAGCCGGCCACCGACGAGAGCCATCTCGATCCGCAGGCAAGCCAAGGTGATGCCATGGCTCCTGCGGCCACGCCCGAGCTGTCCGAGCTGTCCGAGCTGTCCGAGCTGCCCGAGCTGCCCGATACGCCTGTGACTGCCAAAGGAAAGAAAGCGCGCGGCAAACCGGACGTGGCGGGAGGAAAGAAAAAGGGCAAGACCGCACCAACTCCCCCGAAACCGGGTAATCCCACGACAGGCAAGGCGAAACAAGTGGTTTGCGTGGACGTCGGTGAGCCAGCTCTGAGCGGCTTGGTGGCCGAAGATTACATTCTGTCTGACGGTGCATTGGGCGACACCGAAATCTCGTGGACCCACCGGACCCTCAACTTTTGGATGGGCTGCGTGAAAGTCAGCGACGGCTGCCGCGAGTGTTACGCGGAAGACCAGTGCATTCAATACGGCCGCCACCTGTGGGGGGCCAACGCGCCGCGCCTCCCGGTGGCAAGTGCTGCGGCAGAAGCGCGGGCGTGCAACAGGGCGGCGGGCGAAAAGGGCTGCAAGGACACGGTCTTTTGCAGCTCGCTCTCGGATTTCTTCGAGGACCGTAAGGACCTCGTTGAGCTGCGTGCTGAAGCCTGGAAGGTCATCAAGGAGTGTAAGAACCTGGTTTTCATTATCCTGACCAAGCGCCCCGAAAACATCGCCGGGATGTTGCCGCCGGATTGGGGCGATAATGGATACCTCAACGTCTGCCTCGCGACGACAGTGGAGAACGGCACCGAGCGGGTGATGAACCGGATCGGCGAGTTGCGTGCGGTACCCGCGCGGTGGCGCATGTTGTCGGTCGAGCCCCTGCTCGGCCCGGTTGACCTGCGTGGCCGGCTGGATGACATCAATTGGGTGATCGTGGGCGGTGAAAGCGGGAAAACCGCGGACCCCATGGTGATCAGGCCGATGCATCCGGATTGGGCCATGGCGATCCGCGACGCTTGTCAGGAGGCGAATGTCGCCTTCTTCTTCAAGCAGTGGGGATCTTGGTCGATGCCAAAACCAGCTGGGATCGAGAATCCGGCGGTGGTGGAATGGCAGGGGCTCACGCTGTATTTCACCGGCCTCAATAGGAATAACATGGCTCCGGCGTTGCTCAACGGTCGTCTCTGGCGTGAACATCCGTTCGGTCCGGATGTTGATTTGGACCGGCTCAGCGCCCACAGCCGGATTCAGACGGAACGGGCGGCTGCAAGGAACATCGTGCGTCGGGACCCGGAGAGCAGGGCGGAGTTCGAGCGCCTTCACCAGGTGGTACTCACCGGATTCCAAGCGGCCTTCGAAGCCGGCAGGGCCCTCGCGGACATCCGTGAGCGCAAGCTCTGGCGTGCCGGCGAATACCAAACTTGGCAGGACTATTGCGACACCCTCGGCGACATCTCGCGGCCCTATGCCGACCGCTTGATCAAATCGTCCGAAATCCATGCCGGACTGGTGGACACCGCGCCAATTGGCGCTGACGGCCAGCCGGTCTTGCCTCTGAACGAGTCACAAGTCCGGCCTCTGGCAAGGTTGCCCGACGCCGTCACCAGGAATGTGGCGTGGCACCGCGCCGTGAGCCAATCCAACGGCAAGGTGCCCACCGCCCGTGTGGTGAACGCTGCCGTCGTTGAGGTACTTGCGACACACGCCGGACCACCTCAGGATTCTTCGCCCGGAGAAGGCCATGCACCACCCTCCGGTGAAGGGGAGACCGCCGATTCTCAAGGCAAGAGCATGGTGGTTCACACCATCGGCTTCACCGGGAAATCAGCCGCCCAATTCTTCACCCTGCTGCGCGAGAACAAGGTGCGGCGGGTGATTGATGTCAGACACAGCAACAACAACCAGCTCGCCGGGTTCACCAAAAGGGAGGATCTTGAGTTCTTCCTCCGCGAGATCCTTGGCATCGACTACCACTGGTTGCAGGATCTGGCCCTGACCGAGGAAATTCGCAACATCCACCAGACCGGCGACATGGAAGCGTACAAGCAAGCGTTCCTCGAATTGATGGGCGAGCGCGACGTCGAGAGCCGGGTTGACCCCAACCTGATCAACGGCAGTTGCCTGTTGGGCAGCGAGCACGAGCCTGACCATTGTCACCGGTTACTCGTTGCCGAGTATCTGAAAGACCGCTGGAGCGGGCGCAACATCAACCTCGAAATCACCCACCTGAAATGATATGTTGATGGGTGCGGGCGATGGCCAGATCGTCGCCCGCACCACCTTCCCAAACTTTTTTAATTTTCTGCTTGCGGTCGGGGCTTACGTGTTTATCTTCGGGCCGTCTCGGAAGAGCCTAACCAAACTGAATCCAACCAAATGCATGTAACGATCCCAGCTTTCAGCAGCAAGACCACCACGACCGTGGCGGTTCTGGATCGTATTAAAGTGAGTCAAGGGCTCGGCCATAAACCGGGCCCCTTGCACGCCGCATCGCGGCGTTACGGTGATAAATCCTCCGCCCCTAACATCATCCTTCGGGATGGCCTGTCTAGGGGTCAGGAGTTGATATAAGTGTTACGGACGCCACGGTGTCCGGTCGGCATGGCATAACAACAGCCCCTGCCGTTCAACTGCAGTCAGGTCGCCGCCCATGGGAAACCGGGGGGCGTTCTGGCCATCTCCATGCAACACGGCGTTCCCGCTGGTTGCTGGATCCCCTTGAAGCAACTCATCACTGTTATCGCCATGCAATTTGGAAATTGGACTTCACATAAGAACCTAACCGAAACTCCACGGAGGAACATCACCACCGCCACCAACCATCCGGGTAACCACCCGGGAAGGGTTTGCGGCTCGGTGGCGGGTATCCTCGCCGGAGTGCTGTGCGCCGACATCCTGTTGATTTGCTTCTTGTTCACCTCGCGTCACATCGGCGCACCGACTAACAAGAACATGCCTACTATATATAAGCCCGCAATCATCGGGCAAAACAAGGACAGTGAACTCAGCCCCGCACAGTCGGAGCTATCATCGGTAATGAATCAGGGCGACGACAGCCAGCCCTTGAACGCAAGTGAAAATCCCATCGAAACGGCACGGGACACCTTCGGGGCCTTCGTCGGCGGAGATGGGCAAGGTCTGCAGGATGCCCTGCCCGCATGGGCCGGGGACTTCTGCGGCGTCCACGAGGAGAAACTGGAAATCAACGGCGACATGATGGCCGTCGCGATGCTCGGATCCCAATCTGGGTTCGTGGCGGCCCATGTGACCGGCGACGCATCCGGCACGCCGGTACCTTCGATCTTACAAATCATGGTGTCGGCCCCGCGCAGCGGGGGAAAATCGCGTGCCTTCGATGTGACGACCGGGGCGTTGTATGAAATGCAGACGGAGGGTGTTAGGTTAGCCAACAACGTATGGGTGGACATGATCCGCCCGCAGATCATCCTTCGCGTGAAGCAGATCGAGGTGGCCAAGAAGAAGATGGAAGGAAATCCATCCGATCTTGAGACTGCGGAACACATCGCGGACCTTGAGCACGAGGTGGAGGCCCTAAACCGGCGGCCCGAAACCAAGGAACGTTATATCATGGATAACTCCACGGGTCCGGCGCGCAACATGATGCTGGCCGAGGCCCACCGCAACGCGGTCTTCCTGCTGACACCGGATGCAAGGTTCAACTTGCGTCGAATGTTGGACGGCAGGCCGGCTGAACGGGAGGAAGAAATACAGCAGATCTTGAAAGGCTTCAGCGGCGATCCGCTGATTGCCAACAGGGTCACTGAGAAACTGCGGCGGGAAGCCCCTCACCAGTGGCTTAGTGCACTGCTGGGAGTTCAACCCGATTTGGCCGAGAAGTTCTGGGCCGATCCACTGCTTCGCAAGAGCGGTGTTCACTCCCGCGTCCAGTGCTTCAACTTCGGCCCATCACCCACCACCCGTTGGCGGAACCCCGATGACGAAGTGCGGCGCGTGCAAACCGTCTGGCGCGAGCATCTAACACGGCTCGATGCATTCAAACGGCAGCACCTCGGTGAGGCACCCATTGAGATCGAGTTCACCCCGGAGGCATTGGAAAGATTGGTCGTGATCGACCATCCGTTCGGTGCTGGCGGCTGGGATGAGAATTCGCTCCAGGCCGCGCTCAGTTCACGCTGGCGCGAGGTGGCCATGCGCTGGGCGTTGAACCTTGCCCTCATGAAATACGATGGTGGCGACCTTCCCGAGGTCGGTGCCACTGAAATCGACTCGGCCTGCACGTTCCTGTTCCGCGCCCACCGCGATGCGGTTGGCCTGGCCGGGGTGGCAGCCAGAAGTCCCGACCAAGTGGCGCAGGATGATCTTGTGCGGCACCTCGCCGTTAACGGCGGGCAGATGGCGCTGGCCAGTGGCAATCCGCTCGGCCTGTCGGTTGGCAGTTTGGAACGTCTGGTGGGTCTCAATCCTGAGAGACTCAGGATCGCGCCGGTGTCCGACGGTGGCCGTGGCCGCCCGCGGAAACACGTCCTGCTCAATGCCTAACAACCATGGCCCTCGGTACCGCCGGACACGTTCCGGCGGTGCCTTGGGCCAACCTACCCAAAGGAAGGAACATCAAGTTATGGCAGAGAACTGCAGGACCGCGGATTACGCGGACTCGGATATCAGTCCGGTCGCCGGTTGCGACGGCTGCGAATTGTGGGCTAGCACCGAGGACAGGATCATGGCCGCGGTAAGCGCCATGGAGAATCACGGCTGGGACACGCGTGCGGCCACCGAAGTGGCTCGCCGGGTATTGGGGTCACAGACGCCGTCGCTGATCCATCAGGGCAGCGAGGTGTTGGCCGGTGAGATGGTTTGGACGCTGTGTTGCGAGCACAACCCGGAGGCCATTAATGACATTGCGCAGGCGTTGCAAAAGGGCAGCAGGTGCCAGGCTGGCAGCATGGCTGTTAGCTGGGGACCGAACCCCTTCGATCCGAACCACGTGCCCTCAAGGGGGTGGCACTCGCGTTTCGAGTCGCCCACGCTGCACGCAGGCGCATTGTGGACCGCTGCGAGGTGGGGGGCTCTAAACAAGTTCCACCCTGACAAGCCGTGGTTGACCAGGCATCCGCGCATCGTCTTGATCTCGCAAACCGGCGAGGCCCTGAGCGATTCGGTGCCGTTCGAGTTCCTGCGGGATTCTATCATCACTCCCGTTAGCTCGGCCAGCGGGCGGCGGCACGTCTACCTCTGGAACACCCGGCGGTGCGCAAGGATGGCAGATTTCTCGGATTGGCTCATTGAGCAAGGATGGAGCTGGCCTCCTAACCTGATTCCCTTGGGATCGGTATCGCGGATGGCGGGGATCGAGCAACTCGCTCACCTGCGCCGCATCCCGGCGACCTTCAGGGGGATTCTGGCCCAGCCGATGCTGGAGCCCCTTGAAATGGACCTCACAGGCTTCGGCTGGGTGATCGTGGGTGGCGAAACCGGAGCAGATGCCAGGCCGTTTGACCTGCAGTGGGCGCGGGTCATGCGGCAGCAATGCCTGACAGCACGTTGCCCGTTTTTTGCCAACCGGGTCGGGTGGAACCTTCAGGATGACGGCATCCCCATCACGGGCATTCGCACACGCGACCGGCACTTTGAGGCCTGGCCCGAAGAGTTGCGGGTGCGCGATCTGCCGATGGTGCTGGGTTCACCGATTCGGTGGCCCGTCGCCCCGCGCCTTGCCCGTGTTTGATCGGTCGTAAAGAACAGGTCTCGGAGGGGTCATTCCCTCCGGGGCCTCTGCGGCCAGGATCGAATAACTGGAATTCCGCCAATTAACCTGCGGCTGATTCTTTGGGCATGCGTCTCCAGCCGGAAAGTCTTGCGCGCCTGATAGGAAACCGAACCCAACCCTCACACCCACTCCGCGCACAGGAGCTCCGCCTGCATGAGCACGGTCTTGACCGCCTCCTCCTGCAAGTCCGGCGGGTAGCCGTATTTATTGAGGATGCGCTTGACCATCACCTTGATCCGGGCGCGGGCGCTTTCCCGCAGCGTCCAGTCGATGGTCACGCTCTGGCGGACCTTGGTGATGAGCTCGGCGGCGATCACCTTGAGTTTGTCGTCGCCCATCGCTTGCATAGCGCTGTCGTTGGTCGCCAGCGCATCGTAAAACGCCCACTCGTCCGGGGTCAGGCCGCTGCGCTCGCCTGCTGCCTGGACTTCCTTCGCCAGCTTGATGAGTTCCTCGATCACCTCCATCGTGGAAATCGCCCGGTTGTGATAGGCGTTGAGCGTCTTCTTGAGCTTGTCGGAAAAGAGCTGCGATTGCACGAGGTTGTGCTTCGAGCGCGACTTGAGCTCATCCTTGAGCAACTTCTCCAGCAACTCAGCGGCCACGTTCTTGTGCTTGAGGCCGCGCACCTCGGCAAGGAACCGGTCGTCGAGGATGCCGATGTCGGGTGTGGGCAGGCCGGCGGCGGTGAACACGTCAATCACCTGACCATCGGTCGTGATGGCCGTGGACACAAGTTGGCGGATGGCGGCGTCGATCTGCTCGGGTGTCTTCTTGTTGTTGGAACTCTGCTTGTTAAGCGCGGCTTGGAGCGCCTGGAAAAAGGACACGTCATCACGGATCGCCGTAGCCTCGTCGCTGGCCGCGCACAGGGCAAAGGCCATGGAGAGTTCGGCCACCACCTGCACGAATCGCTTCTTGCCGTCCTCCTGCTCAAGGATGTGCTCCTGACCCGCGGGGATCAGGGCCAGGCGCTCGGCTGCCTTCCCGGTGGTCCACTTGTCCCAGTCGAAGCCATGCAGCATGTCGCTCGCTATCCCGTGCTTTTCCAGCAACACGGCAATCGCCTGGCGCGTGTCGTAGGTCGGATCACCCTGGCCGCCGCTCTCGGTATAGGTGGCGAGGGCGCGCTTCAGTTGGTCGGCAAGGCCCAGATAATCCACGATCAGGCCACCGGGCTTGTCGCGAAATACCCGGTTCACGCGGGCAATGGCCTGCATCAGGCCGTGACCTTGCATCGGCTTGTCGGCATACATCGTGTGCAGGCAGGGCGCGTCAAACCCGGTCAGCCACATGTCGCGCACGATCACAATACGGAACGGGTCCCTTGCATCCTTGAACCGGGTGGCCAGCTTGCGGCGCTTGTCCTTGCTGCGGATGTGCGGCTGCCATGCGGGGCCGTCATCGGCGCTCCCGGTCATCACGACTTTCACCACGCACGCCCTGCCCTTCTCGACCTCCGCGTCGTCATCCTTCGTGCTGGCCCAATCCGGGCGCAGCGCGATAAGCGCGTTGTAAAGATCCACGCAGATCCGGCGGCTCATGCACACGACCATAGCCTTGCCATCCATCGCTTCGAGCCGGCGCTCGTAATGCGCCACGAGGTCCGCAGCTATCAGCTTGATGCGTTTGGGATCACCCACCAGCGCCTCCAGCGCGGCCCACTTGGTCTTTAGCTTTTCCTTTTTCGTTAGTTCCTCGCCCTCGGTGATCTCCTCGAATTCCTCATCGAGATGCGGCAGAGCCGCGGCGTTGAGCGCCAGCTTGGAAATGCGGCTCTCATAGTAGATCGGCACCGTGGCCTTGTCCGCGACCGCCCGCTGGATGTCGTAGATGCTGATGTAATCGCCGAAGACCGCACGCGTGTTGGCATCAGTCTTTTCGATGGGGGTGCCGGTGAAGCCAATGAAAGACGCCTGGGGCAGCGCGTCGCGCATGTGCCGGGCCAGGCCGTCGATCAGGTCGTATTGGCTTCTATGAGCCTCGTCCGCGATCACGATGATGTTTCTGCGCTCCGATAGAGCTTCGTTTCTGCCTGTCATCACCCCATTACCCTCACCCCCGGCCCCTCTCCCAAAGGTAGAGGGGAGATGATCTGCGATTTCCCGCAAGGCCCCCTCGGGGTCATTCAATACCCGCTGATTCTGGAAACGCAGGACCGTTAGACCTTGCGACTTCAAGTAAGCGTCCCGCTTGTGATCGATCTGGCGTCTTTCGGGTGTGTCATGAACACCCCCGTCACATTCCACCACAAGCCTTTCTTCCGCACAGAAGAAATCGCAGATGTATTCGCCAAACTGGTGCTGCCGCCGGAACTTCGCGCCACACAACTGACGATTCCGAAGCAACTGCCAGAGTAATTCCTCAGCGGATGTCTGCTGCTGCCTCAATTCACGGGCCTTTCCGGTAAGACCAGAAAAATCAAACCCTCCTCGAAAATGCTCCCTGCTCCCTCTCCCGCTGGGAGAGGGCTGGGGTGAGGGTGCCGTAGGCATAAACTTGTGGATGGTGGTGAAGACCACGCCGCCACTCGCCACGGCCAGCAGATCCCGAAGGTTGTCGCGACTGGCGGCCTGCACCGGGGTCTGGCCCAGGATGTCGGCACACCGTTGGAACTGGCCGAAAAGCTGGTCGTCGAGATCATTGCGGTCGGTGAGCACCACGAGCGTCGGGTTTTCCATCACCGGATGCCGGATGATGCGTGCCGCATAGAACAGCATGGAGAAACTCTTGCCGCTACCCTGCGTGTGCCAGACCACGCCGGCCCGCCGGTCACCCGGCTTGCCACCCTGCATCTTGCCGGACCAGAAGGCGCCCGCATCATGCACGTCCACGCCGCTCTCGCTCTTGCCGCTGGCGCGCACCGTTTCCTCCACAGCCGCATTGACCGCATGGAACTGGTGATAGCCCGCGATGATCTTGTGAAGCGCGCCGGTGTCCGGATCCTCCTCAAACACGATGAAGTGCTGGAGCAGTTCGAGGAAGCGTTGCCGTTCGAACACCCCGCGCACCATGACCTCCAGCTCCAGCGCGGTCCGGGGTGCGTCACCCTCCCCGTCAATCGTGCGCCAGACCTTGAACCATTCCTGGTTGGCCGTGAGCGAGCCGATGCGGGCCTGTAGGCCGTCGCTCACAATGAGAACGGCGTTGTATTGCAGCAAGGACGGGATCTCCGCCTTGTACGTTTGTATCTGCTGATAGGCACTCCAGATCGTGGAACCCTCGTCCGCCGCGTTCTTCAGTTCTATCAAGCCAAGCGGCAGCCCGTTGACAAAAATTACGATGTCAGGACGCCGGTTGCTCTGACCCTCGATAACCGTGAACTGATTGACAACCAGCCAGTCGTTGGCCCGAACGTCTGAGAAATCCACCAACCGCACATGGTCACCGGCGATACTGCCATCGGGTCGCGGGTATTCCACAGGTACCCCATCGCGCAGCAATTTATGAAACGCCCGGTTCGTCTGCGTGAGCGATGGCGTGGTCACCCGCAGCACCTTGCGCAACGCATCCTCCCGTGCATCCATGGGGATTGCCGGATTCAACTGGCAGATTGCATCGCGCAAGCGGTCTATCAATACCACCTCGCCAAAGGAAGCCCGCTCGGCTGCCGGTTCACCGGGTGCCAGATGCGGCCCGTGTCCCACCGCATAGTCCAGCTCCTCGAACCATTCGAGGGCCGCATCTTCGACGATGGATTCGTTGAGGAACATGGGTTACGCTTAAATAAGCAATCCTCTAATATTCAATGGTTTACAGATCTCTAAGGCTGGGAGACGGGGATAAGATTAAATAAGAATCACGCCCAAAATGGCAGGTAGCGGGCGAACTTCCGAGAACCTCCGACCTTCTCATCCGCCTTGATCATCTTGGCCTCGATGGCAGCAGCGATGACCTGCGACACACTCGCCACCTTCGACTCAGGCAGATGAAACCGCTCCCGCAGGGTCTGGTTGGTCATGCGCTCCGACATCACCCATTTGAGGGCACAATGCTGGTAGCAGGCTCGCGTTCGGTCGTCCCGATCCATCTCATCGAAAGGTTTTGGCCCGAAAATCGTCACAATCGTGCGGCGCAGCCCAGCCCGGAAGTCCGGCGCTGGAAGTTGATAGACCTCCGCTGCGCCCACCACCTTATCAATCCCGCTGCTTTTCTCCTCGCAGATGCCCATGCGCCGCATCAGATCGGCGACTCGCTCGTTACGTGACTGATAGCCGTCAATAAAGCGGTCCACCGGCACGACTGGCTCACCCGGATTCGAGATCTCCACCCGGTTCGCATAAATCTCCACCATCACCGAGACTCCAGTCATGGCGAGATCTTGATGGATCAGGGCGTTGGCGACCAACTCGCGGATGACGACCTCGGGCACCAGTTTAACCTCCTTGCGCAGTGCGTCCTCGATGACTTCGTTCTGCGGAAGTTGGCCCATGATAAACCGGATCAACCCTTGAAAGCCGACCGCGTAGCCCCTCTCACCGATCCGGTCGAGCTTGGTTTCCAGCTTGGAGGTGCCGGGATACACGACCACCCGCGGTGCTTTCCGTGCCAACTCCTCAAAGTCCGCCAGCTTCTTCGCCAGCAGTAGCGCCCCGATTCGCCGGATGGCAAAACTTCCGTCCGGCGTATCCACCAATCGATCCTTCACCAACCGGTCCAGAACGCCTGCTTGATCGGTGGGATACGGCAGCTTGAGCAGTTCAAAGAAAGTCTGCGTGTCCAGCAACTCGACCACCTGCTGCGCATCCAGTCCCTGTTTGCTGTGCTCCTCCAGCCAGTCCGGTCCGCCTTCCGCGAAGATACGCCGAAGCTGATCCTCCGACATCGGCACCAATGCTTCGCCCGCACGCATCAAATACTTGCCATTGAGATGATACGCAGTCCCTCGTGGTCGTGAGGGAATGTGGAAGACCAGCACCCGCCCGTCCGGGTGCGCCACCGCCTCGATGTCCACGCGGAACCCGACCGCCTCGAACAACTTCTCTGCCATGGCCACAGGATCGTTGAACGCCGCTGTGCCGACGATCAGGCGCGGCGGCTTGTCCGACACACCGAGCAGCAAATGCCCACCGCCTTCATTGGCCAGCGCCACGCAATATTCGTAGAGCTTGCGATTGTCGAACTGGGTCTTCGCCTCCTTGAACTCCAAGCGCTGATGCTCCGAACTCACGGAGCGCCACAGGTCAATTTGTGATGGTGTCGTGGCCATGGCTAAAGTTTGTCAGTTGCGTCCGCCATGCTCAACTCCCCGCTCAGCAGCTTCGGCAGCAGCGTGTCGCGCAGGGTGGCGAGGGTACGGGATTCAGTCGAGTTGGCTTTGATCTTCGCCATCAGCGGGGCGGTAAGTTCGTCGAAGCGGTTGGAGATTGCGGACGTCGGGACTGCTAGCCAAAATGTATTGAAGCACTCTGACGGAACGCGCTGGCGTCCGCTGGTGCCGGTCATGTTTTGGATGGCATGGGAGCGCAGCGCGTCGGAGCGGGCGAGGAGGTAACCGAACTGCGGCGGAAGCGGAGACTTCGGTGCGAGGATGATGTATTCTGTGGACCCCCAGCCGATCTGGCCGTCATCGAGGAAATCCACGAAGCCGGTCTTGCCGTTCTCTAAACAAGGCGTGATGCGCGCTAACAGCGTGTCACCGTTTTGGAACTTGGTGCCAGAGCTGAAAACCCGGTCGATGACTTCGTCAGCGGAATGGCCCTGGGTCGGCAGGTTTTTCATGTCGAGGTAGGGTGCGATGGTTCCACCCTTCAACGTGCGGCGTGGATTCACTTCTATGGCGTCGGGCAATCGTTGAGCCTTCCACCCTTGCGGTATGTGGCCGAGTTCAGTTTCATCAAACGTAGCGGGGAAAAGGGCTGCGGTCGCCTCATCCATGCCCAGCGGTTTGCGTCCATCGAGTTTGGCGCGCACCGGGTCGAAATCCACGAACCAGCTCTGGAACAGCACCCGCGCCATCGCCTCCAGCGTCGCGTTCATCCGCCGGTTCAACTCGATCTTGTCGTCCAGCGCCCCAAGCACCGCGGCTATGGATCGTTGCTCGGTGAGGGGTGGATGTGAAATGGGAAGCGCCTCAAGCAGAGGAATCCTGAGGTTGCTCACTGTTGAACCAGTGCCCTCATTAACCTTAATTTCATCCTGAACAGCACGCGATTGAATTGAGTAGAGGAGGAAGCGTGAGTCGCATTTCTTCGGGTCTGGCCGAAGCATGACCATGCGTTGACCGAGACAGCAGCGAAGTCCGTCAGGGATGAGGCAGACTTCGCCCATCGGTGCTTCCCGCGTGATTACGAGGTCGCCGCCTCGAAGTCGGGCGCGGCGACTCCTTTGCTCAAAGTGTGCATCGTCCGTGTAACTCCGCGCGCTCAGATCAAGCCGTCCATTTCTGATGTTCTGGCTACGCAGGACGAGCTCACCGATGTCGGTCCAGAGCGGTGTTGAATGTGGACAGTCAGCTATCTGCTCACACAGATCAGACAGTCGGTCCTTTTTCCATTCACCCACCATAACCTAGCCCCCTCAGGTTTGCCTTGATGGCCTTCTCCAGTTTCGCGGACTCAGCGAACTGGGCATGCAGTTCGGCGACCAAGCGCGGCATCTTTTCCTCGAAGGGGTCACCATCGTCCTCTACCTCCTCAGCCCCAACATAACGACCGGGCGTCAGGACATGACCGTGTGCAGCGATCTCAGCGGTGGTCGCGGACTTGCAGAATCCCGCTACGTCAACGTAGCCGGGATTGCCCTCAACCCCGGCCCTTCTCCCAGAGGTAGAAGGGGGTCCAGACCGCCATGCGTGATAGGTGGACGTGATTTTCTGGAGGTCAGGCTCCAGCAGCTCGCGGTGCACCCGGTCAATGAGCGTGCCGAGCTTGCGGGCGTCGATGAACAGGGTCTGTTTGCGGCGGTCGCGGAAGCTGCGCTTGGAGTCGGCCTTCTTGCTCTTCGTTAGGAACCAAAGACACACGGGAATCTGCGTGCTGTAGAAAAGCTGGCCGGGGAGCGCGACCATGCAGTCCACAAGATCCGCGTCGATCAGGGCGCGGCGGATGTCACCTTCGCCAGACTGGTTGGACGACATGCTGCCATTGGCCAGCACGAAGCCCGCCATGCCGCTAGGCGCAAGGTGGTGGATGAAATGCTGCACCCAGGCGAAGTTGGCGTTGCCCTTGGGCGGGACGCCGAACTGCCAGCGCACGTCATCGTCCCGGCGGAACCAATCACTGTCGTTGAAGGGCGGGTTGGCCAGCACATAATCGGCACGCAAGTCGGGGTGCAGGTCGCGTCGAAAAGTGTCGGCATGCTCGGGACCGAAGTCAGCCTCGATGCCGCGCAGCGCCAGGTTCATCACGGCGAGCCGCCGGGTGGTGGCGTTGCTCTCCTGGCCGTAGATGCTGATGTCGCCAAGCCGGCCACCGTGGGCTTCCACGAACTTTTCCGACTGCACAAACATACCGCCCGACCCGCAGCACGGGTCGTAGATGCGGCCCTTGTAGGGTGCCAGCATCTCCACGAGGCAGCGCACGATGCACGACGGGGTGTAGAACTGGCCGCCATTCTTGCCCTCGGCGCTGGCAAAACGCGTGAGGAAATACTCGTACACCCGGCCTAGCAAATCAACGGAACGATGGGTCTTCTCGCCCTCGCTGGCCGCGGTGAGCATGATGGTGCCGATCAGGTCGATCAGCTCGCCCAGCCGGTGCTTGTCGAGACCCGGGCGCGCGTAGTCCTTGGGGAGCACCCCTTTAAGCCGCGGGTTGTCGCGCTCAATCGCCACCATCGCGTCGTCCACGATCTTGCCGATGGCCGGCTGCTTGGCGCTGGCCTGGAGGAACGACCAGCGGCCTTCCTTGGGCACCCAGAACACGTTCTCCGCCTTGTATTCGTCCTGATCCTCGGGATTGGCACCCTCGTAGGTCCCCTTGCCGGCGACCAGCTTGGCGCGGTGTTCCTCGAAGGTGTCCGAGATGTATTTGAGGAAGATCAGGCCCAGGACCACGTGCTTGTATTCCGCCGCGTCCATGTTGTTGCGCAGCTTGTCGGCGGCAAGCCAGAGCTTGGCCTCGAAGCCGATGGTGGCGGAAGATGCATCCTTGGGCTGAGCGTTGCGTTTGGCGGGCATGGGGAATAGGAAAAATTGCAGGCAGCGCGATCCTTGAGCCACCGTTCACCGGAGGCTAGGCCGGGGCGCCCGTCTAACGCAACTGCATTATCGCCATTTCCGGCAAGAGGGCCACACGCTTGCTCCCAGCCCCCCGGCGCAGCTCCAATCCTGAATCCGAGGTTGGGTAAGGCCGATGCACACGGGCGCGGTGCCACAGCCGGACATGGATTGGTGGCTGCCAGCCGCAATACGCGGTCCCCGGGTGGCATATATCGATGGTGGCCCGGCGTCCTGCCACCTGACCGCGGGGCCTTTACCTCGATACTGACGCACCAACCACACACCCACATCCCAATCATGAACGATCACGAATACGACGACGGCTACGAAGCCATGCATCCGGAACTCATCCCGCCCGATGCCG
>CAIZNN010000063.1 GCA_903934285.1 Akkermansiaceae bacterium | reverse complement strand
CGGTGGCCCCGTTGCCATCCCAGGTCAGGGACGTGGCGTGGGCGGCGGTCAGCGACATGGCAAAGCTCACGGCGATTAGCAGCGAACTGGAGCGGCGGAATGTGGATTGCTTGCTAGGTTTCATCGGTTGGCTTGGGTTGGATTGGGATGGGTTGGGATGTTAGATGATGACAGGATGGTCGACTAGACTCAGATCTAGCAGACACTCCACCAATTGCCGGATTGCGCCGCGGCCGTCAAGTCCTAAAGTGAGATTTTGTATATATATTTATTACCGGTGGGGCGGGGCCTATGCCGCGGACGGCAGGGCCGGGGCGATTGGCTTAATCAGCCAATCGCCGTGCTTGAACATCAGGACCCGAACCCAGTGCCCGACCTCAAAACAGCCACGCTGTCAAGCCAGTTGAATTCCCTGAAGTCGCTCGACTCAGTGGCTCTTCGGAGGTCGTTTGCCGAGTTCTGAGGTCATCACCCCACCGTTCTCACTGACAACTGGCGTGCGGTGAACAGGCTGCCTTGGGCGTCTTCGGGCAGGGCTCGCGCGCCGCTCGTTCGCTTCGGCCCGAAATGCCCGCGATAGGCCTCAAACACCCCGTCCACATACGATTTCGTGCCCAGCACCAACCCGTCGGAAAAATACCGCACCCGGCAGCGCAACAACGCGGCGCGGCTCAATTTCCCCTTCCGCTTTTTCTCCACCTCCGCAACCTCGGTGGCAAACCCGCCCCTGGTTGCCTTGTCCCCGCGGGTCTGGCGCGTCTCGCGGGTCTTCCCATCCTCAAACAACCAACACCGGTACACTTCCGCTGCGCTCATGCCTTTGGCGGTGGCGGGGGTGTTCCAAGCCGTCTCGCCGCGCTCGCCGTGACCGGCCACCTGGCACAGCCCGAGGCGGGCTGCCTTGCCGCCGCCCATCGCTTCGCCGTAGCCGCACCACCGGTAATCCTTCGGGTCTTTCACCATCCCTGCCCGCACCGGGTTGAGGTCGATGTAGGCGGCCATCGTGCGCAGCGCCTCGCCGTCCTCCACCAGCACGCTTTTAAAGCGTTCCATCCACAGCGTCCCGCGCCGACCCCGGTGCCTGTTGTACCAGTGCGAGAACCTCTCCTTCAGTTCCTTCACAAACACCGGCAGATTGCACATCCGCCGCAGATAGCCCGCGATGAGCGCGTCCGCCTCCTCCGGCATCCCGCGTTTCCGCAGGTCTGCCAACTCCGCACGCAACGCCGCCACATAGTGTCGCGAATACAGCAGGAGCAGGTGGTCGAGCAAGCGTTCCTCGCCGCCCGGGCCGGCGAATTGCGCCACGAACTCGTCGTGGGCCGGCACCCGCGCGAGGATATGAAAATGGTTGTCCATGACCGCATAGGTGTGAATTTCCACCCCGGCGAAGCGCGCCAACCGCCACATCAGGCGGCGCAGAGCTTCTTTCTCTGTCTCCCCGAGCAAGCGTTCGCCGCCCGCAGTGCGGCTCATGATGTGATAGCTAGCCCCTTCCGCCGCACTCAGCACGATCCGCTGGCGCCCGCCCTTCCAGCCCCGTGCGAACACCCGGCCAAGGCTGGCTCCCGTCGGCAATTCAATCCGCTCCAAGGGCGAGACCACTCGTGGCTTGGGTGCCATCGGCGCATCCATTCCCTCCACCACCGCCACCACTGCCGCCGCTTCGCCCGCCTCCGCCTCCACCTCCGCCTTCCTGCCCGCCGCCAGCGCCGCCGCGCCACGCCTCCTCGTCCCGCCGCCACCAGACCTGCTATCAGACCCGGAATCCAGCACTCCCAACCAACGATCCGGCGTTTTCATTTAGTAAGGAAACCGGATCCAGCCGTAGCTGTCAATTAGAAAATGGCTGGCATTATGTTTAACGCCGGCCAGGTCGCCAAATCGCCGCTTGCCGTGCCGGGTGGACGGCGGGCAAAAAAAACCCATTTCACACAAGCGGGCAATGACAAGCGTGCCGGCTGGGCCTACAATGCGGCTGGACGTCCGGAGTGATGGCCGCATGTCCCCCCCTCCATGAAACCTGCCGCCAACCCCGCCCTGAATCGCCGCCAATTCCTCCACGCCACCGCCACCGCCACCGCCGGCGTGGGCCTGGCCAGCCTGGCCAGCCTGGGCAGCTCGCGTGGCGCTGCCGCCTCGCCCAATGGCAAGCTGCGCGTCCTGTCCATTGGCGTGGTCGGTGCCATTGGCATTGCCGACCGACTCAATGTTGCCAGCCATCCCGCGGTGGAGATCAGCGGGCTGTGCGACGTGGACGCGAACGCCCTCGCGCAAGCCGCCACGGACCATCCACACGCATTCACCTGCCGCGATTACCGCGACGCCTTCGCCACGCACGCCGGTAAGTTCGATGCCGTCATAGTCGCGGTGCCCGACCACTCGCACGCCCCCATCCTGCTTACCGCGCTGGCCCACGACAAACACGTCTACGGCCAAAAACCCTTGGTCCATCAACTCGCCGAACTCGTGATGGTCGAGCAAGCGCTCCAAGCCAAGCCGCACCTCGTCACTCAACTCGGCAACCAACGCATGGCCAAACCCGGCCGCCGCGCCGCCGTGGAAATCCTCCGCCACGGGCAACTCGGCAAGGCCATCGAAGCGTACTGCTGGTTCAATTCGCCCAATGTGAACGAATATTTCAATCACCAGAAGATCCTCCGCCCAAACCCGGTGGTGCCACCACATCTCGCCTGGGACTTGTGGCTGGGCCCCTGCGCCGCAATGCCCTATCATGAGCTGTTGGTGCCGCTACGATGGCGCTCGTGGTGGGACTTCGGCGGCAATGGGCTCGGCGACTGGGGCTGCCACGTGCTCGACGTGATCTTGCTGGCCTACGACGAATTGAGCTCGCCGGTGGCGGTCAGCACCACTTGCGCGGAGCCCGCCGGCAAGTATTTCCATGTCAACCCATGCAAATCGACCGTCATCTATCAGGTGAACTCCGCCCGGTTCGCCGGCCAGACCTTTCCGATCCACCTCTACGACTCGAACCAGCGGCCGAGCCCGCAGCAACTGCGGCTACCCGAAGCCATCGCCGACAACACCATGACCGTCGTCGTGTGCGAACACGGCACGCTGACCCTCGAAGTCGAGGGCCGGCTCAGGATCTGGCGGGATGGCAAGATGGAGGAGGGGCTGCAGCTACCCGGGCTGCCGGAGTTTGAGCCGCTCAACCATTGGCACGCCTGGGTCGACAATTGCATCGGCAAAAAAACCGCGCTTCTCACCCCGTTCAAGGACGCCGTCCGCATCACCGAACCGGTGTTGCTGGCAGTCAAGGCCAGCCGTTTTCCCGGCCAGCAATTGCTCTGGGACAAAGCCAAGCTCGCCTTCACCAACCATCCGCTGGCCACCCAGACGCTCGTGCACCGCGACTACCGCGACGGATTCGGCCCGCCCCGCCCCGCGCCATCCGCCGGCTTGACCCCGCCCGGCTAGTTCGCCCGGCAGGGGGGATTTGAGGCCAGCTGGGCTACGCGAAACAGTCAATCAATTTTCACAATTAAGGGCTGGCACTCGGACTGCGGCCGGTTATGGTCGCGCCAGGCGGTCCTCATGCCGCCACCGCGCCGCGAGCCACTCCCCGAGTCGCCGGCCCTCAAGCCCCCGCCCCCGCCCGCCCCCGCCATGCACACCTCTGTTAGATCGTTTTTTCTTGCCTGTTGTCTGACGCTGTTATTTTCCGCCGGGGTGGGTGTGGCGGAGGAACCGCCGACCCATGAGATTGATTTCAGCCAGGCCACGGGCATCAGCGCCGAGCGCTTGGCAGAACTGGTCGACACGGCGATGAAGACGGGCTTGCCCGACGTGCCGCTCGAAATGATCGTGCGCGACGCCAATGACACCTGCCTCGTCAATGCCAAAGTCACCGCGCTGTGGGACGGTGGGACACAGGAGGTATCCGTGCTTTGGACCGGCCAAATCACGATTCCGCTCAACCGGGAGCGGACCAAGGGGCTCAAGCTCAGGGTCCCGGCCGCCTACACCCGACTCAAGCAGACGTCGTTCGCCGAAGGCAGCGGCTACCAAGCGCCGACGGACTTCAGCGATTTCAGCGCCGAGGTGGTCAACGACCCGGCGATCAAGGCGCGGCTGCTGGCGCAACTCATCGAGCTGCGCCGCCAGCAGCGCTTCACCCCGATTCCCGAACTCATGACACAGTTGCAGCGCAGCCGCTGCACACTGGCGTTGCCCGCCGCGCCCGCCCAATCCTTGACCCCGGCCCAAATCTATCAGCAATGCAAGCCCGCCGTGGTGATCATGGCCAAATTGGGTAAAATGTCGCAGATTATACCCGCCACCGGCGTGATCATCGGCGCCGGCGGCATCGTGGTGACCAACTACCACGTGGTGACCGAGCAAGCCGATCTGACTGATCTGATCGGTGCCATGCTGGCCGATGGCCGCGTCGTGGCGGTGCGCGAAGTGCTGGCAGCGGACCGCGCCAACGACCTTGCAATCGTGCGCATCGATGCCGACAACCTGCCGCACGCGGCGCTCTCGCGCGGCGAGCCGGTCGGCACGCCGGTGAGCATCATCGCCCATCCCGACCAACGTTTCTGGTTTCTGACCGACGGGGGCATCTGCCGCTACAGCCGGGCGATGTATGCCGGCGAAGAGCGGGTGTATATGGAGGTGAGCGCCGAGTTCATGCCCGGCTCGAGTGGCGGGCCGGCGTTTGCGCCGGATGGCTCGGTGGCGGGCATCGTTTCCACCATTGTGCAAAATGGCAAGGGCATGGTGTTCCGGCAATGCATCCCGGTGCAGTCGATCCGCCGCCTGATCGAATCCCCTAAATAACCCCACCCCCCCAAAAAAAATGAATTCATCCATGCATCTGGCAACCACAATGAGAATGCAACGCTTCGCCCTGATGGCAACCATGGCCGTCCTGGCCGGGACCGATGCCCTGGTCGGCGCGGCCCGCGCTGCGGACGCCCCGTGGCTAACCGATTTCGCGGCGGCCCGGGAACAGGCGGCCAAGGACAACAAGGAGATCCTGGTCAATTTCACCGGCTCGGACTGGTGCGGCTGGTGCGTCACCCTCGAGCGCGAGGTGTTCAGCCAGGCGGAGTTCCAGGATTTCGCCAAGAGCAACCTGGTGCTGGTGAAATGTGACTTCCCGAAAAATTGGCAGCAGATCCCCGAGGTCGTTAGAAACCAAAACGTGGCGCTGCGCCGGCAATACGGGCTGACCAGTTTCCCCACCATCGTGCTCCTCGACAGCAAGGCGCGGCCCTACGCCAAGACCGGCTACCTGAAGGGCGGCGCGCCGGCCTATCTGAAACATCTGGCCGAGCTGAGAACCTCGATCCGCGACAAACGCGACGCCGCCTGGAACAAGGCGAAAATCGCCAGCGGGGTGGCCAAGGCCCAAGCCCTCGCCGATGGCCTCGCCACCATCGACGACGACCTGGTCACACGCAATTACCTGACCATGGTGGCCGAAATCCAGGCGCTCGATCCGCAGGACACCACCGGCATCGCCAAAAAGAATTACGCGGCCAAAGCCAAGCTGGTCAATCTGCGCGAGGCCATCAAGGACACCGACCGGGCGGCGGCCTTCAAGCTGGTGGACACCTACATCGCCGACAACAAACTCAACGGCGTGGCCGCCCAGGAAATCCAGATGCTCAAGCTGGAACGCTTCAACACCTCATCGGCTGCCGATTGCGATCCTGTCATCAAGCTGATGGACGAAATCATCGCCCTCGACCCCGCCAGCGCGCTGGCCGGCGGCGCCACCAACGTCAAAAACCAGGCCACCAGCCAGAAAAAGAAGTTAGAGCAAGACGCCGCTGCCAAGGCCGGCGCCAAGTAGGCGAACCGGAGCCCTTGCAACCGGCGGGGTGTTGTCGTCAGGTCAACTTCTTGGTGTTGCATCCCGGGTGTTCGGCGCGCGGTTCGACTAGCGAGGCTGCGCCTCAGACCCCAAGACCCTAGACGCAAGACGCAAGACGAAGAAATCTGACCTAACAACAACACATTCGGTGTTTCAAGGTCTCCAGGCCCGCCGAAGCCCCGGCCGAGCGGCGCGAGACAGGCCGCCATAGGCCGCCCGATCATCAATCATCAATCGGCCATCATCGAGCGCCTCTTTGGGCTGACGATATCAATCCACCGCATCCAAAGCCGGTCCGGCGTTTCGCCCCGTGGCGGGCGGGTTCGGCCGCAGCATGTTTTTTTGTTTTTCCCGCTCGCCGGCGTTGCGGACCACCGGGATCGGCTTGCCGGTGTTGATATCCAGGCCGGTGACATACATGGCGGTGGAGGCGGTCATGGGCAGCGGGATAAAATCCTGCACCTGTTGGAGATTCCAGTGCTGTTGTTTGAGGAACTGCTCGACCACGCCCATTTCCGTTTCGGTGCAACCGGGGAAACTGGAGATGAAATACGGCACCAGATATTGTTGCTTGCCGACAGCGGCGCTGAGTTCGGCGAATTTGTCCATGAACGCGGGGAAATCCGCGGCGGGTTTGCGCATCCGCCGCAGCACGTCTGGATGCAGGTGTTCGGGCGCCACCTTCATGTGTCCCGAGACATGGTGTTGCACCAATTCGCGCAGATACTCCGGGGTGCGCAAGGCCACATCCATCCGGATCCCGCTCTGCACAAACACATGCTTCACCCCGGGCACCCCGCGCGCCCCGCGCAACATCTCCAGGCCCGGCTGCTCGTTGATCTCAAAATGCGGGCAGATGCCCGGCCACAAACAACTCGGCCGATGGCAACCCCGGCACGCCGCCACGTGACCATTCCTCGCGCCAAACAAGTTCGCCGTCGGCCCGCCCAGGTCGGACACCGTGCCGCGGAACGATGGCAGCTCGCCTAAGCGGCGCACCTCCCGCAACACCGACTCCACGCTGCGGCTTGATAGAAACTTCCCCTGATGCAGGCCCAGCCCGCAAAACGTGCAGCCCCCCGCACACCCGCGCGACACGATCACCGCGTCCTTGATGGTGGCAAAGCCCGGCACCGGATCCTGATAGGACGGGTGCGCCGCACGCTGGAATGGATATTCATGCAGCTCATCCAACTCCGGCCCATCCACCGGCAATGCCGGCGCTTCCATCACCACCGCCCGCGTGCCGTGCATCTGCACCAGCCGCTTGCCGCAGTATGGCGTCTGTTGCGCCTCGGTCACTTTGGTCAGAGCCAGCAACAATCTAACATCCGCCTGCAGCTCCTCCCACGACGGCAGCACGAGGCAGCCGGAAAAATCCGCCGCCGCGGTTGCCTTCGCGCCTAACAAAACCGCCGTGCCCGGAATGCCGCCCAAGTCCCCCACCCCGTCGCGCAGGCGCCTGGCGATCTCGCGCACCGCGCGCTCGCCCATGCCATAGACCACAATATCCGCCTTGGAATCGCTGAGAATGGACGGCCGCAGCTTGTCCTCCCAATAGTCGTAGTGGGCCACCCGCCGCATGCTCGCCTCCATGCCGCCGAGCACCACCGGCACGCCGGGAAACGCCCGGCGCGACAATTGGGCATACACCACCGCCGCGTGATTCGGCCGCCGCCCCGGCACGCCGCCGGCGCTGTACACATCGAGCTTGCGCTTGTGCCGCGCCACGGTGTAATTCGACACCATCGAATCGAGATTGCCCGCCGTGACCCCGACAAACAAGCGCGGCGCGCCCATGACCCGGAGTGCCTCCGGCTGTTTCCAATCCGGCTGGGCGACGATGCCGACGCGCAAGCCATCCGCCTCTAACACCCGGCCGATCATCGCCGCGCCAAACGACGGATGATCCACATAGGCATCGCCGGTGATGAGCAGCACATCGAGTTGCCGCCACCCGCGCGCGTCCATGCCGGCCCGCGACATCGGCAAAAACGCCGCGGACGGCGC
The DNA here is from genome assembly GCA_903934285.1 of Akkermansiaceae bacterium. GTDB lineage: Bacteria > Verrucomicrobiota > Verrucomicrobiia > Verrucomicrobiales > Akkermansiaceae > Luteolibacter. Next base: position 51,326 of record CAIZNN010000063.1, on the reverse strand, counting down.
CACCTTGGGTGTGGGTTTTCCGGACATCGGATCAACTCGGGGGAAGTGCCGGCAACCGGCTCATGCCAAGTCCATCACCAGCACCTTGGCCCACCACGCTTTGAACGTGTCGATGAAGGCGAGGTGGTGCCGGTGTTCTTGATAGGCATCGTGGTCGGCCATGCTGGCGAAGCGCATCGTCACGGCATAGTCCCACGATTGATCAATGACCGGGCGCGGCTGCACCGGTGCCGGCACCGCCCAGCGGCCGCCGCCCACCAACTCAATGTCAAACAACGAGGTCAGCCCCTGCTCAAACACCGCACGGTCCGCCGCACTCTTGCATTCCTCCTTCAACCAAAAATAGACGTGGTGATCCATGCCCCATGCTCCAGGCTTTGCCCCGCATCTGCAAGCCCGATTTTGCTGACCCGCTGCCACTTCACGCTTGACAGAAAGCTGTCAGAAGATAGTTTTCTTCCATGCAAACGACCCTTCGCATTGACGACCGCCTCTATCGGGAGGCGAAGGCCGAGGCCGCACGGGCAGGCATGAGTTTGACGCGTTTTCTTGAAGAAGGCCTCCGTTTGCGCTTGGAAAAGCAGCTCCACGAATCCGCCACTCCCCATGCGTTCCGGACCTATGCTGCCGACTCACCCGATCGCCGTAGCTGGGAGGAACTGCGGCGGACGGCCGACCTGGCGCAGGAAGAGCACGATCTAACCAAACTAGGCATCACCCCTGCCCGATCCTAATGGCCCTATTTCTTCCCGATGCGAATGTCCTGATTCATGCGCTGCGCAAGGATGCCGCGGAACATGCGCCGTGTCGCCAGTGGCTAACGAAAACCGCCGACCTCGGCGACGCCATTGGTATGTGCGAGTTGGTGGAAGTCGCCTTGCTGAGAATTCCCACGCTCCCAAAGCTGCAACTGGTGCCGATGGATGAAATGCTCGGATTTTGGCGCAACGATTTGTGGAGCTACCCGGGGACCCGCCGCCTTGTGGCAAGCGGCGGGCACAACGCCTTGCTGGCCGGTTTGATTACCGGCCTCAAGCTGTGCGGCAACGATATCAATGACGCTTGGCTCGCGGCACTCGCCATTGGACACCGCGCCACGCTGGTCAGCACCGATCGGGGATTCGCCCGGTTTCCAGGACTGAAATGGATCAATCCGATCAATCCGCTGTGATTCCGCCCATTAACGGGTAGCCCGGAATTTCATTTGTCGTCGCGGCGATTCACCGTATGCTGCGCCAGCCATGCACCGCCTCTGCGCCACCCTGTTGTCCGTTGCCCTCGCCACTGCCGCCCTCGCCGCGGACAAGCCGGCCCTGCCCTCGGATGTTTACAAGTCGGTGTTGCGCGTCGAGGTGGCCACCCAAACCCCCGACTACCGCACACCGTGGAATGCCGGGCGCTTCGGCGGCGGCATCGGCACCGGTTTCATCATCGGCAAAAACCAGATTCTAACCAATGCGCACGTCGTCTCCAACGCCCGGCGCGTCCTCATCAACATTCATGGCAGCCCGAAAAAGTACCCGGCCAAGGTCGATTTCATCGCCCATGATTGCGATCTCGCGCTGCTTTCGGTGGAAGATTTCACCGATTTTGCGGCCTTTCCGGCGTTTGCATTCGGCGACATCCCCGCGCTCGAGTCCCAAGTGCGCGTCATCGGCTATCCCATCGGTGGCGAGCGCTTGTCGGTGACCCGCGGCGTGGTTTCGCGCATCGACTTCCAAGCCTACTCGCACTCCCGTGCCGATTCCCATCTCATCGTGCAGATCGACGCGGCGATCAACCCCGGCAACTCCGGCGGGCCCTGCATCCAGGATGGCAAGGTGGTCGGCGTGGCGTTTCAAGGGCTGCGCCAGGCCGACAACACCGGCTACATCATTCCCACGCCGGTGGTGACACGCTTCCTCAAGGACATCGAGGACGGCAAATACGACCACTATGCGGAACTGGGCATCTCCGAATTTCCGCTGTTCAATCCCGCCATGCGCAAGGCGCTGGGCCGCCCCGATGATGACAAGGGCGTGCTCGTCACCAACGTCATTCCCACCAGTTCCGCCGATGGCCTGCTCAAACCCGGCGACGTCCTCATGTCGATCAATGGCCTCGCCATCGATAGCGCGGGCATGGTGTCCATCGATAGCGAAAACGTCAGCTTCAACGAAATCATCGAACGCAAATTCGCCGGCGACACCCTCGCCGTGCGCCTCCTGCGCCAGGGTACCTGGCAGGATGTGCAGATCGAGCTCAAGCCGTTGCAATGGTCGCGCATGTATGCCATCGATTATGAAAGCAAACCTCGCTACATCGTCTTTGCCGGACTGGTTTTCCAACCGCTCGATACCAATCTGCTCGCCAGCCAGAAGTTCGACGACGTCAACGTCCGCCGCCTCTATAGCGACTACGTGCCCAAAGGCTTGTTCCAAAAACAACAGGACATCGTCATCCTCACCCGCGTCGAGAGCGACCCGGTGACCAGCCAGCTCGAGGGATTCACCGGCTTCGCCGTGGAAAAAATCAATGGCACCGAAGTGCGTGACCTCACCCATGCCTATGCGCTGCTCCACCCGCCGGTGGCCCCCGAGTTCTTTGTGATTCATTTGTGCGGCAGCAATCGGCCGGTGGTCATTCCCGCGGCCAAGGTCGACGAGGCCAACCAACGCGTGCAGCACAACGGCGGCATCACCCGCCTCTTCAATCTCGAGCCCTAACATGCCACGCGCCGCCATCGCCCTCGGCTCGAATCTCGGCCAGCGCCTCGCCCAGCTGCAAGCCGCCGTGCACCTGCTGCAGCGCCTCGCCCGACCCGGTGAAGCGCTGCTGCGGGCCCCGGTCTATCAGACGAAACCGCTGCGCTGCCCGGCCGGCTCGCCCGACTTTTATAACACCGTCGTCGAACTCGACTATGACGGCACGCCGCTTGAACTCCTCGCCCACACCCAGGCCATCGAGTCCCAACTCGGCCGCACCCGCAGCGCCGCACGCAACGCCCCGCGCACCATCGATATCGACCTGCTCTACTTCGGCAGCCAAACCTGCGACGCCGCCGAGCTGGTGCTGCCCCACCCGCGGCTCACCCAGCGCCGCTTCGTGTTGCAGCCGCTGGCGGACATCCGCCCGCATCTGATCCTGCCCGGCCATCACCTAACCATCGCGGCGCTCCTCGCCCGGCTCCGCTCCACCGAGCCGGCCGTCACGCTGGTTGAGGCGGATTGGTAGGGCGCGGCGCGGCTGGCTGGCCGCCATTGCGGTTCTCACCGCCGCCCGTGCCACGATCTCGCACTCCGCTTCGCGCAGCGGATAATCGATGAGCACCTTCATGATGAAGCGGTCGAGCTGCGCCTCCGGGAGCGGATAGGTTCCCTCATGCTCCACCGGGTTCTGCGTCGCCAGCGTCATGAACGGCGGCTCAAGCAGCAGCGTCTCGCCGTCAATCGTGACCTGCCGCTCCTGCATCACCTCTAACAACGCCGCCTGCGTCTTCGCCGGCGCCCGGTTGATCTCATCGGCTAACAAAAGGTGGGTGAACACCGGGCCGCGGCGCAATTGGAACGTCTGGCTCTTCATGTCAAACATGCGGAATCCGGTCACGTCCGAGGGCATCAGGTCCGGCGTGAACTGGATGCGCGCCGACACGCCGCCAAAGGTCCGCGCCAAGGTGGTCACCAGGTGGGTCTTGCCGAGCCCCGGCTTGCCTTCCAACAAAACGTGCCCGCCCGCGAGGAAGGCGGCGAGCACTTGTTCGATGACGGTTTCCTGGCCCAGGATCACCTGGCGGATTTCATCGCGCATCTGCGCAATGAGACTGGCGAGTGGCATCGGGCCGGCTGCGGGTTGCGGCGCGGGCGGGGCATCGGGGGCGGCGGTCATGTGGGGATGGGAGTTAGGTGAGAACTTTCAGCAGGACTTGCAGATCGGCTACGGTGCGGGTGGAAACCTGGCTGTCGGCGGGGGAGGTCTCCGCCAGGGCCCGCGCCACCCGCTCCTTGGCCAGGCCCGAGCGCGCCGCCAGCACCTCCAACAACTCGTCATCGAGCCGCCCGGACCGGCCGCCGCAGAGCCGCTGGCCGCGCTCCACAATCTGCTCGCGCAGCGGCGCCATCAGCGCCGTCGCGCGATTGAGGCGCCAATGGAAATTGCCAAGCGCCTCAAGGTGATGGTCGTAGCCGCGCACCGGGGAGGGCGCCGTCGCCGCCTCGAGCGGCCCGAAGCGGGTCAAATTCTGCCACAGCCACAGCCCCAACAGCACCGCCAGCCCGCACAACACCGGCCACAAATGCCGGCGCACCAGCGCCGGGAACGAAAGCCCGCTTCCTCTAACAAAAAACACCGCGCCCTGCCGCTCCGTCGCGCGCAGCAGGGCTAACAAAAACGCCACGTGTTGGTGGTCGCCGAGCCAGCGGTTGCGCAGCGGCCGCGCATCGGCGAGCAACGACACCCGGCCGGCGCCGGCGCGCACCGAGGCAAACACGCCGGGTGGCGCGCCATCTGCCGCCACGCAGGCATGCGCTGCGGCGGCGACTTCGAACTCGGCGTCGGCAAAGCGGATGATGCCAACGGGGATTTCGCCGCTGGGGTTGGGTTCATGGTCGCTCACCACGAAATCGAGCCGTTGCAACATCCCTGCCAAGGCCGGCGCCAGTGGCATGGCGGGCTCAAAGGTCCGCCAATCGTTGATTTCCGCGGCGGCGTGTTCCAACAAAACCACCAGATGGCCGCCGGCAGCGGCCCACTGTTCCACGCGCCGGACGAAGCTCTCATTGTTCAAGATGGTTGCCGGCACCAACCACATCGCATCCCCCACCTCCGGCGCGCGCCCGACCGCCAATGAGGCCACCTCAAAATCATAGTTGCGTGCGAAGCGTTCCGCGGCGAGCCACGGATTGACCCGCGCCCGGCCCTTGTAGCCGGTCTCCCGCTCGACGTATCCGCTTGGTGAATTTCGACCCGGCCATGTTCGATGACCCTGCAAATCGCCCCGCGATAGGGCAAGCCCAGCGCCTCCTGCCGCTGCCCATGCTGCCACAAGCGCCATGCCATGCCGGGAATATCCTGCGGCAGCGATTGTGGCGTCACCGCCAAGCCCATCACCACCCGCGCCGCCCCTGCCCGCGCCGGTTGGGCGGTGCCGCTCCCAAGCAACACCAGATGCCGATACTTCCAAATCAACCACACCACGCCGCCGATGATCAGCGCCACCAGCGCCACCTCTAACACCATGGCCAACAGCCAGCCGATCGCGCCGCCGAACGGGATCATGGATGCCCCGCCACGGTGCTTTGGCACCCGCAGCCGCACCTTGTGCACCACAAACTCCTTGCCTGCCTTCACTTGTTGGATCACCTCCTGCGGCGGGCGCTCCGCCGTGGCCGCCGCCGCCGCCCGGTCCGCCGCTGGCAGGCACCAGCAACCCAGCAGCAGCAGCAATCCCAGCACCTTGCCGAGGCGTTGCGCCATCCGCTTGAAGGCCAGCTCGACGTCCCAGCCTTCGATCCAGGTCCGCGCGTTGACATACAAGCCAAAGCCCGCACCGGTTAGAAACACGTCGGCCAGGGACATCGCCACCATCACGCAGGCAGCCACCGTCCGCACCAACAGCACGGGTATATCAAACGGGTTGTTGCCATCCCATTGCTCCAGCGCCCCGGCCCATGGCGCGGCCTGCCCCTCCGGCACCAACATCACGAGCAAGCCGAACAGCGCCAAGCCAAACCACCCCGCGGCGAGCTCTGCTATCAGATAGGTCCACGCCACCGCGCCACTGCCGCGCCGCGCCACTTGCCCGACCCGCTGCGCGTACGCCTTGCCGCGCAAGCCTTCCAGATCTTCCACCGCCAGGGTCAGCGGCAGCCACGGCGACAGGCGCGCCCACCCGAACCGATAGAAAAACCGCCGCCGCCACACTTGCGGCACCTCGCGCCAGATCGCGCGCCACGTGGGGTGCTCGCCGAACAGGCGCCGGCTGAGCAGCAACAACACCATCCGCGAACCCGCCGGCTTGCCCCACCAAAACAACAGCAACAGCAAGGCCGGCGCGTCCCACAACCACCACCCGGCCAGCAGCAGCGGCACGCCCAGCGCCAGCCACCACACCGCCACACAGCGCCAGAAATCACGCCGCACCAGCGCCAAGCCCAGGTCCACCGCTTCCCAATCGCTGCGCGGGCGGATCTCCGCCGTTACCCCATCAAGGCGCATGCTCCGGCCTCCTTCCCGCCAGCGTGAAATAGGCCAGCAGCAACAGCCAGCCCCCGAGCCCAACCCCGTACTTCAACCCCGATGGCAGCAATTGCGCCGACCAGAAACCCTCCACCACCGCCGCCAGCGTGGTCAGCAGCGCCGCCCCTAAAATCAACGGCATGGCCTGCCTGGCCGCCTCCGCCAAGGCCCGCACCCGCGGCAACCGGCCCGGCCGCACCAGCGCCAGCCCAAGCCGCATCCCCGCCATCCCGGCCACCACCATCCCTAACAATTCAAACGACGCGTGCCCGCTGACAAATGTCCAGAACGATTCGGGATTGCCCGCCTGATTCACATAGCCCGCCGCCGCGCCCATCTGGATGCCATTGAACAGCAGGAACAACACGGTCCCCACCCCGGCCGCCATGCCGCCGGCGAAGGTCCTGAAGTCGATGCCGACGTTGTTCTGAATGTAGTGGCAGAACATCATGAAATTCGAGCCGTAGGCCGCCCTCAGATGTGCGATCTGATCCTGCCGCCCGCCATACATTTGATCCATGGCGGCCATCCCGTCGGCGCCCAGAATCGCCTGCACCCATTGGAGGTCCCAATTCGCGGAGAGATTCACCGCGACAAACGGCAACCAGAACACCGCGTTGCACAACCAAAACAGCCACCACTCCCGCCTCACCGTCTGCGGAAACCTCACCGCCACAAACTCCGCCAACTTCACCCACCCGGCCTGCCGGTTCCGATAGAGTATCTCATAACCGCGTATCACCCGCGCGTTGAGCTCACCGGTGAGCCGCTCACCATACATCCGGAATTCCGCCACCGCCAAATCCACACATAGCTCCCGGAACCGCCGGGGCAATAGCCCCGCCTCCGGCCCCGGCTTGCCGCGCTCCACCTCTGCCACCAGACGCTCGTACTCCGCCCAGCGCTGCTTGTTGGTGTCCTCGAAATCCCCCACGGTCATCGGCGCGTCATGGATTGTTAGGTTGTTCGCCGTGGCTGCGACCGTCGCCCGCCGTCTGTTTTTTCTCCTGCACCCAATGTGCCATCGCCATCAAGCGGCTCACCCCCGCCGCTCCGCAGGCACCGCTGAGGGCCGTCGCCTGATCGGCGATTTCCTCGCGGCGCGCGGCCGGCCACAGCCCGGCGCGCTCGCGAAACCGCACCAAGGCGCGCGTCTCATCCGCCGTGAGCCCCACCGGCAAGGGCCGCGGCACAATCGGCGGCGGCGCGGCCAGCACCGGCAACTCGCCCGCCCGCTCATAGATGACCACCGTGCCTGCGGCCAAATCACCCAACCGCTGAAACCGCCGCGTCGCCAGACAACTCGCCATGCCAAAACCATAGGTGAAAAACGGCATCGCGTCCACCCAGCGGAGGAAGTTTCTAACCACCGCCTGGCCCACGGTGATGGGCGAGCCGGTCGCCTGCACCACGCGCTAGCCAAGCAGCCGCTTGCCAGGGGTGGCGCCGAGTCTGCCCGCCTCGAAGAGCACCGGATAGAACCACTCCATCAGGAACCACGCCAACATCATGAACCCGCGCTCCAGGCGCTGGCCGATGGCGATGCCTAACACCGCCAGCCCGATAGCCGCGACAAACATCACCAAACCACGAATCAACAGGTCCAGCCCATACGCCCCGGCCCGCAGCATCGGCCCGGCCACCCGCAAGCGGATTTCCACCCCTTCCGCGAGTTCCACGGCCTGCAATGTGTCGAGTTTTTCTGCCGTCACGGTGACTTGATGCCCGAGCTTAGGCGAATTCCCCGCCGCGTAAAGCCCCGTGAAGCGGTATTTGGCGAGCCGGGCGCGGGCCTCAGCGCCGCTGTGCCCGGGCACCCGCAGTGCCGCCTTGCGCCTGACCTAACCGCCCAGCCATCTAACTAATCCGTCGGTGCCGCCTTGGGCGGTGCTTGGGCGGCGGATTTTTCCAGCAAATAGCGTTGCCACAGGTCTTGCTCGACATTGAGCACGAGCAACACGCCGGGCCGCAGCCCGTAGAATTCCGCGTGATAGCGTTGGCGCAGCAAAGGTTCGAGTTGCTCCTGCATGGCGGCGCTGACGACGATGAGCGGCGCGTCGGGCGCCGGCGGCATTGCGGTCCAATAGCCGACCCGCTGCAACTTGCGCAGATAATAGGGCAGCGGCCAATAGTCGGGGCTGATGATATGGATTGGCAGGGCCGCCCCATCGGCATGCAGTGCGGCGAGTTCGCTGATGCGGCGGGCCAGGCGGACCACATCGGGCCCGGAATGGGCATAGACATACGGGTTGCGCGGATCGGCGCAGAAGCGGCCCTTGGCACGCGCCGCCTGGGCGGCGAGCTGCCCGGCACCCGCCACCAACAGCAAGGCTAACATGACACGCGCGCCGCAGCGCGGGAGCCGGTGGAACAACGCGCTGGCGCCGATCCCCGCCATCAGAATCAAGCCATGCAGAAACCCTAGCAGGTTCCACGGGGTCTTATAGGGAATCAGGGCAAACACCAGCGTCATGCCCAGCGCATACACCGCCAGAAATCCCGCCAACTCCGGATTGATGGCAGCGGGCAACCGCCCGCGCAACACACTGCCGAACCCAACGCCGGCCAGCGCCAGAATAAGCCCCTCGCTCCACCACGGGCCGGGCGCATTTTTGGTGTAGGCCAGCAGTTGCAAATAATAATACCACGGCTGCTGGTGCAGGGCGGCACTCCCATCGCCCCCGCTGCGGTCGAAGTAGTGGCCGAACGCCAGCAGCGAGTCGAGCGGCCCGCGCGGATGGGCCAGCCAGGACGAATAGAACAACCCGGCCACCACGGCGGCCACCGCCACTGCCAGCAACATCAGCCAGGCATGCTCGCGGCGCACATGCCACAGCGCGCGGCCCTCGCGGGCGCGCCGCCGCAGCACCAGCCAGCCGTAGGCGCCGGCCATCACGCCGGCGAAAATGACGCTGGTTTCCTTGGTGGCATACATCATGCCCAGCGCCAGTCCCAACCACACGACCCAACGCTTGCGCGACGTGCGGAAAAACCGCCACAGCGCGCCTAACGCCAGCGCCGCGAAAAACACCAACACCATTTCCTGGATGTAATACCTGCTGAAAAACACCATCGCCGGCGACACCGCAAGCAGCGCCGCGGATGTTAGGCCCGCCGCCAACCCGAGATCCCGGCGCAGCAACAGCAACAGCAGGATCAACCCCGCCCCAAACATCACGGGCACCAACCGGAAGGTCGCCTCACCCGCGTCGGCGAAACATCGCGCCCCGCTCAGGCGCAATACCGGCAAGGTCAAGTAATACAGACTGGGACCGTGAAACTCGAACGGGTTATAGATATAGTGCCCGCTGTCATAGAGTTCGCCGGCCTTGACCGCCTGCACCGCCTCATCGACGTGCAGCGGCCGCAGTTCCAAGCGGTCCAGGCGAAATGCCAGCGCCGCGGCGGCTATCAACACCACCAGCAGCACGCCGCACACGCCCTGCCGCGGGCACAGCCGCCGCCACCCGGCACTCCCGGCCCCGCAGCAGCCATTCATTCCGCCACCTTGCCGTAAACCTCCACTTCGATATAGTGGTTCGCGTCGTTAGAGGTGTTGCCGTTGCTATACAGGCGGACGTAGCGGCCCTTGGCAGCCTTGCCGTCGAGCAGCTTGCCCTCATAGGTTTCGAGATATTCCTTGTCCTTGCCCGCGCCCAAGCCCGACGAATTGTCGTCGTCGTTGTTGAACAGGGTGACCACGCCCAGGATGAAATCGGGATCTTCCGCCACCTGCACCACCACATCGCGATACACCCGCGCGTCCTGATGGTAGTGCCAGAGGACCAAGGCGGCGAGCTGCGCCGGCTTGCCCAGATCGATCTGCACATATTGTTTGCCCGGCCCGAGTTCGATAATGCTGCCATCGCCCGCCTCCTTGTCCTTGTCGGTGAGCAGCTCCAAGCTGCCGATGATCGGGGCGGCATCACTACTGGTGACTTTGGTGCCAGCGGAAAGCATGACCGTGCCGCCGGGCACCTGATAGATCGGGCGCTTGCCGGGCAGTGGTTTTTCCAGATTGGTGGACTTGATGTTTTTGGGGGTGCCGACAAACAACGGTTTGGGCAGCTCCAACGTCAGCGCCTGGCTGCCTGCGGCGGCGGTGGTGCTCAGCGCCGCGGCCGGTGGTTTGGCGTCCTCGGCGGCGGGCAGGGTGAGCACCAACCCCAATAGGGCGCTGGCAATATGCGGCAAGGTCTTGGTCAGGGTGGCGGAGTGCAGGGGTCTCATGGGGTCAATTTCGGTGAGCGCTTGGTGGCGTGGCCAGCGGAATGAACAAATCCCGAAACCACGGTGGCGACAAGGCGAAAAACTACGGGTTGATGCGCCGCGTTCTTTCATCCGACTCCGCACTTTGACGCGGCCGCGGGCATGGCTGTGGCGAGTTCCATTGGCAGGCCTTGCAGCGCGCGGCAATCCAGCGCGCCGCAAGTTTTCGCGGAAAGATCCGCGGCCACCCGCCCGTAGCGGCCAGCAACCATGCACGCCATCCAGAGTCGCCGTCGTTTCCTCCAATCCACCGCTGCCGCAGGCCTTGGTCTCAGCGCGCTGGGCCTCCCGCGCGCCCGCGCCGCCTCGCCCAATGACAAACTCCGCGTCCTGTCCATTGGCGTGGTCGGAACCATCGGTCGCAGCGACCGCCTCCAAGTCGCCGGCCATCCCATGGCCGAGATTGTCGGGCTGTGCGACGTCGATGCGGACTATCTGGCGCAAGCCGCCCAGGATCATCCCAAAGCGTTCACCTGCCGCGATTACCGCGAGGCCTTCGCCAAGCACGCCGACGCGTTTGACGCGGTGATTGTGGCCGTGCCGGACCATTCGCACGCGCCGATCCTGCTCACCGCGATGGACCACCACAAACATATCTACGGCCAAAAACCGTTAGTCCATCAGCTCGAGGAGTTGGTCATGATCGAGCGCGCGCTCAAGGCCAGACCACAACTCGTCACCCAACTCGGCAACCAACGCATGGCTGGCGCCGGACGCCGCGCCGCAGTGGAAATCCTCCGCCAAGGCCAACTCGGAAAAGCCATCGCAGCCTATGCCTGGCTCGGCGGCCCGGTGCCCAACCAGCCTGTCAACTACGGCATGGCGCTCAAGGAAAACCCGCTGGTGCCGGCCTCCCTCGACTATGACCTGTGGCTCGGCCCCTGCGCCAAAATGCCCTATTATGACGGGCTGGCCCCGGCGAAATGGCGGAGCTGGTGGGACTTCGGCAGCAACGGCCAGGGCGATTTTGGCTGCCACCTGCTGGATGTGGTGTTCTTCAGCTACGACGAATTGATGTCTCCGGTGGCGGTTAAAACCGATTGCCCGCAAACCACTAACAAGATGTTCCACGTCACGCCGTGCCGCTCGACCCTTGTCTATGAGGTCAACTCCGACAAGTTTGCCGGCAAGACGTTTCCGATCCATTACTACAGTTCGAGCCAACTGCCCACGGCCGAGCAACTGCGGATACCCGCGGCGCTCACCGAGGACATCATGAGCGTGGTGGTGTGTGAGGGGGGCACGCTGGCCATCGAACTCGATGGCCGGCCCAGGATCTGGCGCGACGGCAAGGTGGAAGAAGGCTTGCGCCTGCCCGGCTTGCCGGCATTTCCGCCGCTCAATCATTGGCACGCCTGGGTGGACAATTGCCTCGGCAAAAAAACCGAATTGCGCACCCCGTTCAAGGACGCCGTGCGCATGACCGAGGCCACCTTGCTCGCCGTCAAGGCCTCGCGTTTCCCCGGCCAGGAATTGCTCTGGGACAAGTCGAAGCTGGCGTTCACCAACAGCCCGGAAGCCACTCAAACCCTTGTCCGCCGCACCTACCGCGACGGCTTCGCCCCGCCTCAGGTCGGGTAGCCTGGCGGTTTGTGCAAGAACCGGCCGCCCGCAGCCGGCAAAACTGCCGGCTGATTCTGCTTGGCAAAGGGGGCTGAGAGGCTAATTTCGCGCATGAAACACCTCCCCGCCCCCAGTCGAAACCACGTGCCGCAAAGGGACGCCCGCGTTCGAAGGCCCCTGGCCGTGTGGACAATCGCATGGCTGCTGCCCCTGTGCGCGGTGGCCAGCGCCGCGCCGCCCGGCGTCCTCATTCATTATTGGAATTTCAACAATGACGCCGCCCTGCTCACGCCCACTCAGACGATTGGCGGCGGCACCATGGCGGTGGCCGGCACCTATCTAGCAGATATCAACGAGGGCTTCGCCGGACTCAACGCCCGCAACGGCGATGCCGCAGCCTCCCACCTCCGCGTCAACAACCCGCTGACCGCCGGCACCATGGTCACCGCCGCCATTCCCACCACCGGCTTTCAAAACATCCTCGTCAAATACGAAACCCGCCGCTCGGCCAATGGCGCGGGCACCCAGTCGCTCGCCTACACCGTGGATGGCACCACCTACGTCCCGCTGGCCACCTTCACCATCTCCGAACTCGTCCCGGTGGTGCAAACCTTGGATTTCAGCCTGATCCCCGCCGCTAACAACAACTTGCATTTCGGCCTCCGCATCACCTTCGCCCAGGGCGCGGGTGCCAGCACCGGCAACAATCGCTTCGACGACCTAACAGTCGAGGCCGACGCCCTCCCCGGCAACCCGAAGTTGTTATCCGGTGGCGATGCCGGGTGGAATATCGCCGCCAACTGGGCCAGCGGCACCGTGCCTGACGGTGCCGGCGCGCGTGCCATCATCGGCGCCCCCGCCAGCGCCGACCGCGCGGTCACCCTCACCGGCCCCATCACCATTGGCACCCTCGAGATGGACAATGCCGCCAGCGCCTTCCGCAACCGGATCACCGGCAGCGCCGGCACCGTCCTCACCTTCAACGGCAACGCCAACCCCGCCCTGCTCACCGCCGCCGGCACCGGCAGCGGATACATCGAGTTCGATCTGCCCGGCAGCGCCTACCTCGCCACCGCGCTGTGCCTGGCGGCATATAACCTCGAAGGCGACCTCGAACATGGCGCCATGCGCTTGCGCGGCATCTGGGATGGCCCCGGCGGCCTGATCAAACAAGGCCTCGGCGTGGCCAGCCTCACCGGCGCCGGCAAGATATTCACCGGACCGTTGCAAATCGAGGAAGGTGTGATCCAACTCACCCAACCTGCGGCCCCCGGTCAAACCTCCGGCATCAGCGTGCACTCCGGCGGGCAACTGCGCCTGATTTCCGGCAATGATGTCGGCGGTGCGCGGGTCCACAGCTTCGGCGGCACCCTGGTGCTGGCGGGCAACGGCCGTGGCGCGGCCATCGACAACAGCGATCACAACGGCGTGTTAGGAGCGCTGCGGTTCGATCCCATCCCCACCGGCACCAACCGTGCCAGCATCACCACCGCCATCAGCCTCAGTGCCAGCGCCGATATCCATATCGACGGACCGGGCAACACGCTCGATCTAGCAGGCACCTTCGGCGGCGCCGGCACCCTCACCAAGTCCGGTGGCGGCACGCTGGTGCTCTCCGGCACCAGCCCGGGCTTCGCCGGACCGCTGGTGGTGGACAACGGCCCTGTGGAAATAAATGGCAATTGGTCCGCCACTCCCATCCACCTCACCACCACCACCGTCCTGAGCGGCGCAGGCACCTGCGGTGCGCTCTACGGTCCCGGCATCGTCGCCCCCTACCTCACCACCCTCACCGCCCCGATCGCCGCGGCGGGCTCCTACGAATTTGTCCTGGCCCACCCCGGCCTCGCCGGCAACAGCCTGCTGCGTCTCACCCAATCCGTGCCCTTCCCCTCCGCCCCGACGAATCTGGATCTGTTTGTCAACCTGGCCACCCGCGCGCCGGGCGACCGGCTCCGCGGCGGGTTCTTCACGGCTGCCACCTACGACCTGACGTCCGGGCTGGCCGCCACCCAGGTGCGGCTGTTAGTGCCTGATGCCGGCGGCACATTCTCCCACCTTGGGGTCAACTACCGCAGCGCCGTGCCGGCCGACAACCTGACCTGGGCGGTGGTTGACCAAACCCACGATTTCGGCGGCGGGCCGCTGGCTGGCCGGGTGCTTGAGGTGCGGGTCGGTGGCGTTGCCAGCCAATTCAGCCAATGGGTGGGCCTCGGCTTCGCCAACCCCGCTGACGCTGCCAACCCCGCCATCGCCGGCCCGCAGGCCAATCCAGCCGGCGATGGGGTGAGCAACCTGATGCGTTATGCCCTCGGCGTCGGGCCGTTGGCTGCCGTCGCCGCACAACTCCCCGCACTGGTGCCAGCCGGGTCCGGCTTGGCCTTGCGCATGCGCTTTGATCCCGCCAAATCCGATCTGATCTGGCAGGTGCAGGCGTCCGGCGACCTGCGCGATTGGTCGCACGTGATGTTTGACTCGCGGACCAACCCGCTGCCGCCGCTGGATAACGGCTATCTGACGCTGCCACTGCCGGCATTCCTCGGCTCCGGACCCGCCCGCAACCCGCAAATCTTCACCCGCCTGGAAGTGCAGCTCGCCGCGCCGTGATGAAAAACCGGCAATGCCGGCCTCACTCTCACTCCGCCAAGCCGCTTATCTAACACCAAAAACCACTCCAAACAGCCGCTTGAAATCGGCCCCCAAATCCATCCTGAAACCTTTTACAGGAAAAATGTTGCGCGGCCTGCGCTGCTGGAATCCGTCATCCTCGAACACCGACCCCGCCATTCCTGCACCGCTTCCTGCACCGCTTCTTGCACCGCATCCTCAGCGACGCAGCGGCAGGCCATGAGCACGCAGAAGTTGCCGGACGGGTCGGTGACGAGGCCGGGGCTGAGGCCGGGGCCGTTGCTCAGGCGTTGAGCCTGCGCAGCGTCTCGCGTGCTGCATTCGCGAAATTCAGGAAGTCCGCCGAGAGCCGCGCATCCGCCGCGACTCGTTGCCAAAACACCGCCGCCCAGACCATGGCTTCCCGCCACTGCGCTTGTGCGGCGGGTAAGGGCGGTGCGGGCGAGAAGGTCCGCTTGACAATTTCCCCCTGCAAGCCTGGCGCCCACAGCATCGGCAGCATGTCGTAGGCGGGAGCCACATGAAATGGCAGCGTATCGTCCAGCCAGAATGAGAGATTGCCAAAGTGCATGTCGGTATTGCCGATGAGTTCACCGAACGCATGCAAGCGCCGGGCCGTGGCGACGGCCCCGGCATCGACCAGCCCTTGCTGTTGGAGTTCCAGCGCAGCCGTCGGCCAGTCCCGCCGGGCTCCGCTGCCCACTGCGGCGGCATGGAGCGATTCCAGCGAAACCACGCCCCGCCTGCCGCCCGCGCCCACCCGGTCGAAGCGTGGCACTTCCAAAAACCGCCGGCCTGCCGCATCAATGACGCGCGCACCAGGCGTAGCCAGTCCGCTTTCCGCCAGCACCTCGTGCGCATGGAACTCGCACAGCAATAGATCCGCCCAGCGTTGACCGGCGGCCTGATCCATGGGCGGAGAGAACTTCACCAGCACCGGATGAAAATTTCCAGGACCGCTCCGCACGCTCGTCAGGAACTTCGGTTGCTCGCCACCGGCGGAGGTGCCAGGCAGCGCACTCGCGGCAAGCCGGGCCATTTCAGGATAGCGCGTTGCACGCTCGGGCGCGTCGATCCAATCCGCCGCCTCGGGAAAAACCGCGCGCGCGAGTGCCCGGCGCAAGCAATCGTCACCCACCACATGCGAGCCGGGCAAATCCTCGCTCGCCGCCTGCAAATAGACCAGGGTGTCATCGTCACCCCACCGTCTTGGATCTTCGGGGACCGGGAGCGCGCGGGATATCTGCATGGCGATGGCCCGGCCGAGAAATCCTTGTGGCCGGGCATCACTGAGAAAAAAAGGGAACCCTTCCCAAAGTCCCTCCCGGTTGCCAAATCGATCCGCCCATGCGGGTGGCGCTCCCACCCACACAATGCGCCAGCGCCGTTCATGCAGCGCCTCCAACTCGGCCCGCAGCCGTGCTTGACCCGACTCGTCGACGGCGTAGATCGGCCATCGGCTCCCCGCATTCCTGACCTGCCGCCTGAGGGCGTAACGGGTGCTGCGGGTTGCCCCCATCGTCACCAACTCATCGCCGAAGTCCGCCAGCGCTCGCACGATGGTCGTTCGATTCACCCGCAAAACCGCCGCGAGTTCCGTCGCCGAGACCGGCCCACGCGCTCGAATGTGGGGGGCTAGGTTTTCACGGGTGAGCTGTGTGGGGCGAGCCATGGCGAGGGGTATTATGCATCGTAATCTGAACGAATCAACAATTATTTAATGGTTTGCCGTGAGCGTGTTACGGACAATCATGGGGTTTTCTGAAGATTGAACGCATCATATTTTTAGCATTGAATGCATTTCCGCCCGTCTCGGTTGGAATCGCAATCAACAGTCCCGCTGCGAGCTGCGACAATTGGGGCAGGTACGCTGCGGTGTTGCCCGGTGGCGGTTGGGGGAAAAAGAACGAAGCCAGATTGACCCATCCCATGTGCCCTCCCGCCGATCCGATGCTGGACTGGCAGGAGGGCCGATGGGGATGGCGCCCCCTGGGATTATTGTGAAATCCAACGCACCCGATTTCCTGTGATTAGTGCGGAGCGCTGCTGCAGTCAGATCCCAGCCCCTGCCGGACGATGCCCATAACGCGGGGCGCAGATGACCACGGATGAAGTCATCAGTGGTTCAATTCACCCGATCCCCCCCAAGTCCAGCACCCACCACGGCCGCCCTTTCTAAAACCAGGATTTGCGCACCACTTCGATCATGACGCTTTCACCTGGCAACAGGTGGGTTGAGCCGCTGGGAGTCAATAACAGGCGTCGGCCGCGAATGACCCGCTTGGCCATGCTGTTGGCGGCATCGACTTGGCCGATGATTTCGGGAGTGATGGCGGTGACCGTCGCGCTGTAGGATTGGTTGGGGGTCATCAGGCTGGAGACACGGTATTGCTGGCCGACGAACACGTGCACCGTTAGGGTTTCGGGAACGAAGGCTTCAACCACCGGCGGCACATCCTTGATGATCTCGGCCACCGGGACTCCCGCACTAACAACCTCGCCTTGCTGGAAATAGATCAGCCCCACCGAGCCGTCGGCGGCCGCACGCAGGCTGTGATCTTCCTTGCTGCTTCGCAGCGCCTGCAGTTGCGGGTCACTCTCG
Source organism: Akkermansiaceae bacterium (assembly GCA_903934285.1). Classification (GTDB taxonomy): domain Bacteria; phylum Verrucomicrobiota; class Verrucomicrobiia; order Verrucomicrobiales; family Akkermansiaceae; genus Luteolibacter. The sequence goes on along the minus strand of CAIZNN010000063.1, from coordinate 34,051 downwards.
ATACTGGCTTCCAGCGACTGCCCCTGCGGGTCGCGGTGCAAGGTCAGGCCGGCCGCTTCCGTCTCCTGCTGCATGCGCAAGACGGCCGCCAAGTCCTGCTGGTATTGCGCGATGAGTGCGGGATATTTCTTGAGATTGGGTTCCAGTTCGGCCAGTTCGACGCCGACCTTGAAATATTCGCTATTGCTGACCAGGCCTTTTTCAAGGAAACCGGCCAACGTTTGATAGCGCTCGGCGAGCACGGCATGGGTCGACTTGTCGCGTTCCTGTTGGATTTCGGTTTCGCTGATGATTTTGCGCAGGTCTTGCGCATCGGTCATGAGGCGGCGCTGCCGGTCCAAGGCCTCGAGGTCCTCCAATTGGCGTTCCTGGCGCAACTTGGCGGTGAGTTGCGCAATCTGCTGCTCGATCCTGCTGGTATCGAGCAAGGCGATGAGCTCGCCGCGCTTGATTTTCTGGCCCGGACTGACCTTGATCTGGCTGAGTCTGGCCGTCTCGAGGCACGCGACATTTTCCTTGATGACCTGCACCTGGCCATTGAGCGGCAGGAACGCCCCGCCGCCCCTATAGCACAGATAAGTGACGACGATCATGGCCAGCCAAACCAGGAACGACCACCCGCCCATCAGGCGCCGGAACAGCGGATGGTGCTTCTTGTATCGCGGGACATTCGGCGTGAGCTTGGACATCAGATTTCCACGGTTGAACGTTGCATGATCATGCTGACATCTTCGACGCCAGCCACTTGCTCGAGCGCGGCCACCAACTCGGCTTTGCCGGACGGCTGCAGCAGGCGCACCTGATAGGAGTATTCCCTCGCGTCGGCTTGCAGCGCTTCCCGCAACGCCACCAGTTCCACATGGGCGGTGTGGGTGGCCATGATGTGCTGGATGGTGTGCTCGACGTCGGCGCCTTGCAGCACGATGAAGCGCAGCAGTCCCTCAAAGGTGCGCCGCGAGGTGAACGGCGAAAATGTCAGGAAAACCGCCACCACGCAAAAGAACAGCGGCCCCATGATGGCGATGGTGAAGACCTGGGCGCCACACGAGATGCCCGTCGCCAGCGAGGCGAACACAAAGATGATGTCACGCGGATCGCGCAGCGGGGTTCTGAAACGAATCAGCGCCAAGGCACCCAGAATGCCCAGGCCGCGCGCCATATTGTTGCCAACAGCCACAATCATGATGGTGGCGACAATCGAGCCGAGCACCAACGTCTGTAGAAACGATCTGGAATAGGAGAACCCGCCATGGGTCCAGCGATAGACCTTGGCTATCAGCATGCCCATGACAAAACTCAAACATAAACTGGTGAACACCTCGCCCAATCCAAATGCCCTGGCCGGGCCCAACGCGTTAAACAGTTCTTCCATTAGTATGAGTGGGTGGGATCAATCCGCGGCGTTTTCAAAGGGGGTGGTGTCCTCTGCACCGTCAGAAAAACTGTGGCCGCGCAGCAGCGCCTCCAAATTCATCGCCGTGGAATACTTGCAGTGGCCGGCGGGCACCAGGTTGAAGCGCTCGACGCACTCCAGCATCCAGTCGGGCACCTCACTGGCACATTTCAGTTCTAACATCGCGCCGGAATAGTCGCGGTTCTGCGCGGTCTCCGAATCCATCCGGTACCACTTGGGTTCCCGCAGGGGAAACACCCACGAGTTCATCGCCGGGCGGTAGCGCATGCCGCGGTCGATGGTCACCCGGGCGTAGTCCTTGCCCAGCGCCGCGTAACATTCCCGCTCGTAGCGCACATAGATGGCCGGAATAGCGCCGATGACCTTGGTGAGCCGGATGAACTCCAACAAGTTCATCTGCTCGGAGGGGTCGTTGAGCAACACCATCCGGGTGGGCCGGGTCACCAGTTCCTTGCAGTAATCCTTGGCAGCGACCACCGCCCGACTCTTGTAGATCTGACCATGGATCTTGCGCTTCAGCTCGAAAAAATACGGCGTGTTGCCATCGCAACCGTAGGTCCGGATGCGCAGCTTGAAGCGCGCATTCGCATCGCGCTGCTTGGCGTAATGCAGGGTTGAGTTGATCGAATCGAGCTGCAGCGTGGTGGCCGTGTAGGACGGCAGATCACCCACCGTGTGCTTGTCCCGCCTAACAAATGGAGTGATGAACTTGCGCAGCTCGGGCACCAAGCTGGAATGGACCAGATATTTCATCTCGAAGCGGTCGATCTGCGTCTCGGTGTTGCCATTTCCCACCTCGGCCTCACGGTCCTGACCGCACCACCGTTCTAGCAACGTCGGCGGCTTGCGGTAGATGACCCGCCACTCGCGCGGCAGCTTGCCCGCCGCTGGCGGCTTGGCTGGTGCTGGTGCCGGTGCTGGTGCTGGTGCTGGTGCTGGTGCTGGTGCTGGTGCTGGTGCTGGTGGCTTGGCCGGTGCTGGTGCCGGCGGAACGGGCATGAGCAACCTGGGCGTGACCTCGAGGCGGGGCGAAAGCTGGCTGATAGCGCGCGCGACACTTGCTAGAAAGGCGCTGATCGGCGGCGTGCTGCCGGGTAAGGGCGGCGCCAAGGGGAGGGTCGCAAGCGTTGGCGTTGACAGCTGGAGCGATCTCTGGGCGACCCTCCATGGACTGTTTTCAACGGCTTTCATGACGATAGGCGGCGTGCTTCGCACAGGCGAAGATGACTTGAGCGTACTGAGACCCCCGCTGCATCTCAAGTGGAATCTGGGGAAATCTGGGGAAATCCGGGGAAATCCGGGGAAATCTGATGGAATTCAGCGATCTTGTTGGTGCTCGCGCCACTGCGGCCGGCTCACCTCATAGAGCATGGGCGCGCCATTGGCGGCACCGTCGCACAGCACGATCAGGCCGATGCTGGCGCTCGTCTCGCTAACCACCAGCAGCCCTTCCGGCTTGCCGCTGGCACCCATGCCGCCTGCCAACCGCGGCGGCCGCGCCACCTCGCCGACCCGCACCGGCCCGCTGGCATCGCCGGCCCAGAAGTAGAGGGCGAATGACGCCTCCTCCGGGGGGGCCGCCGCGGGCGGTGCCGCCGCGGGCGGCGACGCCCGGGACGGTTCTGCTAGAACCCAGTTTGACGGCAGAGGGCGCCGGGCAAGATGCCCGGGCCACCGTGGGGCGGGCATCTTGCCCGCCTCATGCCTCCGGGCATCTGCCGTGTCGCCCAGCCACACGGTATCGGGCGGTGCCGCCGACTGTGATTGCGCTGCGGGTTTGGCCTTTTTCGGTTTCGCGGGCACCGTCCTGGCATCCAGGGCGCCGGTGGGCCCGGCGAGCAGCAGGAAGCCGTCTTTGATCGGCACGAGGTCGCGCAGGCCGCGGTCGTTCCCTAACGGAAGATCGAAGCGCTGCCACACCACTGGCCTCTTGGCCATGATATCATCAGCGGAGGCAACCACCACCAGCCCGTTGCCATTCACATTCGGGCAGCGCAGCCCCAACCAAAGCCGCCCGTCCTTATAGGCAAGGCCCTCGATATCAACGCCCATGTCCGCGGCGCTCTTGTTCAGGCGCTGTGCGAGAAACCCCTCCGTGCGCAGCGCTTCGACGAGCGACACCCTGGTCACAGCGCCTGGGATCATGGCCCCGGATGCGGGATCCGTCCCGATGCGGAACAACCATTGGCGATCCGGCGCAGCTTCGCCCGTTTTGCGGCTGGGGCCACAGGAACCGCAGACGTAGTAGCAGTGGTGTTGCGGGTCGGCGGCTGCGGCTTCCAGATCGAGTTCCTTGCCTGCGCCGGCGTGCAGGGTGAACTCGCCCTCAGTCAGCGTGATCCGGCCCGTCGCCACGGCGAGGTGCCCGGCCTGCACCCCGTGCTTCAGTTCATCGCAGACCAACAGCACCCGGCCGGCGGCGACGCTGGCCGCCCCGCTCACATTGAACGAATCGCGCATTTTACCGCAGACCTCAAGCGGCTTGCCCGGTACCCTGAGCGACCAAGCGTCTGCCGCGCTGGAAATGCCCGGCGTCAGGGCGAGCAGTGCGGCCGCGAGAAAATAGGCAGTATTCATATGAGGCGGTGAACGATTAGGCCCTACGGCGCGAGCACGCAGCGGATGTGGAGAAATTGCCTGGTGGCACCGGCGGCCTGCGTGGGGGTGGCACAGCGCCAGGTCTGGGTGCGCGTGCCATCGCCGGCATCGGTGCTGCTCACCAAAACCACCGCCGGCCCTCCGCGCCAGGCGCCGAGTGAGGTGCTGGCCTCCACCATTGTTGTTAGGTCGGCGGCCGGGCGGTGGCGGAAGGTGATCGCCAGGTAGCTCTGGCCGTCCTCGTCGATGAACCGGCCTACCGGCAGGGCGTTGCTCTCAGGCACCAACGGCTTGAGCCCGAGCGCATACTCCAGCACATTGGCGATGCCGTCGCCGTCGTCATCCGCATTGGGGTCGAGCGTGTCCTGATAGGCATGGCGCCACTGCGGGAACGTCATCTGCGCGGCACTCTGCCCGGGGGTGCCGCCCTGGTCGGCGCTGGCTATCCAGTTGCTGGCCAGGCTGTGGTTCACATTGGGTGCGGGGGCTATCAGCACCAGCGACGAACCGCCGCCATCCGCGGCGCCGGGCCATGGCGCGCCGTCCTTATAGGTCATGTTGAAGAGGGTCGTGGTGATGCCGTTGGCGGTGAGCGTGAGGGCGAGGGTTTCACCGCCATTGTTGAGGCCGGATTGGTTGGTGCCATTGTAACCGAACGTGCCGGCCACCGCGCGCCCGCTGCCGTAGCGCGCTTCAAAGGCCGCCACGTTCCTAACAACAACACCGCGGCCGCCGGGCGCCAGCGAGTAACCGACCGGAAAATCAAACAACACCCCGTCGGCCAGATGCGCACCCGTGAAGTCCACCGTCGTCTCGCCAACATTCATCAACTCGATGAATTCAAATTCGTCCGGGCTGCTGGTGACGGCCAGTTCCGCCGGTCGCGTGGGTGGAGCGGGGTGATAATGCACTTCACTGAAGACGATGTTGGCGGCGCTCGGCGGCGTCGCGCCCACAGTGAAATACGCGCTGTTGAGGCCGCTCCATTCGCCGGCGGCGGTGCGGGCGCGGGATTTGACCCAGCCCGAGGCGTTGAGGGTGACGGCCGACGCCCCGCCGGTGGCTTTGAACACCTCCACACGGCCGTCAAAACTCAGATCCCCATCGCCCGCCGACACCTTGTGGATCTCGACGGCGAGCACATTGTTGCCTTCCAGCAGGTTGGCGACGGGCAGGGGTATTTCATAGTAGGTGTTCTCGTCCACGCCACTCGGGTTGCTCAAGGCGGCGGTGGTATAATCCATGGCCCCGCTGGCGGGCATGTTGCTGCGCCCGACCTCCACCCCGTTGAGGTGGATCACCGCCCCGTCGTCACGCAAGATATATGCTTTGGCAAACTGCACCAGTGACTTGTTGGTGACGGTGAAGTTCTTGCGGAAATACGTCGTCATATAGCGGTTTGAATTATTGCCGCCGTAGCCGATGGGCGTGGCCTCATCGCTATCGCCATATCCTAACTGGCCGGGGCCGGATGACCATGAGGTGTCGACAAATGTCAGCGAGCGCCAACTGGAGGCAGGCGCGGTCGGGGTGACGAGATACTTCCAGGTGGCCTTGGCAGGGATGGGCGTTTCGGTGATGAAACTTCCAGTGTAGAGCAGCGCCCCGGGCGCTGGCGCGCCGGACGGCCCCATCGGGTCGCTGCCGTCGCGGGTGAAATAGACCGTCGGCTCGGTGCTGGTGAGGGCCAGCCTGAAGCCCGCCGCCACCGTGCCGCCGTTCTGACTGAACGCCGGCTGGTAGATTCTCGGATAGAGCCCCACATTGCGGAACCGCTGCACATCGATCGGATGGATGGCATCCCAATAGCCGCTGCCGCTGGCGTTCATGTAGGTCATGTTGGCCAGCCAGGTCGTTTCGCGCTTCTTCGCGCCTTCGCCATTCGCATCGCCCCAGCGCGCGCTCTCCGCGACGATGGCTTTGTCGAGCTTGGCTTGCAGCACGGCCCAGCGGGCCTTCTGCGCGGCGGGGGTGAGCGCGCCGTTGTTGAAGAGCAATTCGTGGACGCGCTCGCGAAACAGCGTCTTGAACGGCTCCGCGCGCCGCATCTTGTCGTAAATCATGGCCGGGCCGAAGGTGTAGCTACCATCGACTACCGGATCGCCCACCGACTCGAACGGCGCGTTGCTGCCGCGCCCGCTGAGGCGGGTGAGCGAGTCGTTGGAGATTTCCTGATCCCAGGCGACGAAATGGAAGCCGTCGCTCAATGCGCCGCGGCGGCGGCCCACCCAGTAATTATGGTCCGGCCAGTCTTCCGAGCCGGCGGCGATGTGGACAATCATATAATCGCGGAACGACGGCCAATGGAGATAGATCGGATAGGCCGGATTGCGCGAGCCGTCGGGGTTGTTGCCTAGCAACTTCTGGCAGCGCACCGCGTCGCTGATGGTGGTGTCGTTGACGATGGCGACCAACTCGTTCCATGCGCTCGCATTGCCGTCGTTGACTTCCTGGGCGTCCTTCAACACATCCCATTCCTCTTGCGCGCCGCCGAAGGTGCTGGCGAAAAACGCGGCGACGGGCCGTTCGCTCAGATTGCAGATGCCCCAGTACAGGCCGTTGACATAGAAATGCGCGTAGACCCCGCGGCAGTTCGGATGGCCCAGTTCATTCAACACATCCCGCAGGTACTGGTCGCGCATGTAGGTCGCCTTGTCGTTGTTCCAGCGCTGCTCACCATCGCAAATGTCGCCGTCAATTACCGGCATCGAGTCTGTCGAGCAGGCCCGCAGCAACAACTCGTCGAACGAACTCACGCCGCTGCCGAAAACGTTCTCGCGCAGACGTGACGTGCCGTAGTCGGCGCGGAAACACAGCCGAAGGGGATGTTTCGGCGTGAACGATTGCATGCGGCTGCTGTTGCCGTGCGGGCGTGCCCCGGCCTGCGCCTGCCAGCCCGGCGAACCGTCGGGATTGATCCACTCGATGCTCACCTCGCGCTCCGCCGTGTCGCCGCGCTGCGTGGTGTCATGGTAGATTCCCAGCGGCGTGGTGCTGCCGAAAAACGCCGCTGCCGGGGCGGTGATGCTGATAGATGGCAGCGCCAGCAGACCCTCCGTGACGCTGTAGCCAGGCAGGGTCGAGTTGACCACCCCCGGGTCCATGCCATAATCCGCCACATGGCCGGTCCAGGCTGCGGGATAGCCTGGTTGGGTGTTGGACTGGGTGAGCACCTGCGGGGTGAAGATATAGGTATGCGAGGCCACCCGGGTCGGGCGCAGGCTGGAGGCGTTTTTGTAGGCCATTGCCCGCAGATAGGTCGTGGCCTTCACCGGCAGCATCACCGCTGGCGGGGTGGTGCTGTTGGCAGCGGCGACCTGCGTGCCGCTGGCGGGCGACGGGTCGGTGCCATCGGTGGTGTAGGCGATGGTCGCGCCGGGGGTGGCGCAGGTGAGAGTCACCGTCTGGGGCGTGGTGAAAAGTCCGCGTTTGGGTGAAAACCCCGGCTCCGCAACGAAGCTGAGGAATCCCGTCGTGTTGGCGCTGCCGGGGGTCGGCGGATCCAGATAGATGGCGCGGCCAGGCGCGAGAGTCGCCGCGCTGAGCTCCGCGTTGAGCAAAAACTCCGAACTGCCGGCCGCATCGTTCAATGCATGGATGGCGAGCACGTGATTTCCGTTAGACAGCAGGCCGGCATACGCCGAAATGTCGATGGTCTCGAACTTGCCGGCGTCTCCCGTGGCGCGGTTCGCCGTGGCGGAGGAATTCCACGTGGGCGCGGCCGGCGCGTTGCGGCGCGCCACGACCACGCCGTCGAGATAGGCCACGAAGCCGTCGTCATAGCGCACCTTGAGGGTGGCCTGGTTGAAGGGTGTCGGGCGGTCCACCGTGAATGGCAGGCGCAGATAAGCCGTCGCGTTGACATTGCGCATGGCGGCCTGGGTGTCGCAGCTGATGTAGGGGGCGAAGCCGGCCAGCAAGTTAGGCGGGGTGCCGCTGGCCAGCGAGGTGATGGCCGCGGCGCTCAGCGTCTCGCTCCAGATTGAAACATCATCGATCTCCCCATCGTGATAGGTCGCGTTGGTCGCGTCTAGCGAAAACCCCAGATAGACATGTTCCTGCCAGGTGAAGTCGGATTGGGCCCTGCTGCCCGCCGCCACCTCCACGCCGTCCACATAGAGGCGCTGGCCGTTGATGGACGGGCCGATGACATGGGCGACGTGGTGCCACTGGTTGTCGGCATAGTTCTTGCCCGTTGAGGCGATGCTCTCGTTATTCCAGGTGCGCGCGCCGATGTTGCCGCCGCTCAAAAACACATGCCGGTCATGCCCGCCCGCGCTGAGGGTGCCCGCGCCAACACAGAACAATCCCGTCGTTGCCTGTGTGGTGCGGAACCACAACGAGCTTGAGAATGCGGTTTCTGACACATCGAGGGCGGCGATGACATAAGTGTTGGAGGCGCGGGTGAAATGCAGCGATTTGCCCACGCCGATGGCACCCGGCACCGCGGCAGAGTAAGTCGGGCCGGACAGGGTGGCCTCGGGGCCGCTGGCAACGGTGTTAGCCGGGGTGTCATCGAAGGTCCAATAGACGATGGGCAAGCCCGTGCCCGGGCTGTTGACCTGATAGCCGAGGCGGCTAGTCGCCGCCATCCAACCGGCGTCATTGAAGCCCGGCGCGGTCCACGTCGTTGCCAGCGCGGCGGTGGTGGGCACCAACCATTTGCCGGCGGTGGTGGCCACCACCAGGTCCTGGCCATCCACCAGCGTGCCCTCGCCAAAGCTGATGTCGGCGTGCTGCTCGGGATAGCCGGCAAACACCGTGGCATACGAGCCGTCGGGTTTGCGCAGCGCCAAGTAGCCGCCGGCATTGTTAGACAGGGCGAAGTTGGCATGCAATTCGGCGGCCGGGTCGCGCCGGTCTTTGCCCGAGGCGAAGATCACGCGGCGTGCGCCCGGCTCGAGGGCAAGGTCCGGCAAGGGCCAGCGGAACGGCTCCTGAGCGTCATCGGAGAGAAACCACCCGCCGAGCCGGACGGCCGCCGCGCCGTTGTTATAGAGTTCCAGCCAATCGGTACTCTCGCCATCCACATCGAGCAGATGCCCGTCGTTTTCCGCGGCAAATTCCCCGATCACCACTTCACTCCGGCACGCCGCCACCAACCCGACACCCAGAACCAGGGCGCACAGCACTGGGGGCAATCTCCAAAATGGCGGCAAGTTCATGGGGTTGTCTGAGGTTCGGCCAGCGCAGTTGTGGCACCAAGCGCAACGGCCGAATCGCAGCATTGGGCGTCATTCTCCCCGGCCTTGCAACCATAAATACGGGTTGTGCTTCCGCAGTCACCATCGGCGCAATTTTCTGGCGCTTGCCGGCAGTCACACTTAGGCTGCCGCTGTCATGCGCAGCAACCACATGCCCGGCATCATGCTCTTGCGCGCCTGCGTCGCGGCGGCATCAATCATGCTGCCATCCGCACAGGCCGGACTGTGGAACACGGCTTACTACGCCGGCTGGACGCAGTGGCAGCACCTGCCGGCGGAACGCGTGGATTTCAGCGCAATGACCCATGTCATCCATTTCGCAGTGGTTCCCAAAGCCGATGGCACGCTCGACAGCGACATCAACGGCGTCACCGCCGGCCATTCGGCCGAGGTGCTCACCCACGCCCACGCCGTCGCCACCAAGGTGCTTATCTCGGTCGGCGGAGCAGGGAGTGCCACCGCTTTCCGCGCCGCCTGCCGGGCGGAATTCCTCCCCACGTTCATCAACAACATCGTCACCTTCGCCCGCAGCCGCGGCTATGACGGCGTGGATCTCGATTGGGAACCGCTGCAGGCGACGGATGCCGCGCCATTCTCCAATCTCGTCAACGGCCTTCGGACGGCCCTCAACGCCCACACGCCACGCCCGCTGCTGACGGCGGCCGCAGCCGCCCAACCCGGCCTGCTGGCAGGGCTGCAAAACCAGTTCGACCAGATCAACCTGATGACTTACGACCTGGCCGGGCCCTGGCCCGGGTGGGTGATCTGGTTCAATTCCGCCGTCAGCGATGGGGGTTACCGGTTGCCCGGCACGGGCAGTCCGCTGCCGTCCGCCGAGGGCATGGTCGCCAGCTTCATCGCCGCCGGCCTGGCACCAAACAAATTGGGCGTCGGCATCGACTTTTACGGCCGGGTGTGGAGTGGCGGCACCGGCACCACCACCGGAGGCGCGGCGCTACCGCGCCAGGCGTGGACCACCGCGCCGAGCATGGCTTACAAGGCATATCACGAAATCATGGCCAGCTACTATCAGCCGCAGCACCATGCCTGGGATGCGGCCACACAGGCGGCCTACCTGAGCATCGACCAGGCAGGCTCGGCGGACGACAAGTTCATTTCTTATGACGATGCGGCGACCTGCCGGGCCAAGGTGCAGTATGCCACACGGCGGGGCTTGGGAGGGGTGATGATCTACGAACTGGGCGGCGGATACCGGCCCGACCAGGCTGATGGTCTGCGTGACCCGTTGTTGCAGGCGGTCAAGCAGGCGCTTCGCGATACTTTTGTGATTACCGAAGTCCAGCGTGTCGGCGGCGATGTGCGGGTCACCTTCAGCAGCGCCATCGGCCAGAGTTACCTGCTGCAGTGGAGCCCTGATCCCGGCTCCGGGTCGTGGGAAACCGTCACCCGGGTGACCGCCACCGGCCTCTCAACTCAAGTCACCGATCCCGGTGGCGCGGGTCAGCCGCGGCGTTTCTATCGGGTTGCGGAAAACCGCGCCGTCACCCCTTGACCGGCGCTTGAAATGAACTTGCCCCCGGGCAGGTGGCTTCCTAGGGTCATACTTACCTCGGAAAGGATTTCCCCAACGCCTGCTTCCAGAGGAGAGTCAATCGCGCCCTGTCCGGGGTTGGGGGATTCTGGAGATGGCAAACCCGACATCATTTCCGGCGACACCTATGGCGATATCCACCTTTACCTTGGCGACGGCAGCGGCACCTTCGCCAACAGCGGCGTGAAGATCAACCAGCTATACAACGACGCCTACTCACTCGTCGCCGGCGATTTCAACGGCGACTCCAACGCCGACTTCGTGCTCGCCCGCGCCACCGATGCCAACGAGGGCCAACTCCACCTCTACCTCGGCAACGGCAATGGCACCTTCCAAGGCAGCGGCTTGGGCCCGTCCCCAGGCTTTGAACAACTCGGCATCACCATCGGGGTGGCCGGTCTCGATCCCATGAGCCTCGCCGCCGGGGATGTCGATAACAACGGCGACCTCGACCTGGTCAGTGGCGAACGCGTCAACACGGCAGTGCCGGGCGACACCGCCGACATCATCCTTTGGCGCAACCGCCAGGCGCAGGGCAGCCCGCTGACCTTCATCGCCGAAGTGCTGATCCAGGGCGTCGAGCGCGGGTTTGCCCCCGACCCGGAGCAGCCACCCTACTTTCCGCCGGAGGTTTACCTGCACGGTTATGGCCTGACCCTCGGCGATGTCACCGGCGATGGCCTGCCCGACTTGTTAGTCGGCGATTACGCCCATTACCTCTATATCTATAAAAACACCGGCGGCGCAAGCTTCAGCCCCATCCGCTACAACAACGTCAGCACCGGAACCCGGCCCTATGCCTATAACCGGCTCGATGAGTTGCTCAACGAAGCCATGCCGCTGGCATTGGCGGATGTGAACCACGACGGTGACGGCATCACCAACGGCCCGCTGGATCCCGCCCTCCGCACCAAGGCCAAGGCCGCAAAGGCCCGCTGGTCGCGCAACAACACCCACTTCATCATCCGCATCGACGCGCTGGGCCGGCTCTTCCAAAACGAGTTCACCCAGGTGCTCACCGACGCCGCCATCCTCACGCCCGGCGAGTGGGAGGAGAAGAAATTCGAGAGCTACAATGGTTCGGGCGATGCCCCGGCAACCACCGCCTATCAGATTCCCGCCGACCTGCCGGGTGGCATGAACTGCCCGGTCACCGTGGCCGCCACCTATCGGTTGGCGCGTTCGCCCGATCTGCTAGCGTTTTCCGACATCATCGTCAGTGGTTTCAAGCCGTCCGCCACCACCGACACGCTCATCGACACCAGCCCGCCGGCAGGCAAGGCCTTCTACCGGGTGGAGAAGGAATGAACCGCACCCGGTTGCCCTGCCATCCCAACCATTCGGTCACCGGCACAAACGCAGACTCCCTGACCTCGGCTTTGAATTGACGCGGAATTGAGCGCCCATGCCGGAAAATGACATGGTACTCTTGCTTCCGCCAAGCGTTGGGGTTTGACGGCCTGAAACCACCACGGATCGCACCAGATCGCACCGGATTGCACGGGATTGCACGGGATTGCACGGATTGAAGAGGAAGACTTGGGGTGGGGTGGATGAGGTGACTTGGTGGGGCGGATCGGGAGCAAGCAACCACTGAGGCCACTGAGCACAGAAGAAATCTTCAATCAGTGGCATCAGTCTTCTCAGTCTTCATCAGTGGTTTCTTCCCCACGAGCTATCCCGACACTCCAATTTACCCCACCCCGATCTCAAGCTCATTACCGCCGGCTTTGACAGCTGCGGTGATTTCCACCCGCCACGGCGCACACCAGACCACCCCGAGGTTCTTGCCGTTGAGGCGAACGCGCGCCATGTCGTTGACGACACCCAGGTCCAGGAACAGCCGCGTTCCGGTCGGCGGCTTGAACTCGAAGGGCTTTCGATAGATGGCGATGCCTGAGTAGTACTTAATACCCGGCTCCGGCCGCTGCGTCCAATCTTGCAAGGCCTCGAAAGTGACCTGCTCCGGTCCGCCCCATTTTGGATCAACTGACGTCAAACCCATAACCTACGCTCCGGAATTTCGCCATCGGCACATCAGCCACCGCGCCGAGATCCAGGTCTGCGGTGGGGTTCATGTCATACGGTTCGATCGAAAGCTGGAGCTTGTTGTTGTTTCCCCAGGTTGCCAGATCGTTTTGCGCTGCTCCGGCACCGGCAGCACCGCCTCATAGAGGACCGGCCCCTCGACCGCCACCGTGCTGAAGACCAAATGCTGCATCGATTGCTCCGGCTTGACCCAGGGCCCGCCGCTGCCACACCAACCCGGGCCGGTGCCCAGCGATATATCCAGCCCTAACCGTTCCGCCGCATGGACCGCCTTGGCGAACAACTCCTGCCACGGCTCGCTCATGAACTTAACCGGCCCGGCCGGCACCTCGACATCGACCTCCAGGAAAACCAGGTTGCCGAGGCCGGCGGTTTTCATGGATTCCAGATCGGCGGTCATCTCATTGCCGTTGAGATTGCCATCCATGAAATACCAATAAACCCCCGGCCGGGCGGCGGCTGGCGGAGTCATGAAATTCTCCACCAGCGAATCCGGGGCCGCCTGCAGTGGCAGCGATGCCGCGCACAGCACGGAGAGTAGAAGGGGCAAGGTCGTCGCCTTCATCGTTACATACGGGGTCGAGGGGATTCGGTCCGGTGCTCCTGAAGCTCGCTGCGTCCCCAGATAGAACATATGCCATTCCTTCCCATCGTGGAAAACCCAGGGAGCACATGCGGCGGCGGAATCCATCTCACCCGCCTTGCCGAATTCAAGGACCGGACCTTTTTTTTGCCAGGTTTCGAGGTCCTTACTCGTGGCCAGGCAGGCCAGCCAGCCCTTTGGTCCGGCCCCATCGTAAAACAGGTGATAGGTTCCGCCTTCTTTAAAGATCAACGCTTCCCGGGCGCCGAGTAGGTCGCATTGCTTCGGCCCGTCGCCGTGTTTGAGGATGCGGCCTTGATCGGTCGCATCGAGGCGCAACCGGGCGCTCGGTCGACCGTCCGGATAAACCGCTGGCGCAGACGCCAAAGGAGGCGAACCAAACGTGGTAGCGAGCTCGTCGGCCGCCGGGCTGACGCACGGCAAGGCGAGGAGCCCGGCGAGCAGGCCGGTGCTGAGCCACTCGTTCCTGGTGACTGATAAAAAGCAGAGCGTCCTCACACGATTCCCTGTTAGTTGTTCCGTTGTCATGTTAATGCTCTGTGTGGTCGCAGCGGATCATCGCGCGCGTGCTGAAACGCGGCGCAGTTCACCGCCATCGGTTGCGCGCAACTGCACGGAAAGATCCAGAGAATCCTGCTTCATCTGAATGGCCTTGATCATCAGCGGATTATCGCCTGCGCGGAGCTTTACCTCGTACACCTGCTTATCCGCCTCGCTGGTCTTGGCCATGAGCAGGGTTCCGTTCATCCAAACTTTGACCAGCGCTGCAGTGCTGAGTTCCAAATGGGCGGTGAGATCACTGGGAGCTTTCAAGATAATGGGCGGGCAGGGACATGTCGTCTTTGACCGCGGGATTGTTGGGGCGACCAATCCATTGGGCGTGCCAGTCGTCGGGATTAGGGAGTCCCATGCTCCACATCGCCGTAGCGCTCTGGATCCCACCGTCGGAGGTCCAGATTTGCGTCCGCCAATAGCAGCACATGCGCGAGGTGAGTGGCTTGCCGGCATACGTGATCTGCGTGCTCTGGTCGCTGGTGACTTTTCCACTATCCCAGAGATCGCCTTTCGCTTGGTTCAAGAGCGTTTCACTCGAGGCGACCTGAATGTGATAGGCCACTTGTTTGACGTCTTGTTTTCCCTGCGCGTCGATCTGCCAGGAAAGCCGCGGCGTAGGCGCGTCGATTCCCAAAGGATTGGTGAGGTATTCGCAACGCAAGTTAGCCAGTTTGGCGGTAGCAGGCACGGCCCCCATTGCGCTGACGGCAATCGCCAGCAGGCCGACGAGCAGGCCGACGCTGAGTGGACGGAGATTGGGTTGATGCATCGTTATGTTCTTTTGGCTGCTATTTAGGCGAAGCCGGCAGCGTGGAGTGGAACCGGTAAGTGCCCGCACCCACCGCATAGACGGCGGCCCCGGCCTCCTGGCGCAGGAATTTCACGTTTGATGCCGTGGCGGCGGGCTGGCCGGATTCGGTGACGCTGGCGGCGTCCGGCGTCGGCACATGGACGCTGGCGGTGGTGTTAGGAGGGACGGTGATTTGCCAATCAAAGGTTGTGGCGGTGCGCTGCCACGCGCTGGCGATGCGGCCGTACAAGGAATCATGATGAGCCTTGGCCCAGGTGAGATCGCCCAGCGGCCGGGGTTTGAGGATGACGTGCTTGAAGCCAGGTTGCGCCGGATCATAATTGAGTCCCGCCAGGGTTTGGTAGAACCAGGCGTCAAGATTGCCCGAAAGTATCAGAAGAGCCTCGCTGTTCATGCCGCTCCCCTGGGTATCGCAATCCCAGCGCTCCCAAATCGTGGTGGCATCCTTGCTGATCATATAGCCCCAACTCGGCCGCGTCGTCTGGGTGGCAATGGTATAGGCGACATCGGGCCGGCCGATTTCCGTCAATGTCTGCATCAGCCATTGCATGCCGATCAATCCGACGGTCAGATGCCCGTTGTTCTTCACCAGAATATTGTCGATGAAGCGTCCAACCACGGCATCCCGGATGCCCGGCGGAACCAGGCCGAATTTCAACGCCACAACATAAGCGCACTGCGTGTCACCGGCATAGGTTGCGGCAACGGGATCGAGGAATTTCCGATTGAATCCATCCTTGACCTTCTCCCCGAGTAGGAGGAATTCCTTCGCTTCGTCCGGCTTTCCTAACAACCCGGCGAGCCGCGCCGCAATCCGGCAGTTGTTGAAATAGTAGGCCGTGGAGAGCAGGGGCATGGCTGTGTTGCCCTCTGCCTTGCCGCCTTGATCCATCGTTGACGCGTCGCACCAATCACCATAGCTGTCCTTGCTTACGGTGAAATCGGGTTCAAGACGCTGCTGATGGAACGCCATCCATTTCTTGATGGCTGCATAGTTGTCTGCCACCGCGCGACGGTCGCCATAGAAATCGTACAGCCATTCAGGGATGATGGTAACCACGCTGGGCCACAGCACGCCGCTGCCCCAATCCCAGAAGTTGGGCGAGATGTCTCCGATGCTCCCGTCATCACGTTGATCCAGCCTGAGATCGCCCAGCCATTTGGAATAGAACGCGGCCACGTTGAAATTGAAGGCATCACTCTCCGCATCCTTCGCCGGATCACCGAGCCAGCCTTGCCGCTCATCCCGGTCGGGATCCAGCGGCACGCCCTGCCGCTTGTACATGCGCGCGCCCCAGAAGATGTTGCGGTGGATCCGGTTGATCAGCGGATTGGAGCACTCGAACGTGCCCGCAGTGGAATTGTCCGTGCTGACAACCCGTCCTTCGAATTGCTCCGCCGTGGGCTTGCCCGGCCAACCGGTGAGTTGTATCCGCCGCATCCCCTGCCCTTTTAACGACGGGCACCACGTCTCCTCGCCCTGTCCCTTGAGAATGTAGATATCCGTGCAATTGGCATTCCGATTGTCCACGATCTTGAGGGTTCCGTCAGTCTGCAGGCTGTAGGCCGCAGTCATCCGGATCTCGGTTCCTGCCGGACCACTGAGCTTGATGCGCACTTGTCCGTAGAATGCCTGGCCAAAGTCCACAATCCAGACCCCCGGCTTGGGTTCCGCCAGTGCAACCGGCTTGAGGACATCCACAACCTTGTTAGGTTCCATCATCTGGGCCACCAGCTTGCCTTTCGGTCCATCCAGCACGCAAGCGTCACGCCACTTGGATTGATCAAAGCCAACCGCATCCCAGCCCGGCATTTCCTTTCTGGCATCATATTCCTCGCCGTCGTATTCATTGTTGGCGGTGATCGGTCCGTCGGAGGTGGCGCGCCACTGGCCGTCACTGAGCCACTGGGCATGGGAGCCGTCGTCGTATTCGACTGCGATCTGGGCGATGAGCATGGGGGCCCCGTAATCCTTGTATGAGGCCGGGTTCTTGATGCGCGGCGCAAAGAACCGACCGTTGCCAAGCACCACCCCAATCGCGTTGCGGCCCATTGCGATGTTTTGCGTGACGTCAAAGGCCACATAACAAGCCCGCTTGTTGTATTCGGTCAGGACCGGATCCATCACATGGTCACCGACTTTCGCGCCGTTGATGTGGAGCTCGAAGCAGCCCAGTCCGCAGACATAGGCCGTGGCCCGCCGGACAAGTTTGTCGGCGACAAATTCCCGGCGCAGATAGCGCGCGGGCAATCGCCGTTTTTCCGAATCATGCGGATCAGCGCCAGCATCCTTCAAGTCCAGCCCGATCCACTTCGCCTGCCAGTCTGTTGGTGTTAGCAAGCCCATCGACCAACTTGCCGGCTGGCTCCATGCGCCGGGTTTGCCGTCTTGGTCCCAGCTGCGAACCTTCCAGTGACACAGCCTGCCCGAGCCGGGCGGCTGGCCGGCATATACTATCTGATTTTGCTGGTCAGATGCGACCTTGCCGCTGTCCCAGAGATCCCCCTGGTTATTGCCTAGCAATTCCGGGGTCGAGGCCACCAGCACCTGATAGGCGGTTTGCCGCGCCCCGCGCTGGGTGGAGGTGATGAGCCAACTCAGGCGCGGCTGGGCCACGTCGATGCCGCGCGGATCGATGCGGTATTCGCAGCGCAGGTTCGCCAGTTCGGCCTGCGGCGCGGCGGCCGCGGTTGCGGGTGTCAGCAACCCCAGGAGGCAGGCAAGGGCGAAACGCAGAGGGCGGTGGGGATTGAAACGGGTTTGCATGGGATGGGTTGCGGCAGGGGCGGGGGGAGGTTATCGGCCCGTTCCGGGCAGCGTGGAGTGGAATTGATAGGTGCCTGCACCCACCGCATAGACGGCGGCCCCGGCCTCCTGGCGCAGGAATTTCACGTTTGATGCCGTGGCGGCGGGTTGGCCGGATTCGGTGACGCTGGCGGCGTCCGGCGTCGGCACATGGACGGTGGCGGTGGTGTTAGGAGGGACGGTGATTTGCCAATCTAACGTTGCGGCGGCCCGTTTCCATTCACTGGCAATCAGGCCATAGGGCGAGCGATGGGTGGCGCGGGCAAAGGTCAAGTCGCCGACCGGATGGGGCTTCATGATGATGTGTTTGAACCCGGGTTGTGCCGGGTCGGACTTGATGCCGGCGAGGTCCTCATACAGCCAGATGACGAGATCGCCCACCAGCATGACGTGGTTGCCTGAATTCATATCCGGATTGGCGGTGTCGCCATTCCAGAGTTCCCAGATGGTGGTGGCGCCTTTGGCCGCCATGTAGCCCCAACTCGGATAATCGGTGTTGGTGGCGAGGCGGTACACCAGGTCGGGCCGGCCGCCGGCAGTGAGCACCCGGTTGATCCATTGGCCGCCGATGAGGCCGGTGCCGACGTGGCCACGGGAGTCCTCTTCGATTTTTTTGACCAGGTGAGCGAACACCCTGGGCTGTTCTTGCGGCGGCACCATGTCAAAGGCCAGCGGCAACACGCAGGAAGTCTGCGTGCCGTTGTCATAATAGCCTTTTTCGGAGTTATAGAGCTTGGCGTTGAATGCGGTTTTGAGCGTTGCAGCCAGGGCGGTGAAACGCTGGGCGTCGGCCGGTTGCTCGAGGAGTTGGGCATAGCCCGCCATGAGCTTGAGGCAGTGATGCAGATAACTGGTGGCGAGGACCGCCTTGGAGGTCAAGCGCGCGGGGTCCTTGGAAAGGATCGCCTTGGGATCTTCCGGCGGCACGCACCAGTCGCCGTAGTTGTCGCTGGTGGTGATGCCGTCTTTGACGGTGCTGCTCATCAGGTCCACCCACTTGACCATGGCCGGGTAAACCCGCGCGAGGGTGACGGTGTCGCCGAATTGATCGAGCAAGGTGCCGGGGATGATGACCACGCTGCAGGGCCAGGTGACATTGTCGGAGTAGAACTGCCAATATGCCGGGCAGACGTCGGAGATGCTGCCGTTGGCGCGCTGGGAGTCGGCGATGTCTTGGCACCACTTGGCGTAGAGCGCAGCGGTATCAAACAGGTAAACCTCGCCTCTGGACTCGACCGAACGGTCGCCAAGCCATGCCTGCCGCTCGTCGCGTTGCGGGCAATCGGTCGGGACGCTGCGGTAGTTGCCCCGCGTGCCCCAGACGATGTTGCGGTAAACTTGGTTGATCGTCGGCTGCGAACAGGTGAACTCGCCGGCAGTCCCGAGGTCGTCGTTGACCACGCGGCCCTCCAGCGCGGCGAGGGTGGGCCGGCCGGGGAAACCGGTGACTTCCACATAGCGGAAACCATGATAGGTGAAGCGCGGCTCGTAGGTTTCGGTGCCGTGACCGGCAAGCGTGTAGGTGTCGGTGACGAGGGCCTTGCGGATGTTAGCCAGGGAGAGCGTGCCATCGGGGTTGAGGATCTCGGCGTGGCGCAACATCACGCGCGTGCCCGCCGGGCCACTGACCTGCAGCCGGCACCAGCCGACCATGTTCTGGCCGAGATCATAGATGAACACCCCAGGCTTCGGCTCGGTAATGGCCACAGGCTTGAGCGTGCCGGTGACGCGAATCGGATAGATCATCGGTGCCACCAGCTTGCCGCCGGGCGCGGCGACGACTTGCGCCGGGGCCCACGCGGCATCGGCGAACCCGGCGCTGGCCCAGCCCGGCAGTTCCTTGCGGGCGTCGTAGTCTTCGCCGTCGTATTCGTTGTTGGCTGGAATCGGGCCGTCGCTGGTGAGCTTCCACGAACCGTCGCTGATGATCGTGTCGCGCGTGCCATCGACGTAGTCCACTTCCAGTTGCAGCAACAATTTCGGGCACCCGTAGCTGATGGTGGGCGCGGGATCCGAGGTGCGAGGCGCATAAAAGCGGCCATTGCCGAGCCACACGCCGAGCGCGTTCGGGCCGCGCTGGAGCTGCGCGGTCACATCGTGGGTCACATAAAACACGCGTTTCGAATAATCACTCAGCGCCGGAGACAACACCTGGTCACCGACTTTCCGGCCGTTGAGGTAAAGCTCCGAGAGCCCCAGGCCGCTGAGGTAGGCGGTGGCGCGCGCGACGGGTTTGGTCACCTCGAAGTCTTTGCGCAACATCCGTGCTGCTAACCGGCGGGCGTTGTCCGCCACGCCGGGCGGCTTGGCATCCACCACCGCGTCGTTGCCGATCCACTGGCCGCGCCAGTCGTCGGGTTGCAACAATCCAAGACTCCAGGCAGCGCGCGGGCTCCAGGCGGAAACTCTGCCGGACTGGTCCCAGACACGCACTTTCCAATAACACGCCTGGCGCGAGGTCAGCGGCTTGCCGGCATAGCGCACGTGAATGGACGCGGCGGACCCGACCTTGCCCGACTCCCACAAATCGGCGGCACCTGGCGCGAGCTTTGCCTCGCTGCTGGCCACGACAATCTCGTAGGCGGACTGGCTGGCGCCGCGTTGCTCGGAGGCCAGCTGCCAGCTCAAACGCGGTTGGGTGACGTCGATGCCGAGGGGATCGGCGAGTTGTTCGCAGCGCAGTTGGGTCACTGCGATGGTGGCGGGTTCGTCGGCTGCCGGGCTGGTGCCCGGCAGGGCAAGCAGGCAGGCGAGGAGACTGGGGCGTAGTTTGGTGCGCATGGGGGTGGTTTCTTGATGTCAGCGTGAGCGTGGAGGAGGATCGTAGCGAGGCGGATTATTTCTGACTGCAAAACCGATAGACTCCCGAGCCCACGCTAACTACCGCCGCGCCATTGTCCATTTGCAGGAACTTCACGCCCGTGGCATGATCCATGGCTTTGCCTCCTTCAGTGACCGCAGCGGCCTCCCTGGCCGGCACATGAATGGTCGCGCTGGTATTGGGCGGAATCGTGATATCCAGCGTCAATGAGGTGCCTTCGCGCTTCCAATTGCTGGCGATGCGGCCGTACGGTGACTCATAGCAGGCGCTGGCACCACCCAGGTCACCCGGCATCTGGGGCTTGATGATGATTTTTTTGAAGCCCGGGCCCGCCGGATCGCACGCGATGCCGCCGAGGCCGCGATAGAACCACTCCTCGATGTGGCCGAGCATGCAGTGATTTTGCGACGAGCCGGGGTTGGTGTCCCATGCTTCGGTTAGGGAGGTGGCCCCCATCTTGAGTTGGTAGGCATAGCCCGGTCCGTCGTCGCGGATCAGCATGTCATATAACACGCTGCCTTGGCCGCCATCGGACAACGCCCGCATGAGGTAGTTGAAACCGATATCTCCAGCCGTGACTTTGTTGCCCCCGGCACGGATCTGCGCGACCAGCCCCGCCAGCACCGCCGCACGCCGGTCCTCCGGCACCAACCCGAGCACCAGCGGCATGGCGTTGGCGGTCTGGGTGTTGCGGTCATACTGGTTTTGCTCCGCATGAAAGAAAGTCCGGTTGAAGGCTTGCTTGACCTCTTGGGCATCCTTGTCGAATTGGCTCGCCTCATCGGGCTTGTTGAGCAACGTGGCGGTTTGCTTCAAGATGACCAGATCCTGATAGTAGATTGCCGTCGCGGTCAGCCCTTTGGGGGTCAATTTCGACGGATCGGGACTGCCGGGCGTGATTTCATACCAATCACTCAGGCCGTGCGATATGATGCCATCCTTGGATTTGCTTTTAAGATAACCGGCGTAACGCTTCATTCCCTGGTAATGTCGGGCAAGAATGGTCAAGTCGCCATACATCTGATAGACCAGCCACGGGTCGATGATATAGGCGCTGCCCCATTCGGGGGAGTCGCGGAAGCCATCGCCAAAGACGGTGAATTCGGGCGCGATATCCGGCACCAGGCCATTGTCGAGCTGCGCCTCAGCCATGTCGTTGGCGATCTTGGCATAGAACGACGGCACATCATAATTATACATCAGGCAGCCGGCCAACAGATGCGTGCACTCCATCCAGCCGAGTTTCTCGCGATGCGGGCAGTCAGTCAGCACGCTTTGGAGATTGCTTTTGATGGCGGCGGTAATCAGGTCGTGAACCCGGTTGACCAGCGGATTGCCGCAGGTGAAGGTTCCCACGGTTGCAGCCGAGGAATGAACAAACTGGGATGTCAGCCCAAGGATTTTTGGCGCCTCTGCCGGTGGATGGTCAGAGCTGTCAAGCTGGAGATAGCGCGACCCATAATAGAAGAAGCGCGGCGACCAGGATTCGGCGGGGCCGCCTTTGAGCGTATAGGTATAATACGCCGGTCCACCGGAACTGCCCTGCGAGACTATCCCGTCGGCACCCAACAACTCGCCGGGCGTCATGCGCAGCTTGGCGCCGGCCGTCCCTTGCACCGTCAGTCGCGGCATCGAGGCGCAATTCTGGCCGAAATCATAGACCCAGACGCCGGGCTTGGGCTCGGTGATTTTTATCGGCTTATACTCTGCCATCACCTTGATCGGCGGCGCGGACTGCGAGGCGAGAGCGCCGCCGGGACCATCCACCACCAGCACCGGCTTGAACGCGTCGGCGCTGAACCCAGGCTTGTCCCAGCCCGGCAGTTCCTTGCGCGCATCGTAGTCCTCGCCGCCGTAGATGCAGGAAAAAACCACGGGGCTTAGGGCCCACGTCCACGAGTCGTCGCTGCACACCACCTGTGACGTGCCATCGGCAAATTCGACGTGGAGTTGCATTATCATCTTGGGCGGCCCGAATGAGCCTGTGAATTTGGTATAGCGGCCGCCCGGGATGTGATACATCCCGTTGCCCAGCATCACCCCCATGGCATTGCTGCCCTGCGTCAACATGGCCGTGACATCGTAGGTCGAGTACAGGCAGGTCTTGCGGTAATTGGTCCAACCGGGGTCGAGCACGCGGTCACCCACTTTCTGACCATTCAGCCGCAGTTCATAAAATCCCAGCCCGCAAATAAACGCCTCCGCACGTTTGATTTTCTTGTCCAGCGCAAACGCTTTGCGGAGCTGTATCGTTGCCGAGGGCTTCGGTTCTTCAGGCACCGCAGGGTTGGGCGCGGCAATTCGCAACCCGTCTGTCAGATTTGCCTTGCCCCATGCTAGAGTCTCGACGCTGTCCCTGGCTGTCACCGCCACTTTCAAGGCCAGGTTATTTTTGTCTGAGATGACTTCCAGTTGTCCGAGCGCGAAACAGTAAGGCATCGGGCCATGCTGCCTGTTCCACAGTTTCGTCACGGTCACGCGGACATAGCGGGCCGTCACATTGCCGGCACTGAATGAGACTGGCACCAGGCCGGGATTAGGATAATCGGCATCTGTGTGGTTTGCGACGGGTATTGCCTTGATGAAGTCCGATTCGTCCGAGACATCGATCCGGAATCGGATCGGAAATCCAAAGGCCACTTTATTATCGTGGTTCAACGGATGCAGAATAATCCTTTCGACTGGAACGCTTTTGCCGAGGTCCACTTGCACCCATTTCTCCTGATCCTCCCGGGTTGCTTCCGCGGCATGAAACCCAACACGCTCGTCTGGAACTGACGGCTTCGCCACTGCACCAATCCACTTCGCCTGCCAATCCTCCGGACGAAGAAGCCCCATCGTCCATTCCGCTGGCTTGCTCCATTGGCACGCTTGTTCCTTGTCAGGCGTTGCGCCGTCTCCGGTTTGTGTTTTGCTTACCCACACCCTGACCTTCCACCAACACTGCAACCGCGACTCCAAGGCTTTGCCCGCGTATTCGATTTGGTTTTGGCGGTCGGAAGTCACTTTGCCGCTGTCCCACAGATCGCCCTGGTCCCCCGACAGCAGATCTCGCGAACTGGCCACAAGTATCTGATAGGCCTGTTGTGTAACCCCCCGTTCGGGGCCCGGCTTGTCGCCTGCATCCTTCGCTTCGATGAGCCAGCCCAGCCTGGGCTTCGCCACATCAATCCCGCGGGGGTTTCCCCGATATTCGCAGCGCAGGCCCGTCACCTCCGCGGCGGCAGCGAGCGTGAGGGATGACAGTAGCATCATCTTTGCGACGACCCTCCACCAGCGGATCGACTTGTTCAGTTTTTGCAGCGTGTTCACTTCCCGTCCTGTACGTGGGATTTCTTGATTTCTTGCTGGATTGTGGCATTCAAGTCGGTCGGGGCGGCGTTTTGCCGTTTTGCCGGTGCCGCAGGGGAGGGAATTGGCATCCTTACATTCTGCCCGGGCTATTTCCAATCAGGTGACAGCAGCCGCACCGGCCCCAACAATCCGGATACAGGATTGCCCCTGTAGCGTGAGGGAATGGTCTGATAATGATTGGCAAGCGTATTGTAGACCAGCACCTCGAGTTTGTTTTCGCCGTCCCTCAGAAAACCGGTGACGTCGGTTTTCCATGGTGGCGCGACCAGCACCGCGACCTTGTTGCCGTTGAGGTGGATCTCGGCGGTTGCGACAAGGCTGCCTAAATCCAGCATGACATTGCCCTTGGCCTCATCTTTGGTTAGACTCAAGGTGGTGGTGTAGCGGGTGCCGCCGGAATAGTTGTTCAAGATTCCGACCTTTGACCAATCACCTAGCGCCATCACGCCGGAGCCATCGGTTTCGATCATGACAGGTTCGGGTATGACCGCGCCACCGCTGCTGCCGGGTTGCGGAATGACACGCAATGCCACCGCCGCCGCGGGCGCGGATGTGTTGGCGGCAACAAAGCGACCATTGCCCATCTCCTTCATCGGCGCACCATTGAGCCATGCCTGCACGGTTCCCAGCGCATGAACCGTGATCGCGTTGGTTCCTGGCGCGGATACAAAGCGGAACCATTCAGGGGTTTGAGCGCCGCCAGACACGTCGAAGAGAATCAATCCTGGATCATCATTCCAGCGCATCGACAGCGGAGTGCGCGCCTTGGCTGCCGGAGAATCATTTCTGCGCATCACAAAGTGCCCGCGGCCCGCCTGGTCATAGCGGACCAGTAGCGGATTGGCACCCGCCTTGAGCGACACCGGCTTGCCAATATCAGCGACAGCCGCACCATTCAGATAGACGGCTGCAGGGGTGATCACCTTCGAGGTATGGCTCTTATCTGCTGGTTCCTCGCGACTGACAAGGATCGTGGCCGTCGTCGCCTCGGCGACGGTTGCGCAGGTCCAGAGATAATAGCGCTGGCCGGTCGGCTCTGCCTCATACCGCGTTTCGTTGTGCCCCTCTGCGGATTTCCCAAGACACAGGAAATCGTCCGTCACCACCCGCTTGAGTCCATGAAACCCCTGATGCCCCTGGTCGCCTTCCTTACCCATGCGCCAGGAATATTCATACGCATGCCAAGTGAATTGCTTCCCATTTGCCGGGACCGGCACGGACAGATCAACCGCCTTGAGCTTGCAAAGCCCGGCTTCCAGCGCATTCCCATCCACATCGTCAGGCAGCGGACCGAGAACATAAAACTGCGGGCCGTAGCCATGAAGTTGCTTTTTCCATTGGCTGTCATCCGTGGTTGGGAGCATGGCGGTTTTTGCCAGGGTTTCAGTTTCAGGCGCCCAGGCGAACCGGCGCGCCTCCAGGCCAATCTGCTTGTTGTCAGTTGTGACCGGCATCCGGAAGTCGCCATAGGTGTTGTCCATGGTTGGCACAAATGCCACGCTCCACTCATTAGTTAGGGCCTTTTCGACCAGCGGGCGCTCATCCTTCGGCGGCGGATTGCGATGTTTCTGGCCTGGCGTGAAAACGACGACCTGCGCCTCATACGATTCCAGCGGGAGTTCGACCTGGGTGCCGGTTGCCGTCTCTGCAAGGATGCGCAAAGGCGTGGTTTTACCCGACCAGGGATCCCATAGATCGACCGCACCCTTGCAACGGAATTCAACCACGCCGCCGGGCTTGGCATCCATCACCAGATAGATGTCGCGGGGGCCGGCCTTACGGTGCAACGCGCGAACAGCCTGCGTCAATCCGCGCACATCCTGCACGAACGCCTTGCTGATGGCAGTGACCGCCTCGTCGCTCTTTGCGAAGCGGCAATCCGGCTGGAACGCGCGCTCCAGCACCGCGGTCAGTTCAGGATCATTACGGCCGGCATGGTCAGATGCCGCAGGCATGGCCCCTACGTTATATACCTTGCCGCCGGCTTGCGCAAAGGCCGCGGCTTTCTCGATCGTCTGCCAGCGGACGGCGTCCATATCCGGAACCACCAGTGCCTGATAGGATGCGCCCGCGGACTTCACAACCAGGCGGCCATTTGCCACAGTGGCCCGGGCCAGTGAGTCGTTGTCAATGAATTCAAAGTTGATCCCTGCAGCCATCAGGCGCTCGCCAAGCTCAAACGCGGCATTTCTCGCCTTGTCGCCATTCATTTCCGCCTCGTAGGGAGCCACCGGATAGACCACTGCGACATCGCAGGCGAAATTCCCCTGGCTCATCAGGTAGGAAAGCCGGTCGAAGTACCCGAGAAACACGCCCATGTGCGCCCAGTATGGCATGCGGAAATGGTAGCAAGGCGGCGCCCACTCCCAGTGCGATCCATAGGTGGTGTAATAGAAGCCGTGCAGGTTGAGGAGCGTGCATCCATAGAGGTAATTCTCGCGTGTGGCATGCATCAGGCGCTCCGGCGCGGCACCCCAGCCGAGGCTGTGATATCCCTCGAGCCAAACCCTGGGCCGTTGATAGAGATTGGCGACAGAGGACGACACCTTGCCCTTGATCAGATCGGCGTTGCCGCCGGGGGTGTCGTGTCCCGGCGCCGAATACCAGCGGGTCGCCCTGAAGTAGTCGCCGAACTCGTTAGGAGAACGGCCGCGGCCACACGAATCGGCGGCAAAGATCATGCCGCGTGAGACATGCCAGGCATAGATCGGCTGGAAATAGCGTTCCTCCATCAGAGCCATGCGCACATCGGCATAATCCATCCTGACCTTGGGAGTCATGTCTCCCATATCGCTCCACATGGCAGGCAGCACCTCCATTAGGTCATACCCCTTGCGGGCGCGGAATTCCGCCGCAAAGTCAGGGTTCCAGGCAAACTTGCCCACGCCTATCTGCAATTCGTCGTTAAAGAAATAGTTCAAGCCTTTGGCTGAGTTGCCCCGGTTGTGGTCCTGGAATGGCTGGAAGAATCCCTTGATAACCGTCGCTCCCGATCCTGCCATGAGTGGATTGAACGACCCGGCCTTGCGGGTGGTGTGGAATGTCCAGATCTCCCACTCACCATCAGGCACATTCCAATCCAATTTTCCATCCTTGGCAAACGGCGTCAGATCAACGCCGCCACGCTGAGGTTTCCCCTCCTTGACAGGATATGCCCGCACGGCAAATTGCCCCGGCGCGATATCAAGCTTCAACACGGCACCGCCATTCACACGCTGTCGCTTTCCTGTCTCAAGCTGGATCGCATTGAGCTCGGGCTTGCGGTAAAATAGTTCATAGAACAAGTTATGTGCGCCGTTTGGCCAGTCGATGGTGTAGGTGCTCATGCCGATGCCCATGTCCATTTTGGCACAGGCATCCGACACCTTTGAATAGACCTTCCACCATTCATCGGTGAATATTGCAGGCTCGTCCTGATCGGTCATCCATCCGCCGGAGTCATGATGGGAATAGTTGACCTGGACCCCGCTGATCCCCTTCTTATGCAGTTCTTGCAACTGCCAGATCATCCGGTCAGCGTCCAGATCGCCACCCGTCCACCACCAGTATGGCACTTCGCCATAGCCTACGGGCGGTGTTTTGAATCCGGGGAGAACGTCCAGACTCCCATCCCGCCTCGGGAAGCCCGCGGCAGCTGCAGGGGCCTGCACGGATTGCGCCGGATCACTGAAATCGAGGGGCACAGCCGTGGCCGGCACCTCGGATACTTCGTTCTTGGTCAGCGATTTGGTCTCGAGCCACCGCAGGTTCTTGAACTCCGGGCGCGCGCCCTGCCACTCGGCGCCGAATTTCACTTCCTTATCCAAGCCCTCGACCGTGGCCTTGAGGGTTTCCTGCGGGCCCAGGCGCAGGGTTGTGATGCCTTTCCAATCCGGCAGGGGCGGTCCTTTGGCGCTGCGGAACTCAGCGGGGGATAGCTCGACCCGTTGCCACGCGCTGCCGCCCGCGAGCGCCACCTCGGCGGCGTGATCATCCAAGCCCACCACCAGTTTGTTAGGCCGGGTGCTGCGGACCTCCAGCGCAAGCAGGGCGCCCTCCGGTGCCGGCCATTGGGGATCATAGAGCTTGTGAGTGGAACGGGCCCACTTGGACATATCATAAGTGAACCATTCTTTTTCCCACCCGGCGTCGAAGGCTTCGATGACCAGGGATGGTTTGGCCGTCGGCCGGACTCCGGCGGCTTTTAACTCAGCGGGGGAAACAATCGTCACACGCGACGAAAGATTAAACGCCTGGGCTGTATATTTTCCGTAATAATAACCCGCGCCCGTGACCGGTTGGTCCAAGGCATAAAGCACATTCGCGTAGACCCACAAGGGTTTGTCGATGGTCAATAAGGGCAACTCCGCCGTCCAGGTCGCGTCGGTGCGGGTCGCTTTGGCGCGATGCCAGAACCGGTTCATCGTTTGGAACATGCCGGCCTTCGTTCCCACCGTCCGGCCTTGCTGGGAATAATAGATATCCACCGCATGAATGTCCCTCGAAGCATCCGGGGTGACCGTGAAGCAGGGCACGGCGTTGGCCGTCTTCAATTCCAGCGCTGCGGCGGGAGTCATGGGAAATTGGAAGGTTCCTAGCAGCCATTGGTCGAACCAAAGTTGGGTGGCGACCTCGAATTCCGCCAGATCCTGGTGGTTGCCGTGGGCCGAGCAGGTGACCCGCCAATCATGGCTGTGGATTTCGGTTAGCGCCGTTTGCAGGTCATCGATTTGGGCGTGGAAATCATTGGCCGGATTGAGGAAGATGATCGGGCAGGTGATCTGGGCAAGGGAGATGCCGTCATCGATTGGCGCGGCAGCGATGCCGGGGGCCGGTCGGGCGCTGACCCCGCCGCACGATGGGGCGGCGGCTTTCACCCGGGGGTCCGCGGCGGCAGTCATGACGGTGAGCTTGCCGCCCATCGAGTGACCGTAAACGCCGAGCTTCGCCGGGTTCACTTCGGGTTGCTGTTCCAGAAAGGTCAACGCCCGGCGGGCGCCAATTTCCCACATGAACCAGGTCGAGTTACGCGGCGAGTCGGCGACTTCATCGAGTTTCCATTCGGGGAAAACCGCGGGGGCCCGGTTCTTGCGTTCCACGGCATGATAGCCATTGAAGCCGTGCCAGTCGGTGGTCACCTTGTAGGCGGGGTCGTCGGTTTTGCCTTCGATGAAGAGGTTGACTATATCACTGTTGACTGCGTATCCGGGGGCACTGATGCGGCCCGCCCAGGCGAGCGAGATGGTGGCATAGCCGCGTTTGGCATTGGTGAGCGCGGCTTTATAATCTGCGAACTGCCCGCCGCCATGGATCTGGACCAAGCCCGGCAGTTGGCGGCCGCCTTTGGGGAAGCCGTAGACGGCGGCCATCATGGTTTTTTGGCCCTTGAACACCCCGATCTGATAGCGGACGACGCGCAGCACCACCCCGTCTTCCTCCCACTCTTTCAAGACCTCGGTTTGCAAGGGTTCTGTGCGCGGGTCGTACCCGGCCCACAGCGCCTCGAAGGTTTGCGGCGGCTTGCCATCTATCAGCGGCGGCAGGGATTCTGCGGCAGCGCGCAGCAGATTGGACGCAACCAAGGCGAGTAAGCATAATTTGGTGAGCATGGGGGATTTGATGTCTTGATAGGGCATGGCGCCCGGAATCCTCGAAACCGGCACTGTGTTGTTAGGCAGGATCCTCCGCCTCGGGTCTTGTCGTCTTGGGTCCGAGGCGAAACCTCGCCAGATGGATTACTTCCCGCGGCGCTCCAATCTTTCCTGATCGGGGGATTAATTCAGGCGGTCCCCGAAGTGCGGCCACGCAGTGGCTACACCAAGCGATGGTGGTGCCCCCCCCCCCGATGGGCAATGGAGCGTGGTGACCGAGTCAATATCGACTTGCACGAGCGGCGGCAGGGGGAGGGTGGCACAGGCAGCGGCCACCGGGAATGCGATTCAAAAGCCGCCGGAGGTGGCCGGCGCCAGTGAACAAGCCGGCGGTTCGTGTCGCCTTGATGGGTTGCGCCCCAAGCGTGTCCGAGGGGCGTTCATGCGGCGTTTGGCAGACTACGTGCGGGGTGAGGTGGCCTGGCGGCCATTCGCACCCACCTAAGGTGCGATACTCTGGACATGGGCGAATTCTGAAGAAAATCCGGCTTTTTCCTGACGCGACGATGGCGCGGTCGGAACACGGAATGTTAACTGGTGCTTGCGGGGCTGATCTCGCTGGCGGTGAGTCTGAAATTCGGCATCTCACTTGCCCGGCAACATCCGCAGCGCAGATATAGCTTGGAGAAACCCACCATTTCACAAGCCCGGGCAGGGTCCCCGCAGGGCCGCCACCATGGCATGTGCCAACAGATATTGTGGTTCAGGCTTTGCCTAACCTGCGGCGCAGAAGGCCAGCTCCTAACATAGCAGACCCTAGCAGCGCGATTGTGGAACCACCGTCCGGAACCGTGGTGGCACCAATCCAACCGCTCCCCCCAGCGCCCGCTCCAGTCGTGTTTTGAACATGTGCAGCTGCCAGCCATACACCGTTGGCTCCCCCGGTAGCACTCGTCAGGTCGAAATCAGAAGCATCAAGCCCCCCGACAGTCGAAGTGATGGTGAATGTGGCAGTCTCGCCACTACCAAAACCCTCATTCGCGCGGCCACCAACGGCAAAACTGAACGCAACGTCAAAGTAGCCGTCGCCATCGGCTTTGTAGGTGCCCGCGCCGGAAGTCTGACTTCCTGTTTGCTGATCTATGATCGGCGCATCGAACACCCCGGATTTGGTAACCGGGGAGAATAGCAGCGCGCCCCGGTATGCATCCGCCAGATTCACGCCCGCCCAAACAACATTTTCGTTGAGGGTAAGGCCAACGTTATTGAACTGTAACGTCACGCTCCCGACCCCGCTGTCTGTGATCATAACTTGTACCCAAGTCGGCGGACCAACGGGGGCCTGCCCGCCGCTGAATTCATAGCTAAGATCATAGGTGATTGTGATCGCCTGTGCCTGTGGTGTTGCTGCGAAGATCATTGCCGCGAATGCGCTCGCTCCCAGCAGTGGATTAATCAGTTGTTTTTTCATGATTTGGTTTTGGTTATGTTGCGATAACTAAACGAGCAGAAATCATGCCAGAGGTCTCGATGACGAATGGTTGTGTCTGCATCCACGTGGTTAAACTCTTGATATTCACCAGTTTGTGGCCACGCAATTCTCCGCGACAGATTTTGGCCACCAGTGGCAGTTGTCGCGATTCATCCGGAAGTGTAAGCGGGCGCGACGCGCAAGCGACAGAAAGCCCGACGCTTCATGCACGGTGCGTTGATGATTAACGGTTTATGAATGCTATTATACCCTTCCAAGGTGTGAGTTGCCCCGATATCGACGCGGCGGAATCCCGCCGGACGGACGCAGGACGGGGGATGGCAAACGGCGCGCCGGGGGGGGGGCGGGACAGACGGCCTAACAGGCAAATCCGCCCGCTCCAAGCAAGTGTGGTGACCGCCACCCATAACACTCCCGCCCATCCCGGCGGACGCGAACTATACAGCTACCCCGTCGATACATACTGTGGAGTCTGGAGGATGGACTTCAGAGGGTTGGTCACACCAATATTTGTGCGCGGCGATTTGACAAGCGCATGAATGGGGCGGCTTGAAAGGCGCATGGCGCTTGCGATGTGTCTTCTTCAAGGTCTTCTAACTAAACCCTTCGGGCTGCGTCTGCTTCTGGGGCTTCTTCCGGTGGGTGGGGTGGGGCGGGATCTTCTTCTCTGCCGTGGGGCTGGCGCGTGCGGCCTTGGCGGCTTGCCCCATGTCGGCCGATGCCAATCCCAACCACCTTCAAGTGCCTCCGTTGCAAAACACACACACACTGCCGATCCCCGCAACCCGCCCTATTGGCGGGACTAATCTCCATTATGACCGGCCATGAGAAACAAGATGACATCGCCTTGAGCGCCCGGTTGTTGTTGAGGCGCGGCGGGCACATCCTGCGCATGGCGCCCAGGGGTCCCGCCCGTCCAAACCATGGAAACGAAAACACTCCGGCGCCCCGAACGCCTGCGGCACGTGCCCCGCCTGTTCAGCGGTCCGCTCCTTCGGCGAGATCTTCCGTGCGACGATGGAGGTGCCGAATTGATCTATTGCCAAACCTATTGCCAGAGCCGCCTTTTGCCTCAGCAGCGCGGCCTGAGCTCCAATCAGATCGCCAGCGAACTGGGGATTCGCCCGCAAACGGCGGCAAAATACGCGAACCTGGCCACTTTCGCCCGCCGCCGCGGCATCAAGCCCGCCAGCAAGCTCGACCTCTTCAAGCCCGCCATCACCCGCTCGCCTGAGCATCACCCGTACCGCGCCACCCGTACCGCGCCACCCGTACCGCGCCACCCGTACCGCGCCACCCGTACCGCGCCACCCGGATCTATCAGCGCCTGCGCGGCGAGGAGGGCTACACCGGCGGCTTCAGCGTCGGGACGGCCTGGGTGCGGGCCGTACGCCCGGTGCGAGCCGTAG
Organism: Akkermansiaceae bacterium; assembly: GCA_903934285.1. Lineage (GTDB taxonomy): Bacteria > Verrucomicrobiota > Verrucomicrobiia > Verrucomicrobiales > Akkermansiaceae > Luteolibacter. The sequence goes on along the minus strand of CAIZNN010000063.1, from coordinate 1,812 downwards.
GCCCGGTGCGCCATCCCGCCTCCCTCAGCCTCGCCTTCGTTCCCGGCGAGGCCGCACAAGTGGACTGGGGCTGCGCCGACACCATCGTGCCGGGCCACACGCGCTGCCGCCTATCCTTCTGCGTCATGGTCCTCTGCCACAGCCGCATGACCTACGTGGAGTTCACCTGCGGCGATCTGCCGCCAGAAGCAGATCTGTCACATGACCACCGCGCCGAACCATCCCAGTCCCGACTGGCGGCAGCAACTTCCCGGGGAATGAATCGACCGCCCGGTTAGGACATTCTGGAGTCCGATCGGCCAGCAGGATGTCCTAACCGAGCGGAGCCAGCTGTGGAGATCCAATGGGAAAACAGGGTTGCGGCGCGAGGCAGAACGGCCGGATTCGGCTCGTTGAGGCGGCTCGGAAGTCACCAAGGGATCAAGAGTCTGCGGATTCACCATGAGTCTCATCTTTCTTTGCGCCTTTGCGCCTTTGCGCCTTTGCGCCTTTGTGCCTTTGCGCCTTTGTGCCTTTGCGCCTTTGCGCCTTTGCGCCTTTGCGCCTTTGTGCCTTTGTGCCTTTGTGCCTTTGTGCTTTTGCGCCTTTGCGCCTTTGCGCCTTTGCGCCTTTGCGCCTTTGCGCCTTTGCGCCTTTGCGCCTTTGCGCCTTTGCGCCTTTGCGCCTTTACGCCTTTGCGCCTTTGCGCCTTTACGCCTTTGCGCGAGGCAATCTTTACACCCCGTCGCCTTTGACTGCGGCCTGCCTCACTGCCAATCCACTCAACCAGGGTAAGAATTTTCTGGTGCAAAGGAGGAAAGGCGCAAAGGGCGGTTTCAGGTTGTTAGCGAATATCTATGGGAGGGGTGGTCTCGTCTGGTTTGGTGCATTGTTTAGTTAAACCCTCCGCGGACCTGCGGGATGGAACGGAAGGGCGGGCGGAGCGAGCCCTGGAGTGGAATTTTGCAGGTCCGCGAAGGCCGCCTGGGGGGCGCTCATGACGTCCGCAGGTAGTCAAGGAGACCGTTGTCGTAGGTGATGCTGTTGATCCTCAGGCGCTTTAGGACAAGGGGATTGCTGATCTGATCCGGGCTGTGCTTGATGCGCAACCGCGCCTCGACCTCGTCCTTGATGATGCCGACCATCACCTTCGGCCGCGTCCTTTTCTGGCTCTTCAGTTCCGCCGCAAGTCGGTCGGCCTGGGCGGGCCGATAGCCGCGTTGGCCGCGGATGCGCGAGAGTTCCTTGCTAATGGTTGCCTGGCTGGACCCGATGGCCCGCGCAAGCTCGATTTGGTTCTTTCCGGCTTGCCTCATGTTGGCGATAGCGCTCCGACCTGCCGCGCAGAGGCGGTGGTATTTCTTGGGATCTTGCAGTGAATTCAGTGATTCTCAGTGTGATCAGTGGTTCTCTTCGCCCGTATATGCTAGATCCTCGACGTGTCGTCCAAACCAATGACTGGTCAGTATATCAACGACCAGGCAGCCTGAAAAAGTCGGCTCGAAATAGTCGACTTCAGCGATTCGAGGGCTCTAACGAGGCGGCGCCTCAGACCAGGCGGGGTGTGGGTTGGCAGCCTGGGTCCGTTGGGATTCACGGTGACGGTGAGGCGCCACCTCGTCTTCGTGGCCGGGCGGGTTGGCACCGCCGGGGACGCCAACTCGGGTGAACGGCGGGCTTGACTGGCAGGAGGCCCCCCTTCCACCACGGTCGACGTGACGGACCAGGCGGCGGTAGGCGGTAGGCGGTAGGCGGTAGGCGGTAGGCGGTAGGCGGGCGGCGGGCGGCGGGCGGCGGGCGGCGGGCGGCGGGCGGCGGGCGGCGGGCGGCGGG
>CAIZNN010000062.1 GCA_903934285.1 Akkermansiaceae bacterium | reverse complement strand
GACCTTGCCGTTGCCTGCTCCAATATCCAGGAAACTGGCGAGAGAGCGGCTATGGTGACGGTCGTAAAGATGCTCGTCGGAGTGTTCCTTGATGGAGCGCGTGAGCGAGCGGATGATTTCGTCGGTGGTGGGATACCATTCATAATCCTGGTCGGCGTTCTGGACACTGGTTAGCTGGGTGAGAAATTCGCTCATGGTGCCAACCATTTCCGGCGAAACGGCGGGGGCGGAAACGAACCCGCCGGATGTGCGGTTATCTTCGGAATGAGAAAGAAAAAGCCCGGCCTGTTGGCCGTGCTTGATTTCGTTCCTGGTAGCTTCCGCCTCCACCGGAGCCATGACTATTACATACCCAAAACCAAACATCGCGAGGCCTTGCCGACATCACTTCGTCCAAGGAGTCAGGATTCACCGGGGCGGGCACTCCTAACAGCGGAGAAAGCAATGACCGGATCATCTATTTTTTACTCAAGAACAACCGGAACTTATATTTGGCAAGTGGCGGGCGCTTGAAAAATTGGTTTTCGACGCCCAGGTGAAATTGTTGATCCGGTCTGGTTGCGAGCGATGCGAATGAGAAGCGGCATCAAATCACCGCCGGAATCTCCGAGAATCGCCTGCTGCATCACAGGACAGGGAAATGGAGGTTGATTTATCTTCGCCTCCAGACGTCTACTTGATCGAATGCCCTGCCAGCGCCATTTCAATGGCAGTGTGCAAATCACAGTCAGGCGCGAGTTTTGAAAGAAATCCATGAGTCCCCGCTGCCTGGGCGCGCTGCCGGGTTTGCTCGTCGGCCCAGGCGCTCAGGAAAAGCAAGGGAATGTCTCGGTTCCTGCGGATTTCCAAGGCTGCGTCAATCCCATCCATTTTTCCAGACAAGCGAATGTCCATGAGGATCAGGTCAGGCAGGAACTGCTCTGCCGCATTGATCGCAGCTGGCCCGGTGCAGACAATGCCAATTACGCGGTATCCAAGGTCCATGAGGCGAGCCTCCAAGTCTGTGGCCAGGATGATTTCATCTTCGACGATCAATATCGAACTGGGTTTCACGGCAGGATGGTCGGGGGTAGCGGGAAACGGATTTCATACAAGGTCCCCAGCCCACGTTGGATTTCCAGCGTGCCCTCCAGTTGCCGGGCCAGCGCTTTGACCAAGGAGAGGCCCACTGTGCCCACCTGCTCGATGTTCAAGCCATCCGGCATTCCGATGCCACTGTCGCTCACGCGAAGCATGATGGTATCCGGTTCTTCCACCATCATTTCAACCATGATCTCGCCTTGCCGGTCATTAGGGAAAGCATGTTTGAGCGCATTGGTCACGAGTTCGCTGACAATCAGGCCACAGGGAACCGCCTGGTCGATTCTCAGTGTGAGGGCGGCGGGCAGGCAGCTGCGGATTTGAACGCCTTGTGCCGACATACCAAGGGTCTGCTCCAACTCGCCGCAAAGGCTCTCCAGATAGCCTTTGACTTCGACCCGGTCCATCCGCCCCGAGCTATAGAGCATCTCATGCAGCAGGGCCATCGACAACAAGCGGGCCTTCGTGTCGCGCAAGGCGACCAAGGCTTCCGGGTGCTTGATTTGGCGCACTTGCATGTTAATCAGGCTGACCATGATGGCCAGGTTATTCTTGACCCGGTGGTGAATTTCCTTGTTCAGGGCGCTCTTCTCCGCGAGCGCGAGAGCGAGTGCCATCTCGGTCCGCTTGGCTTCGGTGATGTCATGGAAAACCACGATGCCTGCGGCAACCCGACCCGCGTCGTCTAGGATAGGGGCCGCGTTGGCCAGCACGATGCGATCCTCGTTGGCAGAGCGGCGAATGATGAATTCCTTGCGGCACTCTTCCCCGAACAGAACCGCCCGAGCCAGCGGCACATCCTCCGTTTCCATCGGCGTTCCATCGAGTTGCAGTAGCTTCCAACTGGCGACGTAGTTCTCCGCATCCACACCGGTCAACGCCTCCGCCTCTGAAGCACCCCGAATCAACAGACCCGCCCGGTTCACGTAGCTTAGTTTGCCACTGGGTGCTTCGGCGATGGCGATGCCCGCCGAACTCTGGTCCATGGCGGCTTGCAGGAACGCCTTGGTTTCGGCCAAGGCAGCCTCGGCCGCCTTGATGTCTTCAATATCGGTACAAGTGCCGAACCATTTGATAATCTCCCCCTTCGCATTGCGGCGCGGCGCGCCGCGAATCAACCACCAGCGATAGACTCCATCGGCACGCCGCAAGCGGCACTCAAGCACGTAGGAGACGTCCTTTTGCGTCGCCTCTTGCCAAGCCTCCTGCGCACGCTGGCGGTCGTCCGGGTGGAAGGGTGTGCTCCAACCATGACCGTAACTCTCCTCCAGCGTCAGCCCGGTGTAATCCACCCATTGCTGATTGAAGTATATGTTCCAACCATCGGGCCGGGTCATCCAGACCAACTGCGGCACTGATTCGGCGAGCATGATGAATTCCTGCTCGCTCATCCGCAGTGCATCATCAGCCTGCTTGCGCTCGCTGATGTCGCTGAGCACCACGCGGCAGGCGGGGCCGCCGTCGGGGTCCGGTACTGCGGTGGCTGATAGGTGGACCCAGAATGCAGTATCCGCAGTCTTGCCCATCCGCACCTCGCAGGTCTGCGTTCTCCCGCTGTTGGCGAGTTGCCTGCGTAACTGGTAGTAGATGTCCTGATCATCCCTGAGGATGAAATGGGACAGGGTCTTCCCGGTCAACTGCCGCTGTTCTATGCCCAACAAATTGGCGGCGGTGAGATTGGCCTCCACGATCAATCCCTCCGCATCGAGGGTGACATAACCCACGGGAGCCAGGTCGAAGATATGAAAATAGCGCGCCCGCTCGGCTTCCAGCGCCGCCTGCACCCGCCGCAATTCCTCATTCTGCATCTCCAGTTCGATCTGGTGGACACGCAGTTCATGGAGAATCCTCCTCAGGAATTTTGGTGACAGATCGGCGAGTTCTTCCAACGACCTTTCCTCCCTTTCCCGGACTTGCGCCTCGGCCTTCTGACGGAGCGTGACCTCTGAGTGGGGATCGCCCGCATGCGGGGAACCGCTGGGTTTGGATGGAAATTGGGAGAGGCTGTGGAATGGATCCGCCGCCGGCACTTCTGGAGTTTGTTTGTCCCGGCCTTTCATGGTGTGTCTCCGGCGATGACTCGTTCCGTAGTCGCAATCGCATACATTTCTCCGGCCTCGTCGATCAGCGAGGTGGAGATGATCGAGACATCTTTGACCCTGCCGTCTTTGGTGAGGCGCTGTGTGCAATACGGCTCCAGGATTTCCGCCCGGCTGAGCTGGGCGAGCTTGTCCAGCGCCCCCTCTCGCAGCTCAGGTGGGATCCGGTCACGCACGTTCATCAGGAGCGCCTCGGCCTCGCTCCAGCCATACATCCGCACGGCACCCGGGTTCCACGCGATGATGCGGCCCTCGATATCCTGGACAGTGACGGCATCGTGCGCGTCGCGCACTACCACCGCCAATCGGACCAGATCGTTGGCTTTGCGCAGAGCCTCTTCCACCCGCTGCATATCGGTGATTTTGACATGCGCCTTTATCAACTCGTTGATGTCCACAAAGGAGAGGACCGCGCCCTCGATGACATTTTCGGTCGTGCGGTAGGGCAGGATGCGCAGCAGATACCACTTATCCTGCATTGTTTGCACTTCTCGCTCGACGGGAACCAGTGTGTCCAGGACGGCACTGACATCCTCCGCCAGAGTGGAATAATTTTTCAGGCGGTTGCTGAAGTCCTGCAACCGCCGTCCCGCGTCATTCGACATGATGTTGATAATCTCGGTAACGGGAGCGGTGGCGCGCAGGATGCGCAGATGGTGGTCCACAAACAGGGTGCCGATGCCGGTGCCGGCCAGCAGGTTGTTGATGTCGTTGTTGGCCTGCTCCAGGTCCGTCACCTTATTCCTCAGCTCGTTGGTGACCGTGTGAAGTTCCTCGTTGCTCGACTGCAATTCTTCCTTGGCGGTCTCCAATTCCTCGTTGGAGGATTGCAATTCCTCGTTGACGGACTGCATTTCCTCGTTGGTGGATCTGAGCTCTTCGGTGGAACTCTCCAGCTCTTCCAAGGAGCTTTGGAGGTATTCCTCCTTTTCCATCAGTTTCTTGTTGAGCGCCACGACGTGCGCATCCGCCTTCCGACCCCTGACCGACAACTGTCGCCCGCCCTCCGGCTCCTTCGGCTCTTTCGGTGCTTCCTCCAGGATGACCAGATAAAGGGGCCCCTCGGTCATTGCGGATGGATCCGCGAGAACCGGGGAGACGGTAAGGTTGATCGTGGAGAAGTCCCCGTTGGTTTTGACGTGCACGCCGGGTGAGACCACAACATCTTTGCCTCGCACGGCCTTGTGCAGGGCCATGGTCAGCTCATTCCTCAGTCCTTCGCGGGCGGTTTTCAGGATGTTATTGATCCCACCATCGCCGTGGGCAATCTCCAAATACCGCCCCGTGCGGCCGTGAATGTAGAGAATGTCCCCCCGTTCGTTGACAAGCGCGCTGGCTTGAACGATCTGCTGCACCATCGCCTTTTCGGCCAGTTCGCGCAGCGAAAGTTTTGCGGAGGGATCCGCCTTTCCCGCGAACCGGGGATGGTCCACATTCAGCAAAGGCTGCAGAGCAACGAGCTGATCGTTCACCGGGCGCCTGGTGGCCATGCGGTTGTCCTTGCGCCGATACAGCTTCGCTCGGCGGTCCAGCGTGGTAAACAAATCGTCGAACCCGGACACGGTCTCGGACGTGCCCAGAAAAAGCATGCCGTCCGGGTTCATCGTGTAGTGGAAGAGCGGGAAGATCCGCTTTTGGAGATCGGCGTCCAGATAGATCAGCAGGTTGCGGCAGCTCACGAGGTCGATCTTCGAGAACGGCGGATCCTTGATCAGGTCGTGCTGCGAGAAAATCAGCAGGTCGCGGATGCTTTTGTGGACACGATACGCGGTGCCGCCGGGTTCGGGAGTGAAAAAGCGCTTCAGCCGTGCGGGCGTGATGTCGGCGGCAATGCTGGTCGGGTAACGGGCGGCGCGGGCGGTGGCGATGGCCCGTTCGTCGATGTCGGTGCCGAATATTTGCAGGGTGTGCGACTGACCCAGCGCCTCCAAGCGCTCCTGCAGGAGGATGGCGAGGGAATAGGCCTCCTCGCCGGTCGAGCATCCGGCCGACCAGACGCGGATCGTGCTGCCCGGGGGTCTGCCCTCAAAGAGCTTGGGAACACCCTGCTCCTCAAGAAACTTGAAGGCTTCCGGGTCGCGGAAGAAATTGGTCACGCCGATCAGCAAATCGCGGAAGAGCGCGATCCCTTCCGCCGGGGCATCCTGCAAATACCTCACGTAGTTGTCGATTGTTTCGATCCCATTCACGGCCATCCGCCGCTCGATCCGGCGGCTGATGGTGCTCGGCTTGTATTGAGAAAAGTCGTGGCCGGTGAACGAGCGCAGCAGGACGAAGATTTTTTTCAGCGCGCTGCCGTCTCTGGTTATCGCTCTGGTTACCGCCGTGGTTCCCGCTGTCAGCCGGACGCGGTTGCGGAAGGCATGGGTGGCATAGTCCATCAGCTTGGCGGGCATCTCACCCGGCGGCAGTTCGTAATCCATCAGTCCCGTGGCGATGGCGCTCCGGGGCATGCCGTCGAACTCTGCGGAGTCGGGGCTCTGAGCCATGACCAAGCCCCCCTCGCCCTTGATTGCGGACAGCCCCAGCGTCGCGTCGCTGGCGGTGCCGGAAAACACGATGCCGATCGCCAGCTCATGCTGGTCCTGCGCCAGCGAGCGAAAGAAGTAGTCAATCGGCAGGCGCTGGCCGTGATGGACGTGGGGGTCGATCAGTTGCAGCGTGCCGTGCAGAAGCGCCATGTCGCGATTGGGAGGGATGACATACACGCAGTTGATCTGCACCGTCATCCCGTCCTCGACCTCGAACACCTGCATGCTCGTGTAACGCCTGATGAGTTCGCTGAGGATGCTCTTGTGATCCGGTGCCAGATGCTGCACCAGCACGAACGCCATGCCCGAATCGGCAGGCATCGCGGAAAAAAACTCCCCGAACGCCTTCAGCCCCCCCGCCGAGGCCCCGATCCCGACAATGGGAAAACCACTCTTACCGTTGGCTGGCTGGCTGGCTGGCTGGCTGGCGGTTTTTTTCCCTGTCGCATGTTTCTTTTGTTTCATCGTTAGGAATTTACATTTGAAGGCTGTTGGGAAAGCCGGTTACAGGACAGGGTGGTGCCGAGAATCGTTGAGCAGCCCCCTACCAGCCATTTGACCCAAATGGCTCGCTCATAGCAAGAAGATTACTGAAAAATCATCCACGCCGGGTTTCCTGGATGACGTTTGAAATGTCTTCCCTGCGGAATCTCACCAAGTCTAGCGGATTTAATCAGATGGAATGATGATAGCAGGTGGTCTATTCCATGGCTGATTGTCACATGCCCTGTGGGTGTGTCTGCAGAAGCACCCATGATGACATACAATGCCGGAGAAACGGAGGGGACGGAAACGAACCCGCCGGATGTGCCGGTTATCTTCGGTATGAAAAAGAAAAAGCCCGGCCTGTTGGCCGGGCATGATTTCGAATCTGGTAGGGGCGGTGGGTATCGAACCCACGACCCGGCACTTATAAAGCACCCGCTCTGACCGCTGAGCTACGCCCCCTGATCGATGGATCGGGGCGTCGTATTCGGATTTGGAGCGGTTTGGTCACGGGAGAGAATTACACCGTCGGACAGGTGGGGTCAAGACCGGGGAGTCCGGGGCTTTTTAGACATTTTGTTTTTGGATTCCGCGAATGGACAATAGCTTTGAGGAGAAGTTCTTCAAAAACCCTCATGCCGAGTGCGCCGTCGATAGCTCTCTGTATTGCGGCACCGAGATGCTCACGCCATTCCTTACGGACATTATACGGCAATTTCTGTACAAGCGCTTGTGCTACGGCGACGTAATCACTTGGCATCATGGGAGGTAGAAACGAAACCTCATCCCTGAACCGTTGACGGAGTTCGGCATCAATTGAAATGGAAATCTGTGCTGGTGACGGTGGCTCCGGTAACGGGGCCGGACCGTTTGTAAACCCTAGTTGCCGGGTGTTGCTTTTCCAGGCACTTTGCCATGCTCCGCAGGCAATGATCATCACTCGCTCTCGTAAGAGTTGTGACAGATCATCCCGGTCCCATGGGGAAAGTGGTTCAGTCCATGGAATATCAAACCCGCCGAAGTCAGCACGCGCTGGCATCTTGATTGAAGCGGGTATCATCCCATCTAACAGCGCATGCGCTTCCAGCCTAAGAAAACTCGTGAACTCATAGCTTCCGCCTCCACCGGAACCGTGACTATTACATAGCTTATCAACCTCATCTATCACTATTACACCACCTGTTTGAATTGTCGCGAGCCATTCCACGATGGTTGTCCAGGTCCACGGCTCGCTTCTGTTTGCAATTAAAGTCCATGTTCCGACATTGATAGTCAAACAG
>CAIZNN010000061.1 GCA_903934285.1 Akkermansiaceae bacterium | reverse complement strand
TCGAGGGCCGGGTGCATTCCCAGCAAGTGGTGGATGGCGGTGGCCTGCGGCTGGTGTTTGAGCCAAGCCGGGAGGTCGGGCAGTGTGCTGCCGGATGCCAGCCCGCGGGTGCTATCGCCGAGGATGAGCAAGGCGGCCAGGGCTTGCGTGTCGGCATGGGCGGCGATCAAGTCCGCGAAAATCCCGCGCGCCTCCGCCACGCGGCCGGCATCCGGGCGGCTGCACAGCGTGCGCAACAACTCGAGGCGGACCTCGGGTTCGTTGGTCGGGCTTGCCACCTCGCGCAAGCCCCGTTCGGCGGCGGCGAACTCGCCGCGCCGAATGAACAACGGGATGATCGCCGCACGGAAGGGTGCCTCGGCACGCAGATCTTTCGGCAGCCTGTCATAGGCCGCCAGGACCATCGCTTGCGGCGCTTTGGGGGCCATCAGCCGCAGTGCCTCCAGCAGGTCATCGCGGGTGGCACGCGCGTCGTTGAAAAATTGGGCCGCCTCCATGTAGGCACCAGGTTCGCCGAGCTTGCCGCAGGCCCGGTTCCAGATGCGGAAGGCCTCGAAGTCGTTCTGCCGGGCTAACAGGACACTGCGGGCTTTGTCGCGTGCTGTGCTCCAGTCCTCATGCAGAGCCGCCGTGGTGGCCGCCGCGAGATTGCGATCCACCTGATACCCGCGATACGCCCGGTACACCGGCTTGGCCGCAAATCCCAACCCGATGAGCAGCGCCACGATGCCCGCGTCGCGCAGCATCTGCTTGGTGTCACGCGTGCGCCGCAGGTTGGTTAGATAACTCCGTAATTTCATTTTAGTGACAATTAGCTGGCGGTCTAGGGATACGTCTATCCCTAGAGGTAGGGGTTTTCCAGGGAGGCTGCGCCTCAGACAGAAGTCCGCTGCGCTCCAAGACGGAAGACCGCTGCGTTCCAAGACGGAAGACCGCTGCGCTCCAAGACGGAAGATTAAGAATTTTCTCGCGCAAAGGCGCAAAGGCGCAAAGTTTGTCAGAATCGGGACTATTCCCCCCATAATCGATTGGATGTTTGAGGTTTGTATGCTCTGCGTGGGTGGGCCCGAAAAAGCCGGATGAGGCAGCAAACCCCATCCGGCCAATTGAGAAAGCATTCAGGAAATCAACGCAAATGCTTCGTGCGCCGGCGCAGCAGCAAACCGCTGGCGAGCAGGCCCATGGTGCCCAGCACGCTGGCTGGCTCGGGCACGGCGGTGAGATTGGGCATGCTCTTAAGTTTGCTGACCGAAAGTGGGCTGTCCGCCGGCGGGGTGTAATCCAACGCAGCAGAGAGGATACCGATGTTTGACCAGGAGCTATTGTCCACCCGCTGCATGTCAGTGAACTTGAACTCCAGGTTGGCGCCTGCTGCGATTCCAGCAAAGTTGAATTTGTAGAAGTAGTCCGTGTTGCGCCCATCACCGCCTCCACTCAAGTAACCCGCACTCATCACATTGTCGTAGGAAGCAATGCGGGTTCCACCAAGCCAAACCTCCAAATCGGTGGTGGCCATATAACAATGGGTGAGAAACGAGAAAGTAAAGTCTGCCGCAGGTGCGCTCGCCGAAATGGAGGCCCAAGTGTAGGGATCGGTGCCAGCACCCCACCCGACCGCCGGGGAAACCGGTTGGAAGTTCACATATTGGTTGGTTCCGGATGCGGTCGGAGTGCCTCCCGAATAAGTAAAATAGGTTCCAGAGTAGGGACCACTCGTCTCATACTGGGTCACGCCGTCGCCTGCCACGCCCTGGGTGATGTGGGTGCCACTGGCTGAGCGAATATAGGGCGAGAATGTTGGGGCGGCATAGGTGCCGCCCGTGTTCGCCCGTCCGTAAATGATATATTCACTCACAGTGGAGGGGGTGTAGCTGATGTCGCCGAAGCCGGTCTGCGATCCGATGACCGAGGAGCTGACCAGGGTGGCGTTGGCCTGCGGGAGGCCGAGGCTTGTGCCGGTCAGAACGGCCAGCCCGATTGTTGTGAGGCTTTTTCTGGTTTTCATGTGTCGTTGCTGTTTATGAGTTCTGAAGAGGGCGGATTCATTTCAATGAACACGGGCAAATTAGCCGCCGGGTTAGGGATACGTCTATCCCTAGAGGTAGGGGTTTTCTAGGGATGCCTGCACCTCAGACAGAAGACCGCTGCGCTCCAAGACAGAAGACCGCTGCGCTCCAAGACAAGAGAAGAGCCCTCGGGCGACGCATGGCGCTTCTTACTCCAGTCTTCTGTCTTCTGTCTTCTGTCTTCTGTCTTCTGTCTTCTGTCTTCTGTCTTCCCCTCTTCTGTCTTCCCCTCTTCCTTTGCGGCTTTGCGCGCGTCACTCTTCACCCCCCGGCACCTTTGCGGTGCTTCAAATCCACTCATCAGGATTAAGAATTTTCTCGCGCAAAGGCGCAAAGGCGCAAAGGCGCAAAGTTTTTCAGAATCGGGACTATTCCCCCCATAATCGATTGGATGTTTGAGGTTTGTATGCTCTTGGTGGGTGGGCCCGAAAAATCCGGATGAGGCAGCAGACCCCCATCCGGGGTTTGTACGCTTGCCGGGCGTTAAAGGTTCGCATCGTCGATTTTGCCACCAAAAACAGGCGGGGTCCGTCATCTTGAGCGGCAAGGATGGCGACGATGCCCACCCTTATCAGGAGAAACAAGTCCGCAATGCCATCAGGGAGACCAAGCGATGAATGCCAATGACCGTTATTTGAAATTTGTGCAATGGAGCGAGGAAGATTTGCTCTACGTAGGTTACTGCCCCGATCTGTTTCCCTGGGGCGGTGTTTGCCACGGTCCCACCGCAGAAGGAACCTATTACCAACTCACCCAACTCGTCTGCGAAGAAGTCGAAGAATTGACACGCGCCGGAAAAACCCTGCCCGAGCCAGCCACCCGTCCCATGCGCGAGGCCGTACCCGCCTGACAGCATCATCCTTGGACTCGGAGACACAGAACCAATCTGCGGCGAGGCCGGCTACCACCGCAGGGAAACGGACAGCAGGAGCAGATCGCCCTGGTAGCGGCGGGAGACCTCGAAGTCGTGGATCCACTTGGCTTGCCAGGCGATGCGGCGCTCGCCGACAGTCTCGATGTAGCGCAGCAGCGGGCCAGCCCCCCACGCCTGACCTTTGAAATCGCCAAAGATCGCCCCGTTGCCGGTGTCGCCGGTGAGTTGCTGGTATGCGTAACCGGCCACGCCAACGGACCAGCGCGTATCCAGCCGCCAGGCCGCGATCGCGTCGATGGCCAGTTCGTTGCCGGTGCGGTAGTCCGTGGCGGGGTTCTGCGCGTTGACCAGATAGGACGCGCGCAGGTCCAGCTCAGGGCCGCCGTCGGGATGGCGCCAGGTGGTTGCCAGCGACGAGTTCAGCGCAAAATAGTTGCGGCTGGCATTGACGCCTGAGTGCGAATCGTAGGAGCCGGATGGGATGCAGAGGGTTTCCAGCCACATCACATCCCAGGCGCCAAGCTTCCACTCGAAAATGCTCGGGGTCAGATAGAAGTCGGTAATGCTGAGTTGCTGGGCCGAAAGGGTTAGCGTCGAAGCCGCCTGGCCCGGCGAGTGCAGTTCCACCCGTGCTTCGGAAGTGACCTGAGCCAGCGGCAAAGCAAGGGCGGCGCCGTAATGGGCACCCAGCCATTCCCAACCGGAAACCCAGGTCAGGCGCGGAATGAGCACCTGGGCGTCCAGCTGCGCATCCACCTTCAGCGCGCCCCCCAACTCCGTGTAGGTGTTTCTACCCGAATAGGCACTCAAATCGCTGCGCAGATAAATCCCGGGGGCGTCCGGCAATACCGCTATGCAAAAATCGCCAACCATTCCCGGCACATAGGTGCTGCGTCCATATTCACTGGCGGCGGCGGAACCGGCCAAAAGCAGGGAGAGAAAAATGCAGATGGCGGAGGGTTTGCTCACGCGCGGAAGTTGCCCTTCACCCGTATTTGATGCAAGCGAATGTTGGCTCAGGAGGTCCCACGTTCAGAGCCAGCCGCGCTGCTGGCCTGTGCGGACGGCCTCCTCGCGGCTGCAGACGTGGAGTTTATGATAGATTTTCTTGACGTGGCTGTTCACCGTATGGGTGCTGATGGACATCGTCGAGGCAATTTCCTTGTAGGCCTGGCCGCGTGCCAACCCCCGCAACACGGCTTGTTCCCTCTCGGACAAGCCTTCGGTGGCGGGCGCTGGCGCAGTGGCGAGGGGTCGTTGTTGGAATTGCTGGAGCACTTGCCGGGCAATGCTTGGACTCATCGGTGCCCCACCCGTTTTCAGGTCATGCAGGGCGCTGACCAACTCGCGGAGGCCGCCACCCTTGAGCACATAGCCGCAGGCCCCCGCTTGGATGGCCGCAAACACCGTCTGGCGCTCCGCCGAAACCGTGTACGCCAGGCAACTGAACTGGACCGGCTCTTCGGCAATCCGCGCGATCAACTCCACGCCGGACAGCCCGGGCAGATCCATATCCACCAGCAGGATGTCCAGCTGCGGTCGCGGCCGGGCGGCCAGAAATTCCTCGGCCGACGCAAAGGTGTGGACCGACTGCACGCCCGGTTCGCTTTGCAGCAAAAACCGGAGGTTCTCGATCAATCGCGTGTCGTCATCTACAATGCCAAGGTGCATGGGTCAGGTCGTTGCGCCAGCGGGCGCGGCGCTAGGGTCGTGGAAGCGGAGGGGCAATGGAATGTCAAAACTAAGCCGGGTCCCCACGCACTCGGGGCAGGAAAGAAACTGGCCGGGCTGGGCGCGCCCCGCCTGCCTGCCGGCGGCTGGGTTGAGCCGGATGAGATCGCGGGGGCAGGGCCGCGCCAGCGCGGGGTTGGCCGCCCGGAGCTGTTGGGTCTGGCACAGACCCGTTTCCAAGAGCAGCGTGCCGCCCAACTCCTCGACGCGTTGCCGCATGTGCTTGAGCCCGCGGCCCGCCCGCGCCAGATCCGACTGGAACCCGCAGCCATCATCCTCAATGACCAAGCCGCAGGCTTGCGGGGTGAATTCGAAACGGAAGGAGACGGCGCGGGTAAACGAGTGTTTGAGGATATTGTTCGAGCCCTCGCGCAGGAGGCGCAGCAGGGAAAGCCCGGCCAGCGCAGGCAGGTCGGATTCCGGCAGGTCGCCGCTCACGGCCAATTTCCAACTCACCCCGGCGGGATCGAAAACGAGCGCGGCGCGGCTGCGAACCTTTTCGACCAACTCGCTCCAGCTCATGCCGCCACTATCCAGCGAGTCCATCAGCGAACGCACTTCCAGGCTGTTTTCCACGGCGAGGCGGCCGATTTGCTCCAGGGCGGCGTCTTTGCCGTCGGGTTGTATTTCCCGGCGGCCGCGTTCGGCCAGCAGTTCCACGTTGGCGCTGTTGGCACCCAGGCCGTCGTGCAAATCGCGGATCAAGCGCTGCTGGCTCTGGATCTGCAACTGGAACTCCCGGAGGGCCTGTTTTTCCAAGGCCAACACCTGATTGCGAGCTTGCTCCATATGGCGGCGGACATGGAGCACCCGGTCCGCCATGGCCAGAAAAAACAATGTCACACCCGACACCACGCCCAAAATATCCTGCAGTTCGGGCAAAATCCACATCGGCAACCAGGCGCGATACTGGAGTTGGGTAATCGCGAACAGGATCCAAAACGACAGCCAAGCCAGCGCATAGAAACGGGCCACCCGGTTGCCCCGCCACCAGGCCAGCACCGACACCGTCAGGGAACCGATCCCGAAGAGCAGCAGTTGCAAGGTCACCAACGGATACATGATATGATAGGGGCCCAGCAGGAAAACCACGGTGGCGGCCACCAGGACCCAGGCCAAACGTACCCCCCAGCGGTTGAGACCGGGCATGCTGGTTGGCAGGTCGAAAAAGTGGCGCAGATAGGCCATCATCAGCAGCATGGTGTATTCGACGGCCAGGATCACGCCCCCCTGCACCGCGAAGCGACCTCCGGGCAGGTGCAGCCAGAGGTAATACCCGCTGAAAATAAAATAGAGGCCGAAGACGCCGAGCAAGGAGAGCGAATAGAGCACATAACCCCGGTCGCGGGTGAACAGGCTGAACGCCAGCGACATCAGGATGAGGGCCGCCAGATAGCCGAAGAAACCTGCAAATACCGCCTCGTTGCCGGCCTGGGCGCTGGCAAACGCCTTGGGCTCCCAAATTTGCAATGGCAGATGCACCGCGGTTTCCGAATGGACGCGCAGGAACACTTCCGCGCTCTCACCCGCCTCCAGCCGCAGCGGGAAGACCGGATACTTGCAGTCCACCATTTCCGGCGAGTGCTCGCGCAGATTGCCCGCCGCCAGATGCTCTACCGCGCCGTTCTCGCGCAGCAAATACCAATCCAGTTCGTCCATCCGAGCGCTGCGCAACTCGGTGAGCCATAGCTGTGCCGCGCCACTCCGGTCACGCACGGCAAAGCGCACCCACACCGCATCGGAGGTGAAACCAAACGACGGCCACGGCCGTTGGCTGGGTTGAAACCGGCCGTCGCGAAATGCCTGCCGCGCCTGCCCGAGGGCCATCGCCGCGCCGGGATCGCGATACACCGTGAGGCCGGGGGCCACTGGCAGCCGGCTGGCCCCGGCCGTCAGTCCGAGGTCATCCGCCGCAGCCCGGCCAGCACCAGCCAGCACCGCGCAAGCACAAGCCAGCGCCAGCAGCCCGCAGGCCAATCCCCTTCTGCCTCCGGACAGTTGCGGAACTCTCTTATTATCAGCGCTCATTCGACTCGATACTCACATGGAAGTGCTTGGGCTTGTCGCCGCGCCCGGCTGGCCGCGCAACTTTTTTTTCGAGAAATGTTTCCAGTGTGCCTGGACCCGTCGCCGCAGATCGACAGTTCCGTCTAACAAGCAGGCCTTGCCTTGCATACGGATGTTGTATGTTGGGCTCGACTGATGAGCTGTCGGCCCCCCCGCGCTGTCACCAGCGCGCCTACGGATTGCTACTTTCCCCTCTTGTTCACCGCTCTGCCGCTGGACCCCGCTTGCTTGCGCGAATGATTTCCCGGTTCCCGAATCCCCCATATTGACAGTTGCGCCCGCCGATGCCACGCTCGTTCGGTGACCGATGGTTCATTCTTTTCTACAACCCGTTTCCTGGCAGCGCATGGATGATGCGGTGACCAAGGTGAGGAGGCGCCTGCTGCATGTGAGCGCCAGCCTGCACGCGGCTGGCGTGCCCTACGCGGTGGTGGGCGGCAATGCGGTGGCCGCCTGGGTCTCCCGCGTGGACGAGGCGGCGGTGCGCAACACGCGCGATGTGGACATTCTCCTGCGACGCGAGGATTTTCCTGATGCCATCAAGGCCATGGCTGAGGCC
The DNA here is from genome assembly GCA_903934285.1 of Akkermansiaceae bacterium. GTDB lineage: Bacteria > Verrucomicrobiota > Verrucomicrobiia > Verrucomicrobiales > Akkermansiaceae > Luteolibacter. Next base: position 638 of record CAIZNN010000061.1, on the reverse strand, counting down.
GGCTACACCCACCGGAAAATCTCCTCCTTGGGCGGGGGGGTGATGGATGTTTTTCTTGAGGGGCCAGAGGCGAAAGTGCGCGATGCGGTGCATGTGCTCTTCGCCGGCGAAAGGGTTAAACCGGATGCTTCGGCAGTCAATGCCTCGGTGGATGAGGCCGAGGATGCCGGGGATATCCGCCTGATCTCCCTGCCCGCCCTAGTGCGGATGAAGCTTGCTGCCTGGCGCGATAAAGACCGAATGCACCTGCGCGATCTGGCCGGAGTGGGACTACTGGACCCTGCGCTCGCCGCAGGCCTGCCGCCGTTGCTGGCGGAAAGGCTGGAGTTTCTCCTGGCCAATCCCGAAGAATAGCACCAGCGGACACTCCTCTTGTGCACGCGTGCATGCGGGGAGCGCCGGCATCCTGCCGGCTGCGTTCCGCATCCTGCGGAACGCTCTTGGTGGGTTTATTGCGTGGCGTTTCCAGATTTCCCGGCGGGACGCCGGCAAATGCCGCCAGGATGGCGGCGCTCCCCTCAATCAATGAGATCGGGCATCACAGGAGAATTCTGCTAGCACCAGCGGACACTCCTCTTGTGCACGCGTGCATGCGGGGAGCGCCGGCATCCTGCCGGCTGCGTTCCGCATCCTGCGGA